>NZ_KQ033933.1:0-311497 GCF_000970615.1 Pseudomonas sp. 10B238
CAGGTGTTGCACTCAGTTTTTGCCGCCGCCAAGTTTCTGCATCAGTATATGACGTTGACCCGCTGCGACCTGTTTTTTTCCGACAAAGCGATCCTAGTAGAAGGTTTGAGCGAGCGACTCTTGCTCCCCGCGATCATCGAAAAACTGGAAACCGCAGAGCCAGATCGGCCAAAGCTATCAAGCCAGTACGTAACCACTATGGAAGTCGGTGGAGCATATGCTCATCTTTTCTTCGGGCTCCTGCGCTTTCTTGAGTTGCCAACCCTAATCCTTACCGATCTAGATTCGGTAGAAAAACCGGGCGGAAGCGCGTGCGAGGTCCACAAGGGAACCTACTCCAGCAACGCCTGCCTGAAAGCCTGGTTCTCCGATGATAATCCATTCACCCTCAATGGCCTCTTGACCAAGGATGAATCCGAAAAGGCAAAGCATGGCAACTGCATCGCCTATCAGTGCGCGGAGAAAGAGAACGGGCCATGCGGTCGCACCTTTGAAGATGCTTTCATTCTCGCGAACCGAGCATTATTCGGCTTGAATGGAGCCACACGGGAAGAGCTTGAAGCGGGAGCCAGAAGCCAAGCCAGTAAGATCAAGAAGTCCGAGTTTGCGCTGAAGTACGCAATAGAAGAAAAAGCCTGGACGACCCCCAAGTACATTCTCGATGGAATACGCCGGCTAGCGGCTGGCATCGAGCCAGCTATCCCTGACCCGGCGCTTGCCCTGGCGGCCGAGGCGATGATCGCCAACGAGGAGGATGCCGCTGATGCCTGATCCGCAGTCACCGGCCGAGGTTGCCAGCCAGCGCGCTCTTGATGCCATGTTTCGCAGCCTGGATGCCGGAGAGCACTTCCGGCTAGAAGCTGGAGCAGGCGCTGGGAAGACCTACTCTCTCATCAAAGCGCTCCACTATTTGATCGAGCGCCACAAAAGCACATTTCCAAGGAAAAACAAGCAGATTGCGTGCATTACATTTACCAATGTGGCCCGCGATGAAATTGCCGCCCGTACTGACAGAAGCCCAATGGTGTACTGCGACACCAATCATGCCTTCTGTTGGTCATTGATCAGTGGCTTCCAGAAACAACTCCGTGGTTTGGTTGAGGCGATGCCGGCATGGCAAGAGAGAATTGCGGAAGCTGGAGGCGGCCTGGGTAACCGTGTAATCGAGTACAACTTTGGGCACCGTTCCATTCGTGAAGATCGCGTGTCTCTCCATCACGATGATGTGTTGCCCCTCACTGTTTCATTGATGGAGCATGCCAAATTTAGGCATATAGTGACAGATCGGTTTCCAATCATTCTTGTGGATGAATATCAAGATACCGATAAGGATTGGGTCGAGGCGATTCAGCGGCTGTTTTTGGGGAATCCGCCTTCACCCCTATTCGGCTTCTTTGGCGACCATTGGCAGAAGATATATGGCAATGGATGCGGAAGACTTGAGCATCCGCAAGTCAAGGAGATTGGCAAGGAAGCCAACTTCCGATCAGTCAAAGCCATTGTTGACTGCCTCAACCGGATGCGCCCGGAGCTACAACAATTTGTCGAAGACCCTGACGCTATTGGACAGGTCAGCGTATTTCATACAAATGCCTGGACTGGAGGACGACAAACCGGTGCCCATTGGGGAGGAGATTTACCTTCGGAAGTCGGCCACGACACACTTGAGGGAGTGAAGGCCTCGTTGACACAAGAGGGATGGGATTTTTCCCCGGAAAGTACAAAGGTACTCATGCTGACGCATAGGCTTCTTGCCAGTGAGCAGGGCTATGCCAGCTTGCCATCAGTCTTTCGTTACAACGATTCCTTTGCCAAGAAGGAACATCCGTATATTGCCTTCTTCGTAGACCAGTTGGAGCCTGCGTGCGATGCCTTCTCCGCGAATAGGTTCGGCGCCATGTTCGATGCGCTGGGCGGTAACACGCCGCTATTGCGGAGTCAGGCCGATAAGGCAGCCTGGCACGATGCGATGAGCCAGCTACTGGCGATTCGCGAAAATGGCACGGTCGGAGAAGTCATCGACCACCTGCTCAACCGGCGGAAGCCAAGACTCCCGGAAGCCATCGAGAAGCGTGAGCGGGAACTACGCGAGTTCGATCGAGCAAGCGGCGAAGAGATGCCGGCCGCACTGGCGGAGATAGAGAAGCTACGCGCGGTCAGATACGCAGAAATCAAAACGCTACGGAGCTATCTGGATGGGCACTCTCCCTTTGAAACCAAACACGGAGTAAAGGGCGCGGAGTTCGAGAATGTTCTTGTTGTCATCGGTCGCGGGTGGAACCAGTACAACTTTGGAGAGATGCTCGAACTGGCAGGAAGCGCAGCCATCCCACCCGGGAAGCAGGCGGCCTTCGAGCGAAATCGAAACTTGTTCTATGTTGCCTGCTCAAGACCGAAACGCCGCCTTGCCCTGCTGTTCACACAGCAGCTTTCGCCAGATGCCATCGCAACACTTGAAAGGTGGTTCTTGCCAGAGAGCATCCGTGCTGTCGCTTTTTCGTAGACTCAGCTCGGGCTAGATCAATCCGGTAGCAGCGTTGTTCCTATTTACTGCGGCGCGGCTAGTCCGTGTGCCGCAGCATCGTGCCATCCGCGTCCATGGGGAAAGGCACGATGGGACATACCAACAGCCACGAACTTGCCCGGCGTCTTCCGATCGCCGCGCTATTGGCTATCCCTCTATTGGCGTTCCAAGCCTCGGTGTTCGCCGGTGATGCTACGGAACCAGAGCGACTGGCCGTCCTCATGCGTCAGCTCGACATGCTCGACCGGCTGGCCGAGCACAGCGAGCGCCTGCCGAAGCAGGACGCCTCCCGCTACCACTTCGACTACGCGCGGCTGCGCGAGGACATCGAGCGTGTCCGCAGCGGCATCCGTAACTACCTGACGCCACAACGCGCACAGCCGCGCGACCCCACAACGCTGATCGGCGATTACCGCCAAGAGGCGGAGGACGCGCCATGACGGGCGATCAGGTCACCGCCTTTCAGGCCAACAGCGGTTTCGGCCCTTCGGATGTTTCCGTCGTCCTGGTCGGCGGCGTGTTCGTCGTGCTGTTGCTGTGGGGCGTCTGGGCACTGCGCACAGCCTATGTCGGCTGGGCCGAAAACAGCATCTCCCAGCGCCAGTTCCTCGGCGTCGCGGTGCGATTCGTCGCGATGTACGTCGTGCTGACGTTTTTCCTTCTCTCTTGACGCAATGAGGACACCACCATGACTTTCCGTTCCATCTCCACTCGCTTCGCCCGCCTGGCCGGCCTGCCCGCCGTCGCCGTGATCTCCGCGAGCCTGTCGCCGATCGTGCAGGCCCAGGGCCTGCCGACCATCGAAGACCCGTCGCGGGGCACCGGCAGCGGCATCATGGAGACGCTGCGCAATTACGGTTACGACATCGTGATGCTGGTCGCGCTGCTCGTGGTCGCCTCGATGTTCGTCGGCGTCTGCTACCACGCCTACAGCACCTATTCGGAGATTCACACCGGCCGCAAGACCTGGGGCCAGTTCGGTTTGACGGTCGCGATCGGCGCGATCCTGCTGGTCGTGGGCATCTGGCTGCTCACCGAAGCCACCGGCGTCCTGTAAGGAGGTCGGGGCGATGTTGGGGAGCCAGGACAGCCTGCACGACGGCACGGTGACGTTCCTGCCGCATCGTCTGAACCGCCAACCCGTGGTGGTGCGCGGGCTGACGGCCGACGAGCTGTGGGTCTGCGTGGGGCTCTCCGCCACGGTCGGCCTGGTGCTTGGCATTCCGCTGGCGTGGCTGGCGTCCACGCTCGCGATGGTGCCGACCCTGATCGTAGCGGCCATCGGCATGGGCGTGTTCGTTGGCGGCGGCGCGTTGCGACGCCACAAGCGGGGGCGTCCCGATACCTGGCTGTACCGGCACCTTCAGTGGTGGATCGCGCTGCGCCATCCCGCCTTCGCGCCCTACACGGGCGGCAGGTCGCTGATCACGCGGTCGGGCTACTGGACGGCGCGCAGGAGTGCACCATGAGCCGCTTCAAGAACGAGATCACGCACCTCCAGGCGCACATCAAGACCTTGCGCCTGGGAGCCGGCGCGCTGTTCGTCGTCGCTCTGGTGCTGGGCTTCGGCTGGTGGAGTGCGCCCCGCGATCTGACCATCCACGTGCCGCCGGACCTGCGTTCGGGCAGCGTGCGCAAGTGGTGGGAAGTGCCGCCGGAGTCGGTCTACGCCTTCACCTTCTATGTCTTCCAGCAACTCAACCGCTGGCCGACGAACGGCGAGGACGACTACGCGCGCAACATTCACGCACTGTCGGCCTACCTGACACCCGGCTGTCAGGTCTTCCTGCGTCGCGACTACGAGCAGCGCCGCAGCACGGGCGAACTGCGTCAGCGCGTGCGGGGCATCTACGAGATTCCGGGTCGCGGCTTCGGCGACGACCCGACGGCGCGCGTCCGCGTGGTGTCCGACCGCGACTGGATCGTCACGCTGGACGTGACGGCCGACGAGTATCACGGCGCCGAACAGGTCAAGCGCGCGCTGGTGCGCTACCCGCTGAAGGTGGTGCGTCTGGACATCGACCCGGAGCGCAATCCCTTCGGCCTGGCGCTGGACTGTTACAGCAGCACCCCGCAACGCATCGCGCCGCAGGCGGCAGCCGCCTCCGCCGTCGATGGTCCTGGCGGTCCGTAGGGAGTCCCGCGATGAAACGTCTTGTTCTTAACTTCCTGGCAACCGCCACCTTGACCTTGGGCCTGATCCCGAGCGCTCTGGCGCTGGAGATTCTGCGCTGGGAGCGGTTGCCGCTGGCCGTGCCTCTCGTGGTCGGCCACGAGCGCGTGATCTTCATCGACCGCAATGTGCGTGTCGGCGTGCCCGCCTCGCTGGGCGACCGCCTGCGTGTGCAAAGCGCCGGTGGCGTCCTCTACCTGCTTGCCAGCGAACCGATCGAGCCGACCCGCCTGCAATTGCAGGATGCCAACACGGGCATCCTGATTCTGCTCGACATTGCCGCCGAGCCTGGCGAGGCGCCGCTGGAACCCGTGCGCATCATCGAAGGCGAATCGCACGCGAAGCGCTACGGTGACACCGGCCAACAGCCGGCCGCCGATGCGGCGCGGCTCCCCGCACGGGAGACGCCGGTTCCCGTGGTGCTGACGCGCTACGCCGCGCAGAGCCTGTACGCGCCCCTGCGCACGGTGGAGCCGGTGAACGGCGTCGTGCGCGTGAACCTGCGCCGCGACCTGGCGCTCGGCACACTGCTGCCGACGCTGCCGGTGCGCGCCAGGGCGCTGGCCGCGTGGCGGCTGGAAGATCAATGGGTGACGGCGATCCGGCTGACCAACACGTCCGCCCGGTGGATCGACCTGGACCCGCGCGCCTTGCAGGGCGATTTCGTCACCGCGACGTTCCAGCACCCCGACCTGGGACCGGCGGGCGATTCGCGCGACACCAGCGTGGTGTACCTGGTGACGCGCGGCCGCGGCCTGGCGCAATCGCTGCTGCCAGCCATCAGTCCCATCGACGCTGCGCACAACTTGCCGGCCTCCGCAGCGGCCGGCAGCGCGGAAGGAGCCGGCGATGCGCAGTAACGGTTTGCTCAAGTGGTTGATGCTGCCGATGGCGCTGTTGCTGGTGTTCGTCGGCATCAAGCTGTTTTCCGGCGACCGTGGCGCATCACCGCTCCCCGGCGATGCCGGCGGCCAACTGACGGCGGACGAGATGCGGGCGCTCGGCATCGAAGGCGACACGCCGCACGATACGGTCGCCACGCTGGTGGCCCAGGTGCGGCAGTTGCGCACCGAATTGCAGACCGCGCTGTCCGACAACCGCAACCAGCGGGCGGAGAACGACCGCCTGCGTCAACGCGAGCGGTCGATCGAGCAGCGTATCCAGAATGTCCTGGACACCGAACGCGCCCAACTGCGTCAGGATCGCGAACAGACGGCCAGCGAACGGCAACAGGCCCAGGGGTTGTTGCAGGACTTGCAACGCCAGTTTGAAGGCCTGGGGGGCAGGGCCGGCCACACCGACCTGCCGATCGGTCTCGGGCTGGAGGACGGCGACGGCCAGCACTTCGGCCACGACGGCGTGCGCTGGATCGAGCCGGACGACGCCAGGCCCGCCGAAGGCCGCAGCAGCGGTCGTAGCGGCTTCAGCTTCCCCAATGATTTCAGCCCGGTCGGGGAAACCCTGGACGCCGCGTCCGAGACCCTCGGCCGCGCCACCGGCGGTGCCGTCGGCACGTCGTCGCTTGAGGCGGTCTACACCGTGCCGTCGAACTCGACCCTGATGGGGTCGATCGCGATGACGGCGCTCATCGGGCGCGTGCCCATCGACGGCACGGTGAACGATCCCTATCCGTTCAAGGTCGTGATCGGCCCCGACAACCTCACGGCCAACGGCATCGACATCCCGGATGTGGCCGGCGCCGTGGTCAGCGGCACGGCCTCGGGGGACTGGACGCTTTCCTGCGTGCGCGGGCAAATCCGCTCCATCACCTTTGTGTTCGAGGACGGCACCATCCGCACGCTGCCGGAAGAGTCCGGTCGCAGCAGCAGCAACCGGAGCGACACCGGCACCCAGGGAGGTCTCGGCTGGATCAGCGATCCCTACGGCATCCCTTGTGTCAGCGGTGAACGGCGCAGCAACGCCCAGCAGTATCTCGGCACCCAGGCCCTGATCACGGCCGCCGGCGCGGGCGCAGCCTCGCTGATCGATTCGGACAGCGGCCGGGTGTCCTACGTCGGCAGCGACGGATCGATCGGAACGGTAGGCATCACCGCCAACGAGGCCATGGGCCGCATCCTGGCCGGCGGCGTGCAGGAGATGTCGCAGTGGGTGAACAAGCTCTACGGCCAGGCATTCGCCGCCGTCTACGTCGAGCCGGGCGCCAAGGTCGCCGTGCATATCGAGCAGCCACTCACCATCGACTACGACGCCAAGGGGCGCCGGGTCGATCACCGTCTCGGAGGTTCCCATGTCCCGGATCTGGATTGAACGGCTCGCCGTCGTGCTCACGGTCGTCGCACTGGCCGGCTGCGCGACCAGCAAGGAGAAGCTGCTGACCCACGGCGACCAGACCATGCTCGACATCTGGAATCAGGAAACGGGCGGACCGGCGGGCGGCGGCCGCGCATCGCACGAGCTGCTGGACGCCCGGCAGGCTTTGCGCCGGCCGCTCACCGACACGGACGTGCAGGCCGCGCCCGGCGTGCAGACCCGCTACACCCGCACGGCGCAGAACGAGATTTACCGGCAGTTCCACCGCCTCCCCAACCCGGACCTGGTGATGTACGTGTTCCCGCACCTGGCGGGCACCGATCCGGTGCCGGTGCCCGGCTACAGCACGGTGTTCCCGTTTTATCAGCGCGTGCAGTACGCCCTGCCAGGCGAGCGCGTGGAGGACTATTGAATGGCGTGGTCGCTGCCGTGGCCGCGCAAACCTGTGTCGGCATCCGAGGAATCCGAGGCACAGCAGGCCGACGCCTGGGAACGCCATGTGGCCGACCTGAAAGCGCATGGCATTCCCGAACCCGGCACCCGCCTCGATCCGAAACACCGACCCGCCACGCAGGCGGATGAACAGGCCCTCTACGACGTGGCGCCGTCCTTCGTGGACCTGTTGCCGTGGGTGGAATATCTGGCCGACGCCAAGAGCCTGTTGCTGGAGGACGGTGAATCGGTGGCGGCGTTCTTCGAGCTGACACCGATCGGCACCGAAGGACGCGAAAGCGATTGGCTGTGGCAGGCCCGAGACGCGCTGGAGAATGCCCTGCAGGACAGCTTCGACGAACTCGACGAGCAGCCCTGGGTGGTGCAGCTCTATGCCCAGGACGAAGCCGACTGGACGGGTTATCTGAACGTCTTGCGGGACTACATCCAGCCGCGCGCGCAGGGCAGCGTGTTCAGCGACTTCTACCTGCGGTTCTTCGCGCATCACCTGCGGGCCATCACCAAGCCGGGCGGCCTGTTCGACGACACCACCGTGACCCGCCTGCCGTGGCGCGGCCAGACGCGGCGCGTACGCATGGTGGTCTATCGTCGCGCGCCGGGCGCCTCACACCGTCGCGGCCAGTCGCCCGAACAGGCCCTGGCGACGGTGTGCGACCGGCTGGCCGGCGGTCTCGCCAATGCCGGCGTCAAGGCGCGGCGCCTGGGCGCGGCGGACATCCACGCCTGGTTGCTGCGCTGGTTCAACCCGAACCCGACCTTGCTGGGCGCGACGGCTGCCGATCGTGAGCGCTTCTACCAGTTGGCCGCCTACCCCGAAGAAACGAACGAAGGCGACGTCGAACTCGCCAGCGGCACGGACTTCTCGCAACGGCTGTTCTTCGGCCAGCCACGCTCCGACGTGGCGAACGGCATCTGGTTTTTCGACGACATGCCGCATCGGGTCATGGTGCTCGACCGGCTGCGCGCGCCGCCGGCAACCGGACATCTGACCGGGGAAACGCGCAAAGGCGGCGATGCCTGCAACGCGCTGTTCGACCAGATGCCCGAGGACACGGTGATGTGTCTCACCCTCGTCGCCACGCCGCAGGACGCATTGGAAGCGCATCTGAACTACCTGGGCAAGAAAGCGGTCGGCGAAACGCTGGCGTCCGAACAGGCCCGCCAGGACGTGCAGCAGGCACGTTCGCTGATCGGCAGTTCGCACAAGCTCTATCGCGGCGCGCTGGCCTTCTACCTGCGCGGGCGCGACATGGCCGAACTCGATGCGCGCGGCCTGCAACTCGCCAATGTCATGCTCAACGCCGGCCTCCTGCCCGTGCGCGAGGAGGATGAGGTCGCGCCGCTCAACAGTTACCTGCGCTGGCTTCCCTGCCTCTATGACCCGGCCAGGGATCGACGCCAGTGGTACACCCAGCTCATGTTCGCGCAGCACGCAGCGAATCTCGCGCCCGTGTGGGGGCGCAATCAGGGCACCGGGCATCCCGGCATCACCTTCTTCAATCGCGGTGGCGGCACCGTCGCCTTCGACCCGCTCAACCGGCGCGACCGGCAGATGAATGCCCATCTGTTTCTGTTCGGCCCGACCGGCTCGGGCAAATCGGCCACGCTCAACAACATCCTCAACCAGCTCGTCGCGATCTACCGGCCCCGGCTGTTCATCGTCGAGGCGGGGAACAGCTTCGGTCTGTTTGGCGAATTCGCCCAGCGCCTTGGCCTGACGGTGCATCGGGTGAAGCTCGCGCCCGGCGCTGGCGTGAGCCTCGCGCCCTTTGCCGATGCGTGGCGTCTGGTGGATACGCCCAGCCAGGTGCGGACGCTGGACGCCGATGCCCTGGACGAGGAACAGGAACCCGAAGACGCATCGGGCGAAAGCGATGAACAGCGCGACGTGCTCGGCGAGCTGGAGATCACCGCCCGCCTGATGATTACCGGCGGCGAGGACAAGGAAGAGGCGCGCATGACCCGCGCCGATCGCAGCCTGATTCGCCAGTGCATTCTCGACGCGGCGCATCGCTGTGCGCCGGAGAAGCGCACGGTGCTGACCGAGGACGTGCGCAACGCCCTGCGCGAGCGCGCCAGCGATTCCGCGCTGCCCGAAGCCCGGCGCGCTCGCCTGCTGGAAATGGCGGACGCGATGGATATGTTCTGCCAGGGACTGGATGGCGAAATGTTCAATCGTCCCGGCACGCCATGGCCGGAGGCCGACATCACCATCGTCGATCTGGCGACCTTCGCACGCGAGGGCTACAACGCGCAGCTTTCCATCGCCTACATCTCGCTCATCAACACTGTCAACAACATCGCCGAGCGGGATCAATTCCTGGGGCGCCCCATCGTCAACGTCACCGACGAGGGTCACATCATCACCCGCAATCCATTGCTTGCCCCTTACGTCGTCAAGATCACCAAGATGTGGCGCAAGCTCGGCGCCTGGTTCTGGCTGGCAACGCAGAACCTGGACGATCTGCCCAAGGCCGCTGAACCGATGCTGTCGATGATCGAGTGGTGGATCTGCCTGTCGATGCCGCCCGACGAAGTGGAGAAGGTCGCGCGCTTCCGCGAACTCAATCCGGCGCAGAAGGCGCTGATGCTGTCGGCGCGCAAGGAGTCCGGCAAATTCAGCGAAGGCGTGATCCTGTCGAAGTCGATGGAAGTCCTGTTCCGCGCCGTGCCGTCGAGTCTCTACCTGGCCATGGCGATGACTGAGCCCGAGGAGAAGGCCGAGCGCTATCAGTTGATGCGGCAATACGGCATCGGGGAGCTTGAGGCCGCCTTCAAGGTCGCGGAGAAAATCGACCGGGCTCGCGGCATCGAGCCATTGCCGCTCGACGCCCTCGGTTGAGGCGGAAAGATCATGCGCGCGCCAAGCCTTCTTACCCACACGCCACGACGTTACCTGGGACCGATGCTGGCCGGGATCGCGGTGCTGCTCGTGCTGCTGGCCTGGTCGCTTGGACGCAGCCCACACACTGGAGATCCGGCATCCGCCGAGGCTGCCGCGTCGGCAGGCCCGCCGTGGCGCTACGGTCGCATCGACGCGCGGTTCACGCTGATCGAGTACGCCGATCTGGAATGCCCGTACTGCCAAGCCTACTTTCCTGTGCTGAAGCGCTGGATCGACGCCAATCCCGACGTGAACTGGCAATGGCACCATCTGCCGCTGCCGATGCACGAACCAGCCGCCACGCAATCGGCACGCCTGGCGGAATGCGCGGGGGAAACCGGCGGGCGGGAAGCGTTCTGGAACACCGTCGCCTGGATTTACCAGCATACCCACGGCAGCGGTCGGGGCCTGCCGCCCGGCATCCAGCCGTCCGGCGCGACGCCCGAGCTGCACGAGTGCCTGGCCAGCGCACGGCCCGACGCCGTGATCCGGGCACAGGCCGAGGAAGCCGCGCTGGCCGGCATCACCGCGACCCCGATGCTGCGCGTAATCGACAACCGCACCGGCCAGGCATTGCTGCTGCCGGGTGCCGTCGAAGGCGATGCCTTGCTGTCGGCCATTGATCTGCTGACGTCATCGGGCGATGAGCCGGCGATGACCGAAACCTTGCCCGAGATACCCGAGATGCCTGCTGACAACGTCAGCGACATGCCCAGGTAGCCGCGATCTTCAAGGCTGCGGCGCGGTTCCGACCGCGTTGATCGTTCCAGTTCGCACCGCATCCCACGCGCGAACGTCCGTCGTCTTCGATGGAGGATGCCAATCATCCAGGCCCGATTCCGGGCTTTCATCATCACGTCCCACGGGGGTCTCACCCCCACACGGGGACGGGAACCCCCGTTTCATCTATCAAGGAGGTTCCCATGAATCCGTCCGATACCGTCGCCGACGGTGCATCATCAGCGCTCGTCCGGTACGCGAGCATCCACGAAGATCCGTTGATCCGGCAAGCCATCGGTGTGCTGGAGGAACGTCTATTCAAACACGGTGCCGAGCTAACCAGCCCGGCCAGCGTGCGAGAATATCTATGGCTGAAACTCGCCAGCGAAGCACTGGAAGTCTTTGCCGTCGTGTTTCTCGACTCGCAGCACCGCGTGATCGCTTTCGAGCCGATGTTCCACGGCACCATCGATGGCGCCAGTGTGTATCCCCGCGCGGTCCTCAAGCGGGCGATCGAGCACAATTGCAGCGCGGTCATCTTTGCCCACAATCACCCTTCGGGCGTGACCGAGCCGAGCCATGCCGACAAGGCAATCACGACCCGATTGAAATCGGTTCTCGAATTGGTGGACGTTCGTGTTCTGGACCATTTCATCGTCGGTGAAGGAACGCCTTTTTCCTTCGCGGAAGCCGGCTTGCTGTAGTCCTTGAGGCGCCCCACCAGGCGCCTCTTTTTTCGTGTTCGGGTCGGATGAAAGCGGTCGCGGGACAGTTCCCTTTCTTGATGGTGTCCATCTGCCCGATGGGATCGACTAGCGCGAGTATCGACCCAATGGGAGCCACCCCATGTACCCACACTCTGAACACGTCGAGACACAACGACACCGGCTGCGCTGCCGCCCAACGCTGGCTTCGTGCATGCTGGCAATGGCCGCAGCCGCGATGGCCCACGCCGCAGCGGCGGACGTCCGGGTATTCACCGACCGGCATCACGCCGTAGAGGCTCTCTCCGGCGTCTACGTTGTCGAGTTGGACGCGCCTGCCCGCATCGAAGCGGAGCTGGCCGCTAACCTTCCCGCCGATCCGGCACAGGCGGCCGCCATCGTCCGGCAACGATTGCAGGATGGCGGCACGCCGCTCCAACGCCGCCTGGCCAACGCCTACCAGGGCTTAACCGACGCCTGGAGCCTGGGCGTCACCAAGATTCCCGCCGTGGTCGTCGATCGGCGCTACGTCGTCTACGGCGAAACCGACGTGCCCCGCGCGCTGGCGCGCATCGAGGAATACCGGAGGATGCAGCCATGAAGCTATCCCGCCGCGCATGGCGCACCGGCATGGCGTCCGTCCTGCTGGGTACCGCCGCTTCCGCCTTCGCGCTCAACACCGCCACCATCACCGGCTCGGTGCTGTCGCCCGATTGCCTGTCGTATCGCGTGCAGGGCATTTGCTATTGGCTGTACTGCACGCTCACCGGCTGTACGGTGCGCACCTCGGTCAAGGTACAGCACTACGTTCCCGATGCCGTCGTGTCGAGCTACTCGAACACCGGGGAGAACCCCTGGCTGGAAGTGCGCGCGATGAGCATGCCGAATCCCACCGCTCAAGGTGGGGGTGACGGCACGACGAACGAAGAACACGAGAACAACCTGGCGAAGTTCAAGAACGCCGACGTGATCGGGCATCCAGGCGCTACCATCTTCAGCGAGTTAGTCAGCCAGTTGGGTTACTCCTGCGCCGGTGCGGGCACGGCGTTCATGCCGTACCTGCTGAGCACGCTCGATACCGTGGCCTGGCGCTACAACATCCCCGAATCCGTCTATCCCGAGGCGCTGATCCCTGGGATGCGCGAGATCGGCACGCGCACCGGCCTGAACCTGTGGGGCAACGTCTATCCACGCGGTGGGCTCCTGCATCATGTGGACGACTACAAGGCGGCTGCCGTCGTCGCGCAGCGTGCCGGCGACATCGTGACCCGGCGTGGGCAGGTCCATGTCTATCAGCCGCTGCTTGCCAATGCGAGCGCGGGCTACTGGCCCGCAGGTGCCTTGGTGGAAAGCGATGCCTCCACGGGAAAGTGGCAGGAATTGACGCCTCGGCTGTCATCCTCCTGCGCGGTCTTCCCGCACAACAACGTCCGCATCCAGGCGCAGCAAGGCGACTATGCCTGGGCGCTGTGGCGCCCGTACTCCTGCTGTCAGCGGCGCGGGCAGGTGTTTCTGGGCAGCACGGATTTCAACTGAGGTGCGGCCCATGAGCATGTCCTCGCATTCACATCCTTTCACCATGACGCGGCTGGCGCGCAGCATCCTGTTTGCCGGCATTCTGGCCGCGATGAGCAACCCGCTGTGGGCACAGACCAGCGTCAATGACTACGGCGTGCATCATCGCGGCAGCGTCATCGGCGATGACGTGCTGTACAGCATCGGTGGCGGCCGGGCGGTGTCGATGGGGCCGGTCGGCCAGATGCAGCACCTCGGTGTCGGTATCGGCTGGAACAGCAACCTGATCTGCGGCGACATGAGCATCACCACCACGCTGCAGAACCAGCTCAACGGCATCACCAACGGCTTCCAGACCATCATGAGCCAGGTGATCCAGAACGCCACGGCGGCCGTGGCGTCGCTGCCGGCGCTCATCATCCAGCGCGCCGATCCCGGTCTGTACAACCTGCTGACCAACGGCATCTTGCAGGCACGGCTCGATTTCGACCGCAGCAAACTCACTTGCCGCGCGATCGCCAATCGCATGGCCGACGCAGCGGGTGGCCAACTCGGCTGGGACCAGTTGGCCGAGGGCATGGCGCTCAAGCAGGCCGTGGCCAGCACCGACGCCGTATCGGCGATCGAACAGGCCGAGACCAGTCGCGGCAACGACGGTGTGCCCTGGGTCGGCGGCGGCAATGCCGGCGGCGCCGGACAGAATCCCATCCGCGTGGTCAGCGACGTGACCCGCGCCGGCTACAACCTGCTCAACGGCCGCGGAGCGACCGATACCTCGCCGATCGACAGCATCACCTGCGGTAATCGCCTGAGCTGCCAGACCTGGCCTTCTCCCGAAGCCGCCACCGATTGGGCAACCCGCGTGCTGGGTGAGCAAGAGCATCGGACCTGCGATGGCTGCCTCAAGACCCAGGCCACCGCCGGCGTCGGCCTGACGCCCCTGATTCAGGAAGAGTACGAGACCAGGCTGGAGGCGCTGCGGGATCTGGTGACGGGTGCCAGCGCGACCACGTTCGAGAACCTGGAAGCGGCCGGCAGCACTTCACTGCCGATTACGCGCGGCGTCATCGAGGCGCTGCGCGACGAACCGGACCAGGATGTGCTCGCGCGGCGCCTGGCCTCCGAAGTTGCGTTGGCCAGCGTGCTGGAGAAGGCCCTGCTGTTGCAGCGGACGCTGCTGGCCGGCCGCAAGGAACCCAACGTCGCGGCCAACCAACTCGCGCAGGACGCCATCGCCCACGAAAGCAGCCTGCTGGAACAGGAGATCAACAACCTCAAGACCGAACTGGACCTGCGGCGCGAACTGGCGGCGAACTCGCCGATGGCGATCATCCAGCGGCACGGTACGCGCAGCGCCGGCTCGCGCGGCATCTACCAGGGCGACACCGAGCGCGATCGCCTCGACGCCATCCAGCGACCGCAGAACCCCGGCAATCCGCCATGAGGATCGGGCTGCCGAAGTGGCTGTTCAACCGGCAACTCGGACGCACGCTGGGTTGGATTGCACTGATCGTGTTCGTCGCCGTGGTCGTCAACCTGGTCGGCATTCGCCTCGTCGGTGATGCGAACACCTGGAGCCGGTGGCTGGACGAGCATGCCGGCTACTTCCTCGTCTGGCGGCTGTGCCTGTATGGCGCGACGGCCTACGGGTGGATATGGATGCGTCGCCGCCTCCGGGAACGCGACACATCCCGCGAAGCGCATCAGCGCCTGCTGCGCGCGGAGGTCGGCGCCGTCGCCGCCATCGTGCTGCTCGAAATCAGCGTGCTGCTGCGACAACCGTAGCGATGCGGGACGACGACCATGACCCTCTACACCACGGACTATCTTGAGTATTACCTGACACTGGTTGCCTGGATCATCAACAACGGCATCTGGAATGTGCTGGTGGCCAGCGGCATCTTCGCGCTGCCGTTCCTCGCCATCGTCGTGCAGGAATGGCTCAAGGCCCGTGCGGAAGGCGCGGACGAAGGCAACAAGGGCGTGCTCTCGTCCATGCGCATCGAGAACCGCGTGTGGGTGGCGATCGTGGTCATCATGTTCGCCGGCATTCCCTTCATTCCCGTTGACCTGAGCACCATCCAGTTCGATCGCACGCGCTCGACCCAATGCCAGGTCAATGTGCCGCTGCCCTCGGAAACGAACTGGTCCGCTTCGTTCACGACGATCAACAACCAGAGTGCCCATGTGCCGGTCTGGTGGTTCTTCATGCACTCGCTGTCCAAGGCCGTCACCGGCGCCGCCGTGGCGGCGATCCCCTGCGGCACGGACCTGCGGCAGATGCGCATGGAGATCGACAGCACGCGCATCGCCGACCCGGTGCTGGCCCAGGAAGTCGCCGACTTCACGCACGACTGCTACGGGCCGGCCCGCGCCAGGCTGTTCATGAGCCGGCCGACACTCAGCGAGGAGCAGATGAACGACGTGACCTGGATCGGTTCGCGCTTCTTCCTGGACACGGCCGGCTTCTACGATACGTATCGCTCGCGCGGACCACGCGACGCCTGGCCCTATGACGACACGCGCGACGCCGGCCTCGCCGAAGTCTCCACTGGCGGCGGCTATCCGACCTGTCGGCAGTGGTGGGCGGACAGCGGCGACGGGCTGCGCGATCGTCTGTTAGCCCAGGTTGATCCGGGCCTGCTGTCCCGGCTCGGCCAATGGGCCGGTTTCCTGAGCCAGACCCAGGCCGACGATGCCGTGATCCGTGCCATCGCTTCACCACGGCAACAAGTCATGAACCAGGGGCACGTCTACACCGACTACGGTGGTCAGATCGGTATGACGCTCCCCAACGTCGCCACCCGCGTCGTATCGGATGTGGGGCTGACGGTAGGATCACTCGGAATGTTTCCGGCCATGGATGTGGTGCGTCAGGCGTTGCCCATGATCCTGTCGTTCCTGAAGATGGCGATGGTCATCTGCATTCCGCTGGTGCTGATCTTCGGCACCTACGACTTGCGAACGGTGGTCACGGTGACTGCCGTGCAGTTCTCGCTGTTCTTCGTCGATTTCTGGTTCCAGCTCGCACGCTGGATCGATTCCACGATCTTGAACGCGCTCTACGGCTGGCACTCGCCGCACAGCAACTTCAATCCGCTGATGGGTTTGAACAACGCCTTCGGAGACATGCTGCTGAATTTCGTGATGGCGACGATGTTCATCATCCTGCCAGGCTTCTGGGTCGTTGCATTGACGTGGGCCGGGGTCAGGACGGGGAACATTCTCGGCGGGTTCATCACTGGCACGACGGATGCGAAGTCGGCGGGCGGTAGCGGCTCGCGCCTCGCCATGGCGGCGGCGACGAAAGGCGCTGCGAAGTAAGGAGTCGTTCCCGGTCTGCTGGAACAGCTACGGGTCGTCGGGATCGCCCAGGTCGATGCGCCAGTCGTCCTTGTCGTAGACGCCGGCACCCGAATGACCGTCCCTGAGTTCAGGCTGCTTCTCTTCATCCAGGTCGGCGTTGCGCACAAGCCAGGCTGCGATCAGCGCGAACGCGATCAGCAGGGCCAGCCAGAACGCTGCGTACAGCAGCACGCCGAACACGACGAGTTTCACGATCCAGAACAGCAGCCGTGCTACGCCGGCCGGCAGTCCCTTGCCCCCCAGCCATTGGATGGCACGGGCCTCTTGCCGTGCAAGGCCACGCCACGCACGGCCGAGCCATCTGCCGGCGCGTTCTGCTTTTGTGGTACGGGGCGTCGCGTTCATCACTGTTACCTCATGCGGAGGATTTATCGCTTCTCCTGTGTGGACCAATCAGACCTGCTCGCGGCAACCAGGCTGTCCCAATCGTCCGGCGGATTCCCTCGTTCGAGCATCTTCTCGAACATGGCGTAGGGGTCGGACTTGCTGCCCGCCGACCGCAGCGTCTGCTCATCGTTGACCCAGGCGAACACGATGGTCTTCGCCTTGGAGTCGTAGCGAAAGAACAAGCGAAACCGCCGTCCGACCTTCGCGCGCCGCCAGTGCCGATAGGCTGGCCCAAGGGTATTACCCTGGCGGTATTCGTCCCGTGCCGGATCGCTCGGCACCGTCTCCAGGATCAACTGGCTCAACGCACGAAACAGCTTGACGTTGGCGTTGCGCTCAAAGCCCTTCGGATCGTTGCGCTCGGCGCGTCCGGCCGCCGCGTGCAGCTTCTGAAGCTGCTCCACGATGCACTCATGGAACAGCAGCACCCATCCGTGGCGCTGCATCAAAGTGCCACTTCTCCCTCGATGTCTTCATCGAGGTCTGAGGCGTGGCCCATGTTGGCGAGCATGGCCTGGGCGAGTTCCACCGGCAGCGCTCCGACGTTCCTGCCGCTGCGGATGTCCGCTTCCAGCAGGCCCAGGAAGGCGCTGACCGCCGGGTCTTCGTGCTCGGCCTCGGCGCGGGTGACGACGACTTCGCCGCCGCGCAGCTCGAAGGCCACCTTGCCGCCGGTGGTCACACCCAGCGCCTGCCGGATGGACTTGGGCAACGTGATCTGTCCCTTGGACGTGAGTGTGGCGAGTTCGTGGATGCCGGGCATGGTTGGGCTCCTGTCTTTGATCCTCATGCCTCGATGGTAAGGAAATTTCCTTACCATGTCAATCCAGGAATCCTTTGGTGCGTCGTGCTGCATAAGCTGTGCTCCATCCCACTGCGGAAAGGCTCATCGTAAGCAGGACACAGACTGCCTTCCGCTTTCAAAGCGGCATGGGCCAGAACCCGTTTGTCTGTGGCTGGATACCCACGGTTGCCCTATACACGGCTGGGAAGGTCAAGCAGTAGCTCATCGCTTTGATTAGATATTGCTACAGAAATAAAACATGATGGTATTTTCAATGCGTTTTCCGTGCGGAGCGCTTCTGATTGATTGGATTCTGTGCTATTTTTCGTACATGAACGGAAATCCTAGACATCAGGTAATCAAGCGTCTGCAGGCGGAACTACCGCGTGGGGCGCCGTTCGACCTTGCCACCCTGAACCAGTTCGGGGTGTCGCCCCAACTCGCCGCCCACTACGCCGATGGGGGTTGGCTCGTGCGCCTGGCTCAGGGCGTCTATGCCTTTCCGAACGATGACTTCGGGGTCTACGGTGCCCTGAAGTTCCTGCAACAGCGCGTGCCCGGCCTGCATGTCGGCGGCAAGAGCGCCCTGGCCCTGCAAGGCGTGCAGCACAACCTGGGCAGCCGGGACACCCTGGTGCTGTGGGGCGATAGCCGCTTCACGTTGCCGCGATGGTTCACCTCACGATTTCCGGCCCGCTATGTCCATGCTCGTCTGTTCGATTGGCCGGACACGCCACTGGCCAACAAGACCCTGATCACGCCGCCGGGCCTGCCCGACCTCCTGCGGGTGGCGGTTCCCGAGCGCGCCGTGCTGGAACTGCTGTACGAGGTCGGCGTCAAGCAAAGCCTCGAAGAAGCACGCAATCTCTTCGATGGGCTGCGCTCACCCCGCAAGGAGTTGCTCGGGCAACTGCTGTCCTGCTGCACCAGTGTGAAAGCCGTGCGCCTGTTTCTCACCTGGGCGCGCGAGACGGGGTTGGTGGAGGTCGATGCCCTGCTGGAACAGTACCCGGTCCGCACCGGCAGCGCCGCGCGCTGGATGGGCCGACTCGATGACGGTAGCCTGTTGAGTCTGAGACCTCATGGATAAGACCTACGCGGACACTGTTCGCCTGCTGCTGGCCATCGTGCCCGACGTGTTCGCCAACGACATCTTTGCGATGAAAGGCGGCACGGCGATCAATCTCGTCGTGCAGGACATGCCTCGCCTGTCCGTGGACATCGACGTGGTGTATCTCCCGTGGCAGGTGCCGCGCGACACCGCGCTACAGGCGATCAACCAGGAGTTGGCCGCCATCGCCACGCGCGTTGCGTCGCTCGGCGTACAGACACGCCTGGTCCGCAGCAAGGATCTGGGGGATACCAAGCTGATCGTCGAGAACGAGAGCAGCCAGGTGAAGATCGAGGTCAACGTGGTGTTTCGCGGCACCGTGCTGCCCGCCGAACGACGCTCGTTGAGCGCCAAGACCAGCGACCTGTTCGGCGTCGAACTGGAGGTGCCGATCCTGGCGCCGGACGAGTTGTACGCCGGCAAGCTGGTGGCCGCGCTGGACCGGCAGCATCCGCGTGACCTGTTCGACGTGTGGCAGCTCTACGAATCGGGCGGCATCAGCGACGGCATGGTCGAATGCTTCGTGGTCTACCTGGCGGGGCACAACCGACCGACCCATGAGGTGCTGTTCGGCAACGACAAGAACATCGCTGGCGAGTACGAGCGGGCCTTTGTCGGCATGACCGAAGTGGACTGCTCCCTGGAGACGCTGCTGGAAGCCCGCGCCCGGTTGCGGCACGAATTGCCTGGGCGGTTGAGCGCGCAGCACAAGCGATTCCTGAGCGGGTTGACGCGCGCGCAGCCCGATTGGTCCCTGCTGCAATGCCAGCACGCCGCGCAATTGCCGGCGCTGCGCTGGAAACTCAGCAACCTGGAAACTTTCCGCAAGCGTCGCCCGGAAGACTTCGCAGCCCAAGCCGATGCACTCGACGCCGGCCTGGGTCAAGCCTGACAACGCTTCAACAGCGTTCCCCGCTTGCCGGGATTGCCCCATACCGCATTGATCGTGGCGCCCACGAGGTAACGGCCATATACCCAAAGGCTTCCATAAAGGCCAAAGGGCTGGGAAGGGGCAAGGGAATGGGGTCAAGGGGAAAGGCCCTACCTTGAAAAGGCCAAAAAGGCTCTCCCGCCAGTCCGTCACTTGGGTGTCGTCATGTTCTCGCTGTTCCAACGCAAAAGGGTGCCAACCGCCGGCACACCGTCCACCGCCTCCATAGCGATGCCCCAAGGGCTGACCCGGCCGGAGTCGGCCGCCTCGCTGCTGGCGACGCCACGCCGGCGGAAGCTGCTGGAACACATCTGGCAACGGACCTCGCTGTCGCGCAAGCAATTCGCCACGCTGTACCTGACACCCCTGGAGCGCTACGCCGAGCTGGTGCAACAGTTCCCCGCCTCCGAGAGTCACCATCACGCCTATCCGGGCGGCATGCTGGATCACGGCCTGGAGATCGTGGCCTACGCATTGAAGCTGCGACAGTCGCATCTGCTGCCCGCCGGGGTCACGCCGGAAGCGCAGGCGGCCCAGGCCGAGGCCTGGACTGCGGGCACCGCTTACGCGGCCCTGCTGCACGACATCGGCAAGATCGCCGTCGATCTGCATGTCGAATATGCCGATGGCACTCTCTGGCATCCCTGGCATGGCCCGTTGCAGCGGCCGTATCGCTTCCGCTACCGCAAGGATCGCGAGTATCGGCTGCACGGTGCCGCCACCGGACTGCTGTACACCCGGCTGCTGGACCGCGAGATTCTCGACTGGCTCAACGGCTTCTCCGATCTGTGGGCTTCCCTGCTGTACGTCCTGGCCGGCCAGTACGAGCACGCCGGCACCCTTGGCGAACTGGTCGTGCAGGCCGACCAAGCCTCCGTCGCTCAGGAACTTGGCGGCGACCCGAACAAGGCGCTGGCCGCACCCAGGCACGCGCTACAACGCAAGCTGCTCGACGGCCTGCGCTATTTGCTAAAAGAGGAGTTCAAGCTGAACCAGCCCCAGGCTTCGGACGGCTGGCTGACCCAGGACGCGCTCTGGCTGGTGAGCAAGACCGTCTCCGACAAGCTGCGGGCGCATCTGCTATCGCAGGGCATCGATGGCATCCCGGCCAGCAACACGGCAGTGTTCAACGTGCTTCAGGACCATGGCATCGCCCTGGCCACGCCGGACGGTAAGGCGATCTGGAAAGCCACGGTCGCGAGCGATGCCGGCTGGTCGCACAGCTTCACCTTTCTGAAACTGTCCCCGGCGATGATTTGGGAAGCGTCCGACCGGCCGGCAGCCTTCGCGGGCACCGTACAGGTGGAGCCGGAAGGGTCGGCGGCACAGACACCCGCACCCGAGGCCATCGACGTGGAAACAGGGGAATCCGCCCCGGTGACTACCGAGTCCACCACATCAACGACTGCCGACAGCAGCGTCGAGGAGCTGCTGGAACTGCTCGATTCGTCTCCCGCGTCCACTGCTACGGCCATGCCGCTTCAGCCCCTCGCTGAGAAGCCCGCGCCGTTGCCGGACCATAAGCCCGCCGACACCACGCCGGTCCAGGCAGTACACCAAGGCGACGCCGATCCATCCGGTGCTCATTTTCTCGCGTGGCTGCGTCAGAGCATCCAGACGCGCAAGCTCATCATCAACGACGCCAAGGCGCTGGTACATACCGTGGCCGACACGGCGTATCTCGTGAGTCCCGGCGTGTTCCAGCGCTACGCGCAGGAGCACCCGCAGATCACCGCCCTGGCCAAGCAGGACAAGCTACCGGAATGGCAGTGGGTACAAAAGCGGTTCGAGAAGCTGGGCCTGCACCGCAAACAGGCCAGCGGGCTGAACATCTGGAATTGCGAAGTGACGGGGCCTCGCAAGTCCAGGCGGCTGCACGGATACCTGCTGACCAGCCCCGATACGCTGTTCCATGAGATACCCCCGAACAATCCTTACCTGCGCCTCGCCAACGCCGAGGCACAGCGTGACGACTCGGCGTTTCATGCCAAGAACGATGACGAGCAGGAATAGGATGCGACGCCGGCGCCCTCAGTTGCCGCGCTTGGGCGGGTCCGATTCGGCCAGCTTGGCCTCCATCGCAGCCATCAGGTGGGCAGAGCTGCACTTCAGGGCGCGGGCGATCTTGAGGATCAGAGGAAGCGTGGGAATGTGCTCGCCCCGCTCGATCTTGCCCATGTGCGACCGCTCGATTCCGGCCAGGTGGGCCAGCGTTTCCTGCGCGATCCCCTGGTCCGTTCTTTCCTCCCGCACCACTGCCCCAAACGCGATCGCTGGTTCCGCTTCGTATGTTGTTGTCCCGGCTGGTCGGCCGCGTTGAATCGATCGCTTTTGCATTGCCAAAAGCGTCGATCAGGGCCACGATATAAACCACGTTAAACTTAACTCATTCGATTAAGTTTCCATGCTTTAGCGCCTTCGGAAGTTGCACGTGAGATCGATCGACGTCTCCACTGAAATCCGCCTGGCAGTCCTCGGCGATTGGGTTCCTCCCCAACTCGCCGACGTGCTCGCCATACAGCGCGCCGAAGAACCTGAAACCCTGGCAGTTCTGATCGACACAGCGGCCACCGGACAACAACAGGAACGACCTGGTGACGGCTTCGACTTCGCGTTGTCCGCCACCCATCGGGAGTGGCCTGGCTGGCTCTGCGAACCGCTGTGGCACGACACCCTGGCCGTCGCTGTGGCAAAGCGATCCCACTTGCTGGCCTACCGAGAAGTACCCTGCCAGGAAGCGCTCAAACAGCCGCTGATCTACGCGCGATCAACGGCCGAAGAGTCGTGGCGCACGCTCGCACAGAGCGCATTCGAGAACGAATTGCGGGACCGCGAAGCAGCCGTCAGTACGTTCGAGGTCGCCATGACGCTGGTCGCAGCGGGGTACGGAATCGCCGTGGCCCCATCCACGAGACTTGCCGGGTATCGATGCCAGGGCATCGCCCTGCGGCCGCTGGCGAGCGCACCGATGATCGTGACCGCCTACCTGATTAGACCCGACGTTGCCCTGACGGAGCCTCAAGAGGGCTTTCTTCGACGCGCCCGCTCAATGTCCTGAGCAGCCTCTCAGCCCGGCACGCGCCTCACTCCCGCTCGATGACCCGCAGCAAGGCCCTGCGCCGTTTCGACAGCGGCCCGAAGGTTGCCATGACCTCGTTCATCGAATCGCCACGAGCCATCGCATCGAGGATGTCCGCCCAATCCTGCATGATGATCTTCCGCGATGCGATGTACTTGGTGTGGTCGTAGGGTGCGCGCGACGAATCTTTCTTCCGCTTCGAGTGGGCCAGTTGCAGATCAACCCGGTTCTCTGGGTAGCTCAACAAGCCGAGCAGCGTGGTCGCTGTTGAGCGGAAGCCGTGCGAAGAAAACTGTCCACCGTAGCCCATGCGCTCCAACACCTTGTTGAGCGTCGTAGCCGACATAACCGTTCCCGGCTTCCTGAAGCCGGGAAACAGCACCTTCCCTCCGCCTGTCAGCGTGTGCAGTTCTTTCAACAGCACGATGGCCTGCTTCGAGAGCGGAACGATGTGAGGGTCGCGCATCTTCATGCGCCCCGCAGGAACCGTCCACATCGCACTGTCCAGATCGAACTCGGACCAGTGCGCCTTGCGCAGTTCGGCCGTGCGGACATAAGTGAGGGCCATCAATCGCAGTGCAATGACAGTGACCCGGTAACCTGCATCATCCACACGGCTCAAGAACTTCGGGATCTCTTGCCACGGTAGCGGTGGATGGTGTCGAACTCGGGGGCGCTTGACCGACCGTTTCAGCAGCGCCGTCGGATCACTGTCGCAAAGCTCTTCACCCGCCGCGTATGCGAAGATTTGGCTGCACAATTGCCTGATCAGGATCGCAACGGTGGGAGCGCCGCGCTCCGCAACATCCTTAATGACGGGGCGCAGGTGAGCAGTCCGGATTGAGCTGACCGGCAGCTTGCCCACTTTGGGAAAAACATCGTTCTCCAAAGTGCGCTTGACTTGATCGGCGTAACCCTCGCTCCACTGCACGTTGCTCGCCATCCATCTGCGAGCCACTGGCTCAAAGGTGTTCTCGTTCTTTTCAAGCTGAGTGGAGATGTTGACTCTCTTCTCCACCACGGGGTGTACGCCCTTCTTGACGAGTTCCCGCGCGCGATCCCGCTCGGTCCGCGCCGCCTCCAGTGAGACCTGGGGGTACTTGCCGATCGCGTAGATGGCAGGCTTTCCGCCAAGCCGATAGCGGTAGCGCCACAACTTGCTTCCGCTGGGCGTGACGTACAGAAATAGACTACCCCCGTCCTTGAGCCAGTACGGTTCTTTTTGGGAAGGAATGGTCTCGACCTTCCTGGCCGAGAGCAGGTTCATGGCCATGTGTGTATATCACCTCTCTTGAGGTCCTATATACACAGAAATATACACACTTGCAGCAGATTGGTCTAGCCTTCACCAGACCATCAAGGAAGTCACATCAATACAAATCAACAACTTACACTTTCTCCATGGAACACGGTGGAGCTTGATGGATGCTAATCGTAGTTGTCGAGCATTAGCAGCATTTGCGTCACCCTAGGGCTTGAGGCTGATCCACCACCTGCCATGACGGTCCGAACCGGCGCGATAGCGACTCGGCAGAACGATCGGCAATACAGGTGTGAACGGGGTATTCCGGCACGGGGCCAGCAACGAGGATCAGGCGCGCCAACGCCAGCGGGCATGGGCCTTGAACAGACGCATCAGGAGGGTGCTGCTGAATTTCACGGAAAAGGTCTCGCAGAGCTGACAGCGCAAAGTAGCCCATGCCAGGCCACGATTTCAACCGGACTATACCAGAGCATCGCTTGCCCGCTACAGCCAAGCCGGGCGCCCTATACCGGCAGCGAAGCGATAGCGGCGGGTAGTGCGGATGCCGGAACCGGCCGAGCGTAAAAAAAACCCTGCGCTTGCCGGCAGCCAAGTCGAAGCAGCTCCGCAGCAGTGGCCTCGTCCTCGACCCCCTCTGCCAGCGTGTTCAGCCCGAGCGACCCGGCCATGTGGATGATAGCGGCGACGATGGCATGGCCGTCTTCGTTGGGTAGATCGCTGACAAAGGAGCGATCAATCTTCAAGGTGTCCACCGACAACCGCCGAAGATACGCCAGACATGAATACCCGGTGCCGAAATCATCGATAGACAGCGTAACTCCCAGAGCCTTCAGACCTGCCAGCGCAATCATCACCTGCTCAGTGTTGTCGACGAGGCTGGACTCGGTCAGCTCAAGCTCCAGCGCCGAAGCCGGCAGACCGGTCTGCGCCAAGGCAGCGGCTACAGTCTGTTCCAGCGAGCCCTGGTGCAGTTGTATCGCCGCGACGTTCACAGCGACACGCGGGATGTCCAGCTTTTCAGCCTGCCACCGTGCTGCCTGTCGGCACGCCTCAAGAATGATCCACTCGCCGATATCGACGATCAGACCACTCTGTTCCGCTGCAGGAATGAACTGCCCGGGGGCGACCAACCCCCACTGCGGATGCTGCCAGCGCAACAAGGCTTCAGCGCCCACTACCCTGCCACTGGCGAGGTCCAGCTGCAGCTGGTACTCCAGAAAAAACTCCTCTCGCTCGATAGCAAGCCGCAGGCCGTTGATCAGGTACAGCCGCCCACGCATCTCAGTATCCAGGGCAGCGTTGTAGTAGCACCAGGTCCGACGCCCAGCTTCCTTGGCTTTGTACATAGCCATTTCTGCGTTGCGCAGGAGGCAGGAAAAGTCCATGCCATCGTTCGGGCCGACCGCGACGCCAATGGAAATCGACACCACGATCTGCTGACGCTCAACCATGAAGGGTTCGGCCAATTCGTCGAGGACAAGCTGGATCACAGTCGACGCACCCTCGGCATTCTTCAGGTCCGCCAATAACACGACGAACTCGTCGCCGCTGGCACGTGCGAGCATGGCGCTGTCTGGCAATGCCTGCTGCAGCCTTACTGCGGTTGTGCATAGCAGCTGGTCACCGAAGCTGCGCCCGAACGAGTCATTGACCATCTTGAAATGATCAAGATCGACATACAGCACCGCAACTGCTCCCTTGAGTTTCAGGGCGCTGGCCATCGCCTGACGGGTCCGGTCCTCCAGCTGGGACAAGTTGGGCAACCCCGTCAGGCTGTCGAAGTGGGCCATATAGTCAATGCGCTGTTGCGCAGCGATCCGCTCGCTCATTTCGATCGCCAACCGCTCATACGGCGCCCGCACACTCGAAACGAACACCACCTGATAGATGAAGCCGTAGGAGACGATCTTGTACAGATGCCCGAGCAAGCTGTAGAAGCTGTTTACGCTGGAGTAGGCGGTAAAGCACAGTTCGGCGAGTATCGAGACCAGTGTCGCGGCCAGCATTCCATCAAAATAGCCACCGTCTTCAACCTCGCGAGCCCGCCAGAACACCCATGCCGCCAGCGCGAAGAGGCTGATGATCAACCATTCCATCTGGACCTTGAAGCGGGTCAGCCCCTCCCCTTCGACAAAGGTTCGCGGCCACAGCTGCGGCTGAAACAGCTGCAGATAAACAACCAGGGCGACCAGGCCCAGCGACGATGCCAACAGCAGGTGCCGCGGCAGTGGAATGCTTCGATGGCACAGGCGGCACGCCACGGCGAGCAGGGTGAAGGCGAGCAAGACGCGGGAAACCAGCCAGAAGGCGATCGCCTTTTCCGCCGAAGCGGGTGTCACCCAAACGGGCATACCCCGGTAGGACAGCATATGCGCCAGATCCAACAGCGCGATGGCCAGAAACGCACAGGCGAGCAGCGGATTCGATCGATGCACTGGCTGCTGGCTGTGCCAGGCCACCGCGAACACCAACGCGGCAACAACGATCGAGAAGGTTTCGACAGCGATGTGCAGCGGTAACGGAAACCACACCGGGCTGCCGTTGAGATCCGCCAGACTCGATAACAGCCAGACCAACATCAGCAGCGCAGCGAGGGCAATCACCAGCGATGACGCCAACGGCCAGGACTGACGAACGGAGGATGAGCGGGGACTCGGCAGTTGCGACATGGCTGGCTCGAATTGGCTGGAGTTGGATCGCCGAGCGATCCTGCTCGGCTTCCACGACTATATGGCTAGCCAATAGCCATTACCATATAACTAATAAGGACTTTAGTCGCAGTCGCCGAATGAACCCCTGAGCCGCGCCGAAGTCAGTCGCTCCCGTGCTCCGCCAAGGCCACCGCGCGGAACATCGCGCGGCGTTTGTTCAGTGTTTCTTCCCATTCCAGCGCCGGTTGCGAGTCGGCGACGATGCCGGCACCGGCCTGCACGTGCAGTTCGCCGTCCTTGATCACTGCGGTACGGATAGCAATAGCGGTATCCATGTTGCCGTTCCAGGCCAGATAGCCGACTGCACCGCCATACACGCCGCGTTTTACCGGTTCGAGTTCGTCAATGATCTCCATGGCGCGGACCTTCGGAGCACCAGACAGGGTGCCGGCCGGCAGGATCGCGCGCAGCGCATCCATGGCCGTCAGTGGCGCCTTGAGCTGGCCGGTGACGTTGGAGACAATATGCATCACGTTGGAGTAGCGCTCGATGACCATCTTTTCGGTAAGCCGCACCGAACCATTCTCGGCCACGCGGCCGACGTCGTTGCGGCCCAGGTCGATCAGCATCAAGTGTTCGGCCAGTTCCTTGGCGTCGCTGAGCAGATCCTGCTCCAGAGCCAGATCAGCTTCCTCGTTGACGCCGCGCGGGCGGGTGCCAGCGATAGGTCGGACCGTCACCAGTCCTTCCTCCACCCGCACCAGCACTTCCGGCGACGAGCCCACCACGTGGAAATCGCCGAAATTGAAGAAGTACATATAAGGCGTCGGGTTGAAGCAGCGCAGCGCGCGGTACAGATCGATCGGCGCGGCCTTGAAGGGAATCGACATGCGCTGGGAGATCACCACCTGCATGCAGTCGCCGGCGAGGATGTAGTCCTTGATGCGGTTAACCGCCTGCTCGTAGTCCTCGCGGCTGAAGCTGGAGCGGAAGGTCGGCTCGGTGCCGCCGCCATTCTCGAAGTCCAGGCCCAGGCGCGGCGTGATCGACTGGCGCAGTTTTTCGCGCAGCGCCTGAAGTTGCGCCTGCCCCGCCTCGTAGGCGTCTGGCTGCGCCGGATCGACCAGCACGATGCAGTGCAGTTTGCCGGCAAGGTTGTCGAACACCACCACGGCGTCAGAGACCATCAACAGAATATCCGGCGTGCCCAACGGATCGGGATTGGGACAGGTCGCCAGCTTGCGTTCGACATAGCGCACGCTGTCGTAACCGAAGTATCCGACCAGCCCGCCATTGAAACGCGGCAAGCCTTCGACCGGCGCCACACGATAGCGCTGCTGAAAGGCTTCGACGAAGGCCAACGGATCCTCGACTTCGGACTGTTCGGTCTCGATGCCATCGGTGGTCACGCTAACGTTGTGATCATGCACCCTGAGTACGGTGCGGCACGGCAGGCCGATAATCGAATAGCGCCCCCACTTCTCGCCGCCCTGTACGGACTCGAGCAGGTAGGAGTTAGGCGCGTCGGCCAGCTTGAGATAGAGCGTCAGCGGCGTGTCGAAGTCAGCAAGGGTTTCGAACGACAGAGGGATGCGGTTGTGGCCTTCGGCGGCCAAACGCAGGAATTCTTCGCGGGTCATGTCAGCCTCGTGGTCGGAGGGGAACTACATAAGGTCGAGTTGTGCAAACGTACCGGGCGACGCCGGCAGGAAATGTCAGGCGCGCCAGCGCCAACGGGCCAGGGCCTTGATGACATTCATCCATTGTTTGCGGGTGACCACCACGATCTGATCTCGTCTGCGGGATGTGCGGAACAGAGGCCACACTAGCTCAGCCCCGAAACCGAAGCAACCAGCTCGCGCAGGTCATCGAGCACCAGTGTCGGCGCCTCGTTGGCGATGGGTTCGCCGTGGTTGTAGCCATAAGTCAGCGCGACACAGGGAACGGCCGCCGCTTTCGCCGCGCGCACATCGTTGCGTGAGTCGCCAACGAACAGCGACGCATCGGGCGCGACGCCTGCCTGGCTCATAACCCACAACAGCGCCGCCGGATCGGGCTTCTGCTGCGGCAAGGTATCGCCCCCGACCAGCCACTGGAAGTAACCCGCGAGCCCCTTCTCCTCCAGCAGCGGCTCGATGAACTGCGCCGGTTTGTTGGTGATGATCGAGAGTTTCACGTCACGCTCACGCAGCCAGTCCAGGCATTCCCGAACGCCGGGGTACACCGTGGTCAGTTCGTGGCCGCCGGAATAAGCCTGCATGAACAGCGCCAGCGCCTCGTCGGCTAATTCATCGGCAACGCCGTCATGCTGCAACTTACCGGCCAGAGCCCGACGTACCAGTACCTTCGAACCGTTGCCGACCCAGTCGCGTACGCGCGCCATGCCGGCAGGTTCACGGCCCAGCAGCATCAGCATCTTGTCCACCGCAGCGGCCAGGTCCGGAACCGAATCCATCAGGGTGCCGTCCAGGTCGAACATCACCAGCCGCGGCAACTTGCCATCGAAGAGCTGCTCCAGGCGAGTCATGAGCGGGCCAGCGACAGTTCGGCGCGCATCTGGTCGATCACGGCCTTGTAGTCTGGCTGGTTGAAAATGGCCGAGCCAGCGACGAAGGTATCGGCCCCGGCTGCAGCGATCTCACGGATGTTCTTGGGGTTCACCCCGCCGTCGATCTCCAGGCGAATTTCACGCCCGCTGGCATCGATCAACGCGCGCGCCTCGCGCAGCTTGTCCAGGGTGTTGGGGATGAACTTCTGGCCGCCAAAGCCGGGGTTGACGCTCATCAACAGGACCATATCGACCTTGTCCATCACGTACTTGAGCACATCCAGCGGGGTGGCCGGATTGAACACCAGTCCGGCCTTGGCACCGCCATCCTTTATCAGCTGCAGCGATCGATCGATGTGATCCGAAGCTTCCGGATGAAAGGTGATGTAGCTGGCACCAGCTTCGAGGAAGTCGCCGATCATGCGGTCCACCGGACGGACCATCAAATGCACGTCAATAGGCGCGGTGACGCCGTGCTTGCGCAGTGCCGAGCAAACCATCGGGCCGATGGTGAGGTTGGGCACGTAGTGGTTGTCCATCACATCGAAATGGACGATGTCGGCGCCGGCGGCGAGGACGTTGTCCACTTCTTCACCCAGACGGGCGAAGTTGGCGGAAAGAATGGAGGGAGCGATGGCGAACGGCTGCATGACGACCTCGGGTAGCACGGCGGAATACCGCGCATTGTAACCGAGGGTCGGGGTCGCGGCGCGCCTGACGTCCGTTGCGGATGCCGACGCGCCTCGGGTGGATCAGGTCAGCTCGTCGAAGCACTCGGCGATGATCGCCAGGCCACGTTCGAGCAGCTCGTCCTCTGCAGTCAGCGGCACAAGCACACGTAGCACGTTGTAGTAGGTGCCGCAGGACAGCAGGATCAGGCCCTTGTCCCGTGCCTTGGCGACAATCTGCGAAGTCAGCGCCGCGGCCGGACGCGCATGGTCGCCGTCCTCGAACAGCTCGATGGCGATCATCGCGCCGAGCCCACGAACCTCACCGATTTCCTTGTGCCGCGCCTGGATCGCCTTGAGCCCGGTGGTGAGTTTTTCTGCCACTACCTTGCAGCGGTCGAGCAGCTTCTCTTCCTCGAAGATTTCCATGACAGCCAGCGCTGCCGCGCAGGACAACGGGTTGCCGGCGTAAGTGCCGCCCAGCCCGCCAGGCGCGATGGCGTCCATGATCTCAGCCTTGCCGCAGACGCCGGCAATCGGAAAGCCGCCGCCGACCGATTTGGCGAAGGTGGTCAGATCAGCGACCACACCCATCTGCTCCATGGCGAAGAACGTCCCGGTTCGTCCGGCGCCGGTCTGCACTTCATCGGCGATCAGCAGGATGCCGTGCTCGTCGCATAGCGCGCGCAGGCGGACCATGAACTCTTTGGGTGCGACGTTGAAGCCGCCCTCGCCCTGCACCGGTTCAATGATGATCGCGGCGATATCGCGCGGCTCGGCGTCGTTCTTGAAGATGCGTTCGATACTGGCGATCGACTCATCAACGCTGACGCCATGGATAGCGCAGGGATACTGCGCTCGGAAGATGCCGCCCGGCATCAGGCCCATTCCAGCGGAGTACGGCGCGACCTTGCCGGTCAGCCCCAGGGTCATCATGGTGCGACCGTGATAAGCGCCAGTGAACGCGATCACCCCGGCGCGACCGGTGGCAGCGCGGGCGATCTTCACGGCGTTTTCCACCGCCTCGGAGCCGGTAGTGACCAGCAACGTCTTCTTGGCGAAATCGCCTGGCACCCGCGCGTTGATCTTCTCGCACAGTTCGACGTAGGGCTCGTAAGCCAGCACCTGAAAGCAGGTGTGGGTCAGCTTGTGCAGCTGCGCTTCCACCGCTTTGATGATTTTCGGGTGCAGGTGGCCAGTATTCAGCACAGCAATGCCGCCGGCGAAATCAATGAACTCGCGACCTTCGACGTCGACCACGCTGCTGTTCTTCGCGTGATCGGCAAAGATCGGATGGATCTGGCCGACCCCACGGGGAACGGCGGCGACACGGCGTTTCATTAGGGATTCGTTGGTCTTGCTCATAAGCTCCTCAGTAGCCGCTCATCGTCGGCTCGGGTCGGAATGAACACCTGGAAGCGGGTCCGGCAGCATACGATGATCGACTGCCGGGCCATCCGGGCGTTCGGATAACAGTAATAGCATGTGCAATATTTTGCACGACGCAATTGCTGGCCGGCTCAAAGGCCGCCCAGACACAGATATTTGATCTCCACGTACTCGTCCAGACCGTAGCGCGAGCCCTCGCGCCCGAGCCCGGAGGCCTTCATGCCGCCGAACGGGGCCACCTCGGTGGAGATTACCCCGGTGTTGATACCGACCATGCCGTACTCCAGCGCTTCGGCGACACGAAACACCCGTCCCAGGTCGCGTGCATAAAAGTAGGCAGCGAGGCCGAACTCGGTGTCGTTGGCCTGGTGGATCACATCTGCCTCGTCGCTGAAGCGGAACAGTGGCGCCAGCGGGCCGAAGGTCTCCTCGCGCGCCACGGCCATCTCGGCGGTGACGTCGCCCAGCAGGGTCGGTTCGAAGAAGGTGCCACCCAGTGCGTGCGGCTTGCCGCCGGCCAGCAGTGTGGCGCCTTTGTCCAGCGCATCCTGCAAATGGCGCTGGACCTTGGCCACTGCGGCGGCATCGATCAGCGGGCCGGTGGTGACACCCTCCTCTGCACCGTTGCCAACCTTAAGCCGCGCCACTGCGGCAGCAAGCTTGTCAGCGAAGGCGTCGTAGACACCGTCCTGCACGTAGATGCGATTGGCGCAGACGCACGTCTGCCCGGCGTTGCGATACTTGGAGATCATCGCGCCCTCGACCGCCACATCCAGATCGGCGTCATCGAAGACGATAAAGGGTGCGTTACCACCCAGTTCCAACGAGAGCTTCTTCAGCGTCGGCGCGCATTGCTGCATCAGCCTGATGCCAACTGCTGTCGAGCCGGTGAACGACAGCTTGCGCACGATAGGGCTTTCGCAGAGCTCGGCCCCCACTTCGCGAGACATGCCGGCATCGGCAGTCACCACGCTGAACAATCCAGCCGGGATACCCGCGCGTTCGGCAAGCACGGCCAGCGCCAGCGCCGAGAACGGCGTCTGCGGCGCCGGCTTGAGCACCATGGCGCAGCCGGCGGCGAGCGCCGGGCCGACCTTGCGGGTGATCATGGCGCTGGGGAAATTCCAAGGCGTAATGGCGGCAGTCACGCCCACCGGCTCCTTCTGCACCAGAATGCGCTTGTCGCTGGCGTGCGCCGGGATCACATCGCCGTACAGGCGCTTGCCCTCCTCGGCGAACCATTCGAGAAAGGATGCGGCGTAGGCCACTTCCCCACGGGCCTCGGCCAGCGGTTTGCCTTGTTCGGCCGTCATGATGCGCGCCAGGTCTTCCTGGTTTTCCAGCATCAGCCCGTACCAACGACGCAGACGCGCGGCGCGCTCCTTGGCGGTCAGCGCCCGCCAGGCCGGTTGTGCCGCCTGTGCAGCCTCGATGGCGCGACGGGTTTCGGCGCGCCCCATGTTGGGCACCTCGCCGATGAGTTCGCCGGTGGCCGGGTTGAAGATAGCGGTCCGGCCGCCCTCGTCGGCATCGCACCAGACGCCGTCTAGGTAGGCCTGCTGGCGAAGCAGGCCGGGGTGATCGAGTTGCAGGGTCATGGAAGCGTCCGGATCAGGCGGGTTGTTGGGTACGCATCTTCTCGGAGCGGCCGCGCAGCCACTCCAGGGTCAGCAGCAGCGCGATAGAGAAGCCAATCAGCAAGGTGGCCGCGGCGGCGATGGTCGGGCTGAGGTTTTCACGAATGCCGCTGAACATCTGCCTCGGCAAGGTGATCTGTTCGGGGCCAGCAAGGAATAAGGTCACCACCACTTCGTCGAAGGAAGTGGCGAAGGCGAACAGCGCACCACTGATCACTCCCGGCGCGATCAGCGGCAGCGTTACGCGAAAGAAGGCGGTTAGTGGCGAGGCGCCCAGGCTGGCTGCGGCGCGCACCAGGTTGTGGTTGAAGCCCTGCAGCGTGGCCGACACCGTGATGATCACGAACGGCACGCCCAGCACTGCATGCACCAGAATCAGCGACAAGTAGCTGTTGCCCATGCCCAGCGGGGCGAAGAACAGGTAGCTGGCCACACCGACGATCACAACCGGCACCACCATCGGCGATATCAGCAAGGTCATCACCAGGGCCTTGCCGCGGAATTCGCCGCGGGTCAGGCCGATCGCCGCCAATGTGCCGAAAACCATCGCGAGCGCCGTGGCGGCCGGCGCAATGAGCATCGAGTTCTTCAGCGAACGCATCCAGTCCGCCGAGCTGAACAAGGCCTCGTACCAGCGCATGGAGAATCCCTGCAGTGGATAGACCAGAAACGAGCCTGAGTTGAAGGACAGCGGCACGATGACCAGCACCGGCACGATCAGAAACAGCAGCACCAGCGCACAGAGGATGCGCAGCGTGTAAAACCAGACCCGCTCGATGGGCGACATGTAGGGGCTCAGCATGGAACGGTCTCCTGCCCAAATGAACGAATGGTTTGCCGTGATTGCTGGGTATGCGCCGTCATGCTCAACCCAGCCTCAGCCGGCTGGCGCCGACCAGCCAGCTGTAGACGACGTACAACAACATGGTCGCCAGCAAGAGCAGGCCGCCCAGCGCCGTCGCCATGCCCCAGTTGATGGTGGTGTTGGTGTAGAAGGCGACGAAGTAGCTGACCATCTGGTCGTTGGGGCTGCCGAGCAGCGCCGGCGTGATGTAGTAACCGATGGAAATGATGAACACCAGCAGACACCCAGCAGCCACACCAGCCAGCGTCTGCGGGAAATACACCCGCCAGAAGCTGGCGAAGGGATGACAGCCCAGCGAGATCGCCGCACGCATGTAACTTGGCGAGATGTTCTTCATCACGCTGTAGATCGGCAGGATCATGAATGGCAGCAGGATATGGACCATGGCGATGTATACGCCGGCGCGGTTGAATACCAATTGCAGCGGCTCGTCGATCAGGCCCATCTTCAACAACGCACCGTTGATCAGGCCGCTCGATTGCAGCAGCACGATCCAGGCGGCGACGCGCACCAGGATCGAGGTCCAGAACGGCAGCAGCACCATGATCATCAGCAGGTTGCTCTTGCGCGCTGGTAGATTGGCCAGCAGATACGCGAGCGGATAGGCAAGCACCAGGCAGATCGCCGTGATCACCAGGCCCATCCAGAACGTGCGGGCGAAGATATCCAGGTACACCGCCTGATCAGGCGAGACCGGTGCCAGCTCGCCCATGTCGTCGATGCGGTGATCGAGGGCAGCCAGCAGATAGTAGGGTGTGAGCGCACTGTCGTTACGACGGATGACCTGCCAATAGGCAGGGTCGCCCCAGCGCTCATCGAAAGTCTCGAGCGCTTCCTTATAGGACGTTGGCAATTCCTTGAATGGGAGCGCGCGGGCCGTCTTGGTCATCAGGCTGCGGAAACCGGCCTGCTCCATGTTCAAGCGTTTGGACAGATCGCCCAGCGACTGATTCTGCCTCGCCTCGAGCAGGTCTTCGCTGAGGGCCCGGTACACCGATTCCTCCGGTAGACCGCGGCCATCCCAGGCCGCTATCGCCTCGACCGTGCGCGGCAGACTTCCCACCACCTCCGGGTTGTCGACGCTGCGCCATAGCAACGAGGCGATTGGCAGCACGAAGGTCAACAGCAAGAACACCAGCAACGGCAGAATCAGCGCCTTGGATTTCAACCGGTTCATGCGCTCGGCACGCGCCAGCCGACGCTTCAGGTTGGGCTCGGCGATATCGGGAACAGGCAAGGAGATGGCAGTCGCCATGGCGAACTCCGCAAAGTTTCAGTTTCCGGCGGCGCATGGCCCGCCTCAGGGCCGGCCATGCGAGGGGGTGCCAGGCTTGCTTAGCGCGCAGCCCAGGCGTTGAAGCGCTGTTCCAGTTGCTCGCCATAGTCGGCCCAGAAGGTGACGTTCATAGCCACTTGGTTGGCGATGTTCTCGGGTGTCGTGGGCATGTTCTTCAGCAGCTTGGGATCGAGCAGTTCGACCGCTTTCTTGTTCGCCGGCCCGTAAGCGATGTTTTCTGAGAAGGCTTTCTGCTGCTGCGGTTGCAAGGTAAAGCTGACGAATTCGAGCGCCGCCTTCTGATCCTTCGCACCTTTGGGCATCGCCCAGGAATCGAAGTCATAGATGCCACCGTCCCAAACCACTTGCAGATTGCTCTCGTCCTGCACCGCGGCGATGCGACCGTTGTAGGCGCTGCTCATGACCACGTCACCGGAGGCCAGAAACTGCGGTGGCTGAGCGCCGGCTTCCCACCATTGAATGCTGGGTTTGATCTGGTCGAGCTTCTTGAAGGCCCGGTCCTGGCCTTCTTTGGTCGCCAGGACTGTGTACACGTCTTTCGGCGCAACCCCATCAGCCATCAAGGCGAATTCGAGGGTGTACTTGGCCCCCTTGCGCAGGCCGCGCTTGCCGGGAAATTTCTCGGTATCCCAAAAATCCGCCCAGCCGGTCGGCGCGCTGGCAAGCTTGTCGGCGTTGTAGGCCAACACCGTGGACCAGACGAAGAAGCCGACACCGCAAGGCTGTATGGCACCCTCGATGAAGTCATCCGGATTACCCGCCACCGACGGATCAATTTCCTCGAACAGCCCTTCGTCGCAGCCGCGCGACAGCTCCGGTGATTCGACTTCCACGAGGTGCCAGGACACGCTGTTGGTATCGACCATGGCCTTCACCTTGGCCATCTCGCCGTTGTACTCGCCGGCGATGATCTTGTGGCCGGTCTTGGCCTCGAACGGCTCGTTGAAGGCTTTAATCTGGGCCTGCTTGTTGGCCCCGCCGAAGGTGACGGCCGTGAGGTTTTCCGCCGAGGCCTGGGCAGCGCATACCAGTCCGATGCTAAGGACGGTCAGTTTCAGAGAGTTCAGCATTGTTATTCGCTCCATGATGCGGTTGAAGACAGCTTTCTTGCTTGCTCGCCCCTGCTTATGCCGCTTGCAGCGGATCCAGCGCACGGACGTGTTCCACTTGCCAGCCGATCGGCACGACATCACCAACCGCCAGGGCGGGATCGAACTCGGCGATTGGTTGCTTGACGAAGAAATCGCTGATGCCACAGACCTCGAGGCGGATGCGGATGTGATCGCCCAGATAGACGAATTCGGCCACCCGCCCGGTGAAGCGATTCGGGCAATTGGCGCTGGCGCCGTTGAGGCGGACCCGTTCCGGGCGAATCGACAGATTGACCGGCGTACCCGGCGCACCGACCTTCACCGCAAGGGCCTCGACCCGTTCGCCGCGCCCCAACTCAACGGTGCAGTTGTCGCCATTGCGACTGACCAGCCGTGCCGGCAGCCGGTTGTTCTCGCCGAGAAAGTTGGCGACGAAGGTGTTTGCAGGCCGCTCGTAGAGCGCCCGCGGCTCATCGATCTGCTGTATTTCGCCCTGATGGAATACCGCGACCCGATCTGACATGGTCAGCGCCTCGCCCTGATCGTGGGTGACGTAGACCACAGTGACCCCAAGGCTTTGATGCAGGTGCTTGATCTCCATCTGCATCTGCTCGCGCAACTGCTTATCCAGCGCCCCCAGGGGTTCATCCATCAACACCAGCTGCGGTTCGAACACCAGGGCTCGGGCCAGGGCCACGCGCTGCTGTTGACCACCGGACAGCTGCGCCGGGTAGCGATTGCGGAAACCTTCGAGCCGCACCATCGACAGCGCGCGTTTGACTCGTTCCTTGACATCGAGCTTGGCCATGCCCCGCACGCTTAGCGGGAACGCCAGGTTCTCGGAAACCGTCATGTGCGGAAACAGCGCATAGTTCTGGAACACCATGCCCATGTCGCGCTTGTGCGGCGGCAGCTTGTTAATCGAACGGCCGCCGAGCAGGATTTCACCTGCAGTCGGCGTCTCGAAGCCGGCCAGCATCATCAGGCTGGTGGTCTTGCCGGAGCCGGACGGGCCCAGCAGCGTGAGGAATTCACCCTTGCGGATGTCCAGGTTGAGGTCTTTGACGATCAGCGCTTCGCCGTCGTAACTCTTCTGGATGCCACGAAAGCTGACCAGTACATCGTTCGCTTGGGAATCGAGCATGCCGCACCTGTGTTCCGTTGTTCCGTGACCACAGGTTAGGAGTCCGCGCAGCCCGCGAACATCGGCGCAGCGGAGTGATTGAACTCAGTCAAACGGAGAGACTGATGTAGGGATTGCCCTACAACAGCTGTTGCCCCAGCGGCCTGACCAAGAGGACGAAGGCCGCAGGGTTTAGGCGTGCACGGCGGCGGTGGAGCGAGCTCAGACCAGCTTGTGCTCCATGGCATAGCGGACCAGATCGGCCACTGAGTGCGCGACCAGCTTCTGCATCAGGCGCGCCTTGTGCGTGCTGATGGTCTTGCTGCTGAGCGCCAGCTTGGCGGCGATGTCGTTGACCGAGTCGCCATGTACCAGGCGCTCGAAAACCGAGTACTCACGCTCGGACAGCAGCGCATGGGGCGGCCGGGAATCAGTGAGCCCGACTTCGAAGACCATTCGATCCGCCAGCTCCGGATCGATATAACGGCCGCCGGCGGCGACCTTGCGCACCGCGGTCAGCAACAGCGCCGGGTCGCTGTCCTTGGTTGCATAACCGGCAGCGCCGATTTTCAGCGCACGCGCCGCCATCTGTGCCTCGTCATGCATCGACAGCACCAGGATCGCCGGTGGCTGGCTCAATGCACGGATCCGTGGAATGGCTTCCAGGCCATTGATGCCCGGCATGGAGATGTCCAGCAGCACCACATCGCAAGGCGTCAGCCGCAACTGGTCGAGCAGCTGCTGACCGTTACCCGCCTCACCGATCACCTGCATGTCCTTGGCCAGTCCGATCAGCTGCTTGATGCCCTCGCGAACGATGGTGTGATCCTCGGCGACGATTACCCTAATCATGGCGCTAGCTCTCCAATGTACTGATCAGAACCGCAGGCGCGGTTGGGACATCCAGGGGCACCGAGACGTGAATCGAGGTCCCCTCGCCCGGCTGGCTTTCCAGCAGCAACGTGCCGCCGAGCATCTGCGCTCGCTCGTGCATACCAACCAGGCCGAATGAGGGTCCCTGGCGGCTCTGCTGAACCACGAAACCCTCGCCGTCATCGCTGATGCTCAAGCACAGCATATCCCCTTGCTGCTGCAGGGTGAGGCTCACGGTTTGTGCATTGGCGTGACGCATGACATTGGTCAGGGCTTCCTGAAGGATGCGAAACAGGCCAATGGCCTTGGCATTACCGAGTTGCGGCGGGCATTCCGGCACTTCCACCAGGCAGGCGATGCCAGTGCGCTCCTCGAAGCGCCGAGCCTGCCAGTCGATGGCCGATGCGATGCCGGCGTCCAGAATCGGCGGGCGCAGGGCGGTCGCCACGTCGCGCACCTGCTGGAACAGCTGCGCAATCAACCGCTTCATGCCCTGCAAACGGGCCGCCAGGCCGGGATCGAGCTCGGCGAAGCTGATCTCGCACATGGAGATTTCCAACTTCAGTACCGTCAGCATCTGCCCCAGCTCGTCATGGACCTCGCGGGCTATGTGGGCTTTTTCCTCCTCGCGCACGGTCTCGACGTGCGCCGCCAGCTTGCGCAACTGCGCACGCGAGGCGTCCAGCTCCAGCTCAATCCGCTTGTTGTCAGTGATATCCCAGACGATGCCGTCCCAGACCTGCCGTCCCTCCAGCTGGCCCCGTACCGACGCACGGATATCGGCCCAGCGAATCTCGCCGGAACGAGTCAGAATCCGCCCCTGCCAGTACCAGTCGCTCATGCTGTCCAGGGCTTGCTGCTGGCTGCTCCAGTAACCCGGCTCGTCATCGGGGTGGACCAGGCTGCGGATACCGCGTCCGGGCTGCAGCAACAGCTCAGCCGAGTAGCCAACCAGGCGCTCGCTGGCCTCGCTGATGTAGGCGATGCTGACCGGCGCACCGGCGTCCTGCCGCTCGAGGCGGAACACCAGTCCAGGGACGTTGCCGGCCATGGCCTTAAGGCGCACCTCGCTTTCCTGCAGCGCGGCACTGGCGCGGCGGCGCTCGGTAATGTCAGCGAGGAACACGACCAAGTATTCCTTACTGCCGAATCGCAGGAAACTCAGGGTGACTGCGGCGGGGAACCGGCTGCCGTAAGCACGTTGCCATTCACATTCGTGAACCCGATGGTCCTCCACACCACTGCGGGCGTCACGCCAGAGCTGCAGCCAGTCGTCCATGCTCATTCCCGGCTCCAACGCTTGCAAGGGCTGGTCGAGAAGACTGTCCGAGGCATACCCGAGCAGTTCGACGGCAGCCTGGTTGGCATATCGAACATGGCTGTCCCAGTTCAACCAGAGAATGCCGACCGTACTGTGATCGAGGCAGAACTGAGTCAACCGCTGCGCCTCTTCGGCCGCGGCGCGCGCCTCGATGTCTCGCCGCGCCGATTTCAGCCGGCTCTCCAGAAGCCCCTGCTGGCGGCGCTGCCAGACCAGCATGGTCACGGTAGCCACCAGCAGCAACGTCAACAGTAGGCTGAGACTGCGCCAGTAACTGATGCGGCGCGATTGGTCGATGCTGCGCGATTTCAGCCAGTGCTCCTGCAACTGACTGAACTCACCGGCAGGAAAGTTGCGCAACGCCTGATCGATGACCGCGCTCATCACCGGGCTGTCGCGCCGAGAACCGATGCGCAGCAACAATGGATTGCCCAGATCGCCTACGACATCCAGCGATGCGTATTCGGCCCGCTGCGAGAGTCGGCCGTAGAGCGGCTCATCCACCACTGCGAAGCGCACGCGTGCCTCGAGCAACTGACGCATAGCCTCGAACTGGCTACCGACTTCCAGCACGGGCTGGCTCGGGTAGTTGCTGCGCATGTATTCGGCCACCGCGCCGGGCCCTTCCAGGGCGATCACATCATTGCTGTCCAGACGCTCTAGATCGATCGCACGGGGGCCGTTTACGTCGCCGATAATCAGCCTTGGCACTCTCAGAAACGGATCGCTATAGCGCCAGATACGCAGCCCTTCCCGAGTCTGTCGCAGCCCTGGCGCGAGGTCGATCTCGCTGGCGCGCATGGCATCATTCAATGCTGCCTCGTCGACGAATCGATGCCATTGCAGGGTGACGCCGAGGCTGGCGGCCAGCCGCTCAATGAACTGCACATGGAAGCCGGACAGGCGACGCTGGCGTTGGTCATACTCGGCGTAAGGCGGCGCCATCACGACACCCACACGCCACTGCGGGTGTGCCGCCAGCCACTCCTGTTGCGCATCGCTCAGCGGCACGCTCGAGGCCTGTACGGTCATCGCGTTCAGCGCAAGCAACAGGCAGCAACAACGCAGCAGAAATGACACCATAAGCCTCACGAGATCGGCATTCGTGCCGAAAACGCTTTTGTAGTGCATCTGCACCGCCTGCGCCAGCACCACGGCAGCGCTAGGCCGGCGTCTATCAGGAAAGCCCATGGTTCGAGCTCGCGTTTCAACTGGTTTGGCGGTCGCCTTGTTCGCCATCGTCACCAGTCCTTTGGTCAACGCTGTTGAGGAGCCAGCCGAACCGGAAGCCACTCCGGCTCCGGTGGCTGTTGATCGCCCGCCGCTACCCTCTCGCAGTGCGACCATGGCCACTGACCTGTTGCGCCAGCTGCCGCCCAGCGAGTTAATCAGCCTGAACGCGGACAAGGACGACTTCGTTGCGCTCTGGCGCCCCGCCAATGTGGCTGAACCCAAGGGTGTCATCGTCCTGTTGCCTGGCGAGGGCGAAAGCACCAACTGGCCGCGCGGCATTGGCCCGCTGCGTCGTGGCCTGCCGGACCACGGTTGGCACACCCTGAGCCTGAGCCTTCCGGACTCGCCGGGCTTGCTGTTACCGCCAGCCACTGAGCAAACGCCCGAGCAACCGACCGACGAACCCGAACCTGAACAGCCCACCGAAGAGCCGCCGCCAAGCGAAGCCGGATATTTGCCTGAAGAAGCCGCAGCAGTGCCAGACGAACCGGCAGCCGACGACGGCGACGCGCAAGCCCCGGCCGAAACGGCCGCGCCCAAGCCTGAGCAGGCCGAGCAGATCACTGCACGCATCGAGGCGGCCCTGACCTTCGCCCGCAGCAAACAACCCGCAGCGATTGTGCTGCTTGGCCAGGGTACAGGCGGCTATTGGGCGGCCCGCTATCTTCAGCAACGGGCGCCGGCGGATGTCAGGCATCTGCTGGTGATCCAGCCGCGCCAACCGGAAGGACAAGACGAGCCGCTTGCGCAGCTGGTGCCGACCCTCAAACTGGCCACCGGGGACTTCTATTACAAGGACTCAGGGAGTGAGCAACGGACAGCTCGCGAGCGACTGAACGCCAGCCGCCGAATCCAGCACCCGGCCTATCGCCAAGTCGGATTACCCCAACAGACCGGCGATCGCCCCTCCGATCAGGAAGCGCTCGTTCGACGAGTCCGCGGCTGGCTCAAGCGAGAAATATAAGCGCTGACCGGCTCGCACTAACGAAAGCCTCGCCGCTCGCGAATCAGGCCGTAGGCATGGTGCAGTTCGCGGGTCCGCTCGGTTGCCTCGCGCACCTCGATGGCGGTTGCGCCGGCACCGGCCTGCTTGTCCGGGTGGTGCTTGCTGAGCAGGCGCCGATAGGCCCTTTTGATGGCCTGCGGCTCGCTGTCGGCACGGACTCCCAGCAACCGCAATGCCTGCTCGTAGGCCCCACCGGGGTTGCTCGGCGCGCCCTGGCGGCGCCCCCCTTGCTGGTCCAGCGCCGCCACGGCCACCGAATCCCAGCCCATCCACTTGCCCCAGAGCATGATCAACTCATGCTCACGCGCATTGATCTGCCCCTGTGCCCTGGCCATGCGCCAGCAGGCTTGCAGGAGCGCCTTCGCTTCATCCTGCCGCCCCCTTAATCTTTGCAAGGGCTCGCGTAGTCCGTCCCCACTGGATTTGCCACGGTAAAAGGCATCGATCGCCATGCGTTGTTGAGGCGCGGTCAATTGGAGCCGGCGCATCTCACTGCGGGCGGCCTGGATGTGTGCCTCGCTGATACGCCCGCTGCTTTTCGCCAAGCGTCCGAGCAGGAAAAACAGCAAGTCGTTGCCCTGAATCAGCGGTTTGACCCTTGATAGCAGTTGGCGAACACTCGCCCAGGAGTCGAGCCCGAAGCGACGATCCAGCACCTGCCCGATCAGTGCACCCAACAGGGCGCCCGGAATGCTCGCCAGCAGCCACCCTGCAAGTGCGCCTAGAAACGTGATTGGCCAGAACATTCAGCGCTGTGCCTCAAGCGTGCGCTCGACTTCAGCCAGACGCTCATGCGTCCCAACGTCAATCCAGCGTCCGCGATAATGCTCACCGCTCAGCTTGCCAACAGCCATCGCCTGGCGCAGCAGTGGCGCAAGTTTGAACGCACCGGCACTGCACCCAGAAAACAATTGCGGGCTGAGTACGGCGATGCCGCTGTAGGTCAGCGTCGCAGTGTCCCCGTCGCCAATGCAGCCGTCGATCAAGCTGAAATCACCTTTGAGGTTATGCGCTGGATTGTCCACCAGCACCAAATGCGCCAAGCCTTTGAGTGGCCGCTTCAGCGCACCAAAGTCATAGTCGGTCCAGATATCGCCATTGACCACGATAAAAGGCTCCGCCCCCAGCAGCGGTAAAGCACGATGAATCCCCCCGCCGGTCTCCAGTGGCTCGCCCTCGGCTGAGTACTGAATGCGAACGCCCAAACGCCGACCGTCACCGAGGTACGCCTCGATCTGTTCACCCAGCCAGGCATGATTGATCACCAGCTCATCGATACCGGCCTCGGCCAGCGCCCGGATGTGGTACTCGATCAGCGGCACGCCTCGCGCGCGGACCAGCGGTTTGGGTGTGTGCAAGGTCAGGGGCCGGAGGCGCTCGCCCTTTCCCGCCGCCAAGATCATCGCCTTCATGATGCGACGGGCGCCTGCGGCAACCCTTGCAGGAGCCGCTTGAGATCGGCCAGTTCAGGACGGCGCTTCAGCACGGTGTCGAGATAAGCGAAAAAGCGCGGCACGTCGCTCAGGTAGCGTGGTTTGCCGTCACGGTGACAGATTCGCGCAAAGATACCGATGACCTTGAGGTGGCGCTGCAGGCCCATCAGATCGCTGGCGCGATGAAACTCGGCGAAGCTCTCCTGCACCGGTATCCCGCGCGCGCGCGCGGAATCCCAGTAACCCTGCAGCCAGCCAAGCACCCGCTCTTCCGGCCAACTGAGAAAGGCATCCTTGAACAGCGAGGTTATGTCGTAGGTGACCGGGCCATTCACAGCGTCCTGAAAATCCAGTACACCGGGGTTCGGCTCGCTGAGCATCAGATTGCGTGGCATATAGTCGCGATGCACCAGCACTGTTGGCTGAGCCAGCGCCGAGTCGATCAGCACACGGCAGGTTTGGTCCCACAGCTGTTGCTCATCCGCAGTGAAGCTGTGGCCCAGATGCCGTTGCACATACCACTCAGGGAATAGCTGCAGCTCGCGGCGCAGCAGGGCTTCGTCATAGGAAGGCAGTGCTGCTTGGTTGGCATTGGCCTGGAACGTCAGCAGCGCCGAAATGGCGTCAGCGAAGAGTGCGTCAGCATTATCGCCGTCGATCACGTCCAGGTAGGTCTGCCGACCCAGATCGCTGAGCAGCAAGAAGCCCCGCTCGAGGTCGGCCGCGAGGATTTCGGGCACATGCACGCCAGCCTCGGCCAGTATTGCCGCTATGTTAACGAACGGCTGGCAGTCCTCCTGGGGCGGTGGCGCGTCCATCAGGATAAAGCTGTGCTGCCCTGCCTCCCATCGAAAGTAACGACGAAAGCTGGCATCACTACTGGCAGCAACCAGCGACACCTCGGGCACTTCGCCCCAGCCGCGACGAGCAAAAAGCGCGTTTAGATGGGGCTCCAGCCAGGCGTTGAGGTCCAGCAGACGTTGATCAGGTTGCGGCATATCAGGGGCTCTCCACGGCGCTAGCCGATAAGCGGGTCATGCTTTATTATCCAGCATCTTTTTCAGCCCATCGAGAGGCGTGCGGCCCAGCCCGGCCGATGGCTCGCCGCAAGCACGGACCAAAAAACAAGATGGCAGTCAAATATCCCGCTTTTCGTAAAAAATTCCCTCTATTGGTAACTGGCGGCTTGCTCGCACTGCAACCTGTAACGGCGCCCATGGTCATCGCAGCCGAACAGTTCGCCTGCCAACCAGGCGCCGACGGGGGTTGGAATTGCGCAGCGGATGCCGCCAGCCCGGCCCTGCCACCGCGTCCGACTCATCGTGGCACGTCTACTGGCGAGACCACTAGCGCTAAGCCCAGCGCCAGCAAGGCCGAGCGCCAGGCGGCCACCACCAAACTGGTCACCGAAAGCAAGGGCCGGGCACTGGCCTCGCGCAGCGCCGATTACAGCCATCTGGACTGGGTGCCGCGCGATCAGCTGACCAATGCACAGCTGGCCGAGACAGGTCCTTACTGTGCCGGTACCTATGTTGAACCAAACCGCCCCGGTCAGTTCGACGACACGCCGATGAGCGAGGCACCGACCTACGTATCGGCCAAAGCAACCCGTTACGAGCAGCAGCAGGAAATCGCCACGCTGGCCGGCGACGTGGTACTTCGCCAGGGCAGCATCCAGGCCGAAGCCGACGAGGCGAGCCTGTACCAGCTGGAGAACCGCGGCGAGCTGAAAGGCAATGTCCGTCTGCGTGACGGCGGCGCACTGATGGTCGGTGACCGCGCTGAACTGTTCCTCGACACAGGTGAAGCGCAGGTCGAAAACGCCGAATACGTGGTTCACGAAGGCAAGGTCCGCGGCAGTGCACTGTATGCCAAGCGTACCGAGGACGCGATCATCCGCCTCAAGGACGGGACCTATACCCGCTGCGAACCCGGCGATAACGACTGGTATCTGCAAGGCAACAACGTCACCCTCAACCCGGCCACCGGCTTCGGCTCGGCAACCAACGTCACGCTGCGGGTCAAGGGTGTTCCGGTGTTCTATACGCCTTACATCTATTTCCCGATTGATGACCGCCGTCAGTCCGGCTTCCTGGCGCCGAGCATCAGCTCCTCCAGCGATACGGGTTTGTCGCTGATCACACCGTACTATTTCAACCTGGCGCCGAATTTCGACGCCACGCTTTACCCGAATTACATGACCGATCGCGGCCTGCTAATGGAAGGTGAGTTCCGTTACCTGACCCGTCGCAGCGAAGGCCAGTTTGGCGCCGCCTACCTGGATGACAGCAACGACGAGCGCAAGCTGCAGTCTGAGTACGAGGATCAGCGCTGGATGTACAGCTGGCAACACCGTACCGGCCTGGACACGCGCTGGCTGGCGGAAGTCGATTACACCGACATCAGCGATCCCTACTACTTCCAGGATTTTGACACCCAGCTGGGCATCGATCAGCCGGATCACCTAGACCAGCGCGGCAGCCTGACTTACCGCGCGCCGTCCTACACGGCTCAACTGAACGTGCACGCTTACGAGCGAGCAACCATTGCCGACATCACACCCTACGAGCGCCTGCCGCAGCTGACGTTGAACGGCGCATTGCCGTTCCAGCCAGGTGGGTTGCGGTTCGCTTACGACACCGAGTTCGTCAGCTTCCAGCGCAGCCTGCGCAATGGTTACTTCACCGACCAATATGGCAACACCGGCACGCCGGAGCAGCTGTGGTACGACGCCCGTCTTAGCGGTCTGACTCGAGCGGAAGGCGAGCGTCTGCACCTTGAGCCCGGCGTTAGTCTGCCGCTCGATTGGAGCTGGGGCTTCGTCCGGCCATCGCTGAAATACGCGTACACCAAGTACGACCTGACGCTGGATAATACAGGCCGTCGCCAGGTGAGCGACTTCAACGACTCGCCTGATCGCAGCGTACCGATCTTCAGCGTCGATAGCGGACTGTACTTCGACCGCGACACTCAGTGGTTCGGCAAGAACTACCGTCAGACCCTCGAACCGCGGATGTTCTACCTGTACGTACCGGAAGAAGACCAGGATGACATTCCTGTGTTCGATACCGGTGAAAACACCTTCAGCTACTCTTCGCTGTGGCGTGAAAACCGCTTCTCCGGCAGGGACCGTATAGGCGATGCCAACCAGCTCTCGCTAGGCGTGACCAATCGCTGGATCGAGCCGAACGGGCTGGAGCGTCAGCGCTTGAGCGTTGGCCAGATCATCTACTTCCGCGACCGCGAAGTGCAGCTGCCGAATCTTGAGGATCGTCCAGGCTCGACATCGGACGTATCGCCATATGCCCTTGAGTATCTCTATCGCTACAACCGCGATTGGCACTTCACCTCGACGTTTAACTGGGATCCGGACGAAGGCCGCACCCAATCAGGCAGCGCCATGTTCCACTACCAGCCGGCTAACAATCCGCGAAAAATCGTCAACTTCGGCTACCGCTATCGGAACGACACGGTGCGATTCGACCAAGCCACCGGCGAGTGGGCCTATGGTGGCGACTACGGCGTACCAGGCACGCCTGAGTACATCGAGGATTATTACAAGATCAACCAGCACGATATCTCCACTATTTGGCCGATCCTGCCGCAGTGGAGCGTGATCGCACGCTGGCAGCACGACTACAGCCGCAACCGGACACTGGAGGCCTTCGGTGGCTTCGAATACGACAATTGCTGCTGGAAACTGCGCCTGATCAACCGCTACTGGATCGATTACGACGAAACCAGTCTCAACCCATCGCAGAACGATGAGCCGGACAACGGCATCTTCCTGCAAATCGTCCTCAAGGGACTCGGCGGCGTGTTCGGCAGCTCGACCGAGACATTCCTCGACGAAGGCATACAAGGTTACCGTGAACGTGAAGATCAAGCTTTCTGATTATTTGCGCCCCCTGCTGGCGGGCGCCCTATTGCTGGGCAGCGCGACTGCTATCCTGTCCGCGTCGGCCGAGGTTCGACAGCTCGACCGTATCGTCGCGATCGTGGACAACGACGTGATCATGCAAAGCCAGCTGGACCAACGGACCCGCGAAGTACAGCAGACCATCGAGAAACGCGGCGCGGAAATGCCGCCCGCAGACGTTATGCAGCAACAGGTGCTGGAACGGCTGATCACCGAAAATCTGCAGCTGCAGATCGGTGAACGTTCGGGCATCCGTATTTCCGATGAAGAGCTGAACCAGGCGATGAGCACCATCGCCCAGCGCAACAACATGACCCTGGACCAGTTCCGCGCGGCCCTTGAGCGTGACGGCCTGAGTCTCGACACCGCTCGTGAGCAGATTCGCCGCGAAATGGTTATCAGCCGGGTGCGCCAGCGCAGAATCGCCGAGCGAGTTCAGGTATCGAATCAAGAGGTGGAAAACTTCCTGGCTTCCGATCTCGGCAAATTGCAGCTATCAGAAGAATACCGACTGGCCAATATCCTGATCCCTGTGCCGGAGTCCGCTGATTCGGCGACGATCCAGGCGGCTGAAAAAACCGCGATGGATACCTATCAGCAACTTCAGCAAGGCGCCGACTTCGCCAAACTGGCTGTCTCGCGTTCGGCCAGTGAAAACGCACTGGAAGGCGGCGACATGGGCTGGCGCAAGGCCGCTCAGCTGCCACCGCCATTCGATACCGAAGTCAGCAGCATGTCGGTCGGCGACGTCACCCGGCCGGTGCGTACCCCGCCGGGCTTCATCCTGCTAAAAGTGCTCGACAAGCGGGGCGGTGATACTCAGGTACGCGACGAGGTCCATGTTCGCCACATTCTGATCAAGCCGAGTCAAATCCGCAGCGAAGAAGAAAGTCGACGTCTGATCCAGCGACTGCGTGACCGCATCCAGGCCGGCGAGAGCTTTGCCGATCTGGCGAAGAACTTCTCCGAAGACCCAGGCTCGGCGCTGAACGGCGGTGACCTCAACTGGATCGACCCAAGCTCGCTGGTTCCGGAGTTCCGTGAAGTCATGGCCAACACGGCCAGTGGACAGCTGTCCGAAGCCTTCAAGACGCCGTATGGCTGGCACATCTTGGAAGTGCTCGGACGCCGCGCCACCGATGCCAGCGAAGAGTTCCGCGAGCAGCAGGCCCTGTCTTTGCTGCGCAACCGTAAGTACGAAGAAGAGCTGCAAAACTGGCTACGCCAGATTCGCGACGAAGCCTACGTCGAGATCAAGCTCTGATTTCGCGTTGAGTTGCCCATAAGCGACGCCTCAGCGGGCCGGCCAATCGGCCGGCCCGCTTCACTTCATCAGCTCAAAGGCCTAGAGATGACCACCAAACGTTTCGCCCTGACGTCCGGCGAGCCCGCCGGTATTGGTCCGGACCTCTGCTTGCTTCTCGCACGCGATAGCCACCCTCACGCCTTGGTCGCCATCGCCAGTTCCGAGCTGCTACGCACCCGAGCAGCCGAGCTTGGACTGGACATCACGGTGATCGACGCCGCCCCGGGCAGCTGGCCGAACCAGCCGGCACCCGCCAACAGCCTGTATGTCTGGGACACGCCGCTCGCTGCGCCGGTCATAAGCGGCCAGCTCAACCCGGCGAACGCAGACTATGTGCTAGCGACGCTGACACGCGCCGGTAACGGATGCCTTGATGGCAGCTTTGCCGGCATGATCACTGCGCCGGTGCACAAGGGCGTCATCAACGAGGCAGGCATCTCGTTTTCAGGACACACCGAATTTCTCGCGGAGCTGACCGGCACAGAGCAGGTCGTCATGATGCTGGCCACGCGTGGGTTACGGGTTGCACTGGTCACCACCCATCTGCCGCTCAAGGAGGTGCCGGCAGCCATCACTGCCAAGCGGCTGCAGCGTGTGACGCGCATATTGCACAACGACCTGGTGACAAAATTCGGCATTGCCCATCCCCGGATTCTGGTCTGCGGGCTCAACCCACATGCTGGCGAGGGCGGACATTTGGGCCGCGAGGAAATCGAGGTCATCGAGCCAACGTTGGAAATCCTGCGACGCGACGGGCTCGACCTGATCGGCCCACTACCGGCTGATACAGTGTTCACGCCTAAACACCTCGAACACTGCGACGCGGTGCTGGCGATGTACCACGATCAGGGGCTGCCGGTGCTCAAGTACAAGGGCTTTGGCGCAGCCGTCAACGTCACGCTGGGGCTGCCGATCGTACGCACCTCGGTCGATCACGGCACCGCCCTGGACCTTGCAGGCACTGGCCGAATCGACACCGGCAGCCTGCAAGTCGCGCTGGAAACGGCGTATGAGATGAGCGGCAGCTAAAAGCAGCACGCAGCACAAGCCCTGTTCGGGCGTAAGGCATACACCTGAAACACATCGGCGTGGCGGCCGCAGCCTGCCGAGCAGGGGCCGAACAGCGGTCTCGAGTCGGCAAACAACCGCTTCCGGACTTTCCAGCGTGCCTCCGAACCGCAATGGCCCGCGGCGGGGGCACTCGCCTCAGCTACCGCAGCTGCTAAACTGCGGGCCTTTTCGCTCCCAGCTGCAGGCTTCACGCTTCAGCTGCTCCTGAGACTGCTGTATATGTCCGAGAACTACCAACACCGCGCGCGCAAGCGTTTCGGCCAGAATTTCCTTCACGATGCGGGCGTGATCCATCGCATCCTGCGTGCCATCCATGCCAAGCCGGGCGAGCGGATCGTCGAGATCGGGCCGGGCCAGGGCGCCCTGACCGAAGGCCTGCTAGACAGCGGCGCGCACCTCGACGTGGTCGAACTGGACCTGGACCTGATTCCGATCCTGCAACAGAAATTTGCCGACCGCGAGAACTTCGCCCTGAACCAGGGCGATGCGCTGAAATTCGACTTCGCCCAGTTAAGCTCGGAGCCAAACAGCCTGCGCATCGTTGGCAACCTGCCGTACAACATCTCCACGCCGCTGATCTTTCACCTGCTCGATCACGCCAGCCTGATCCGCGATATGCATTTCATGCTGCAGAAGGAAGTGGTCGAGCGCCTTGCCGCAGAGCCAGGTGGTGGCGACTGGGGGCGGCTGTCAATCATGGTGCAGTACCACTGCCGCGTCGAACATCTGTTTAACGTGGGTCCTGGTGCTTTCAATCCGGCGCCAAAAGTCGATTCAGCCATCGTGCGTCTGGTCCCGCACGAGGTGTTGCCGCATCCTGCGCGGGATCACCGGCAGCTGGAGACCGTGGTTCGCCAGGCCTTCAACCAGCGTCGCAAGACCTTGCGCAACACGCTCAAAGGGTTGCTGGACGCGGACGCCATTGCCGCCGCCGACGTCGATGGTAGCCTGCGTCCGGAACAGCTGGACCTCGCCGCGTTCGTAAGACTATCGGATCAATTATTTGCCCGCGGCTGAAAGCGACCTACGCGAAGGAGCACACCATGCCTGAAGACCTCCGCTACCGGATCGACGTCAATGTCCGCCCGGCTTACCTCGCAGACCAGTCACAGCCAGACCAAAACCGTTTTGCCTTTGCCTACACCGTAACCATCGAAAACAAGGGCGAGCTCACAGCGCAGTTGCTGTCACGCCACTGGATCATCACTGATGGGGACGGTCAGGTGCAGGAAGTGCGCGGCGAAGGCGTGGTGGGTGAGCAGCCGGTACTAGCGCCCGGCCATCGCCATGTCTACACCAGCGCCACGCTGATGGCCTCACGCGTCGGCACGATGCAGGGCAGTTATCAAATGCTTGCCGAGGACGGGCACCGCTTCGATGCCACGATAGCGCCGTTTCGGCTGGCGGTACCGGGAGCCCTGCATTGACTACCTATGCTGTCGGCGACCTGCAAGGTTGCCTCGAACCCTTGCTCTGTCTTCTCAAACAAGTTGACTTCAGCCCATCACGCGACTGCCTGTGGCTGGCTGGCGACTTGGTCAACCGCGGCCCACAATCGCTGGAAGCATTGCGCTTCGCGCGAGACCTGGGCAGTTCGGGTGTCACCGTTCTGGGTAATCATGACTTGCATCTGCTGGCCGTCACGCACAAGGTCGAGCGGCTGAAGAAGTCCGACACGCTCCAGCCGATCCTCGATGCGCCCGACCGAGCCGACCTGATCTTCTGGCTGCGTCAGCAGAAACTGGTCCACCACGATGCCGAACGCCAGGTCACCATGGTTCATGCCGGCATCCCACCGCAATGGACACTAAGCAAATCCCTGCGCCGTGCGGCCGAGGTCGAACAGGCGCTTCGCGATGACGCCATGCTGCAACCCTTCCTCGACGGCATGTACGGTAACCAGCCGGCCAAGTGGAGCAAGGAGCTGCACGGCATCCCTAGGTTGCGTCTGATCACCAACTATTTCACCCGGATGCGCTTCTGCAAAGCTGACGGCACCCTCGATCTCGAAGCCAAAGAAGGCCTCGACTCAGCACCCGCCGGATTCGCGCCCTGGTTCAGCCACCCCACTCGGAAAACCCGCGGCGAAAAGATCATTTTCGGCCACTGGGCCGCGCTGGAAGGCAATTGCGACGAGCCGAACGTCTACGCGCTGGACACCGGCTGCGTATGGGGCAACTCCATGACACTGATGGATGTGGACAGCAACGAACTGTACAGCTGCGACTGTGAGGCCAAGCCATGACCGAGTTCAAACGTATTTCACCCGAGCAGGCGCAGTCGCTGCGCAGTGAAGGCGGCGTGATCGTCGACATCCGCGACCCGAACAGCTTCGCCAATGGTCACGTTACCGGCTCGACACATCTGGACAACCAATCCTTGCCAGACTTCATCGCTACCGCTGATCTCGACCAACCGCTGATAGTCGTCTGCTACCACGGCAACTCCAGCCAGAGCGCAGCCGCCTATCTGGTAGGCCAGGGTTTTTCAGACGTCTACAGCCTAGACGGCGGATTTGAGCTTTGGCGACAAGCGTTTCCGCAAGAGACTGAACAAGGCGATCCCGCCTAAAAAAATCACGCCCGCCTAGGCCGCAGATAATGCGGCCTTGAGCCTCCCTTCCGACGAAACGCAGCGGCAAAAACACCTCTCCTCCCTTGAACTTGCCGAATCCGAACTATCCTTCAGTGCAGGCCATCCAAACAGGTGGAAGCCGTGCAGCGGCTACCGGGCCTCAGTTTCGACCATCAGGTGTTCGGGGGAACTCCACAGGCCGGTAAGGCGGCCGTACCTGAATGCATGATGACAACACCGGCTCCGAGCATCGTCCGAGGTGAAGTCAATGAGCATTTTCAGCCATTTCCAGCAACGATTCGAAGCAACCCGTCAGGAAGAGTATTCGCTTCAGGAATACCTCGACCTGTGCAAGGAAGACCGGGGAACCTACGCAACAGCAGCCGAACGCCTGTTGATGGCGATTGGCGAGCCCGAACTGATCGACACTTCTGCCGACTCGCGACTTTCTCGGATTTTCTCCAACAAAGTCATCCGCCGGTATCCCGCCTTTGAAGACTTCCACGGAATGGAAGATTGCATCGACCAGATCGTTTCCTATTTCCGCCACGCCGCGCAGGGCCTGGAGGAGAAGAAGCAGATCCTCTATCTACTCGGCCCGGTGGGCGGCGGTAAGTCATCGCTCGCCGAGAAGCTCAAGCAACTGATGGAGCGAGTACCCTTTTATGCAATCAAGGGCTCGCCAGTGTTCGAATCGCCCCTGGGGTTGTTCAACCCGGCTGAAGATGCACAGATCCTCGAAGAGGATTACGGCATTCCCCGTCGCTACCTCAGCTCGATCATGTCCCCCTGGGCCACCAAGCGACTGCAGGAGTTCGGCGGCGACATCAGCCAGTTCCGCGTGGTCAAGCTCTATCCCTCGATCCTCAATCAGATCGCAGTGGCCAAGACCGAGCCGGGCGATGAGAACAACCAGGACATCTCGGCGCTGGTGGGCAAGGTCGATATCCGCAAGCTCGAGGAATTTCCACAGAACGACGCCGACGCCTACAGCTACTCAGGCGCGCTGTGCCGCGCCAACCAGGGCATGATGGAGTTCGTCGAAATGTTCAAGGCACCGATTAAGGTGCTGCATCCGCTGCTGACCGCCACCCAGGAAGGCAACTACAACAGCACCGAAGGGCTCGGTGCGATTCCCTACAACGGCATACTGCTGGCCCACTCGAACGAGTCGGAATGGCATACCTTCCGCAACAATAAGAACAACGAAGCCTTCATCGACCGAATCTACATCGTCAAGGTGCCGTACTGCCTGCGGGTGAGCGACGAGATCAAGATCTACGACAAGCTGCTGTTCAACAGCTCGCTGTCGAAAGCCCACTGCGCGCCCGATACGCTGAAGATGCTGGCACAGTTCTCAGTGCTGAGCCGCCTGAAGGAGCCGGAAAACTCCAACATCTACTCCAAGATGCGGGTCTACGACGGCGAGAACCTCAAGGACACTGACCCCAAGGCCAAGTCGATGCAGGAATATCGCGATACGGCCGGGGTCGACGAGGGCATGAATGGGCTTTCCACCCGCTTCGCCTTCAAGATCCTGTCCAAGGTGTTCAACTTCGATCCCCATGAAATCGCCGCGAACCCGGTGCATCTCCTTTACGTGCTGGAGCAGCAGATCGAGCAGGAGCAATTCCCAGCCGAGGTGCGCGAGCGGTATCTGCGCTTTATCAAGGAGTACCTGGCGCCGCGCTACGTCGACTTCATCGGCAAGGAAATCCAGACCGCTTACCTCGAGTCCTACAGCGAGTACGGCCAGAACATCTTTGACCGTTACGTGCTCTATGCGGATTTCTGGATTCAAGATCAGGAATACCGGGACCCGGAAACCGGCGAGATACTCAACCGTATGGCGCTCAACGAAGAGCTGGAAAAGATCGAGAAGCCAGCCGGTATCAGCAATCCGAAGGACTTCCGTAACGAGATCGTCAACTTCGTGTTGCGTGCCCGCGCCAACAACAACGGCAAGAATCCGTCCTGGCTCAGCTACGAGAAGCTGCGCGTGGTGATCGAGAAGAAAATGTTCTCCAACACTGAGGATCTGCTGCCGGTCATCAGCTTCAACGCCAAGGCCAGCAAGGAAGATCAGAAAAAGCACAACGACTTCGTCGTGCGCATGGTCGAGCGCGGCTACACCGAGAAGCAGGTTCGCCTGCTCTCGGAATGGTATCTGCGCGTACGTAAATCGCAGTAAGAGCAGCTGGGGGTTTGGAGCCGGAGCTGGAAGCCAAAGCAGCACGCTTCCGGCTCGCGGCTCGCGACTTCCAGCTCAGCCCGGAGGGCTCGTATGAGTTACGTGATCGACCGCCGTCTGAACGGCAAAAACAAGAGCACGGTCAATCGCCAGCGCTTCTTGCAGCGATACCGAGGACACATCAAAAAAGCCGTGGAGGAGGCCGTTGGACGCCGCTCCATTACCGACATGGAACACGGCGAACAGATCAGTATTCCCGGCCGAGATACCGATGAGCCGATCCTTCACCACGGTCGCGGCGGTCGGCAAACCATCGTTCATCCCGGAAACAAGGAGTTCATTGCCGGTGAGCGCATCCCTCGCCCACAAGGCGGTGGTGGTGGCCAAGGGGCTGGCCAGGCGAGCAACAGCGGCGAAGGCATGGACGACTTCGTGTTCCAGATTACCCAGGAAGAATTCCTCGACTTCATGTTCGAGGATCTGGAACTGCCCAACCTGGTCAAACGCCATCTGACCGGCACCGATACCTTCAAGACCGTCCGCGCCGGGATCAGCAACGAGGGCAATCCGTCTCGGATCAATATCGTTCGCACGTTGCGCTCGGCCCATGCGCGACGCATTGCCCTGTCGGGTAGCAGCCGCGCCAAGCTGCGCGAGGTCAAGGCCGAACTGGCGCGTCTCAAGCTGGAAGAACCCGCCAATTTCACTGACATCCAGGCGGCTGAAGAGGAGATCGAACGACTCAGCGCGCGCATTCATCGCGTGCCTTTTCTGGACACTTTCGACCTCAAGTACAACCTGCTGGTCAAGCATCCCAACCCAAGCTCGAAAGCGGTGATGTTTTGCCTGATGGACGTGTCCGGGTCGATGACCCAGGCCACCAAGGACATCGCCAAGCGCTTCTTCATCCTGCTGTACCTGTTCCTCAAGCGGAACTACGACAAGATCGAGGTGGTGTTCATCCGCCATCACACCAGCGCTAAGGAAGTCGACGAGGAGGAGTTCTTCTACTCCCGCGAAACCGGCGGCACCATCGTCTCCAGTGCGCTGAAAATGATGCAGGAGATCATGGCCGAACGGTATCCGGCCAACGAGTGGAACATCTATGCCGCGCAAGCTTCCGACGGTGATAACTGGAACGACGACTCGCCGGTATGCCGGGACATTCTGATCAACCAGATCATGCCGTTCGTCCAGTACTTCTCCTACGTCGAAATCACCCCTCGCGAACATCAGGCTCTGTGGTACGAATACAACCAAGTGGCCGAGGCCTTCGGCGACTCGTTCGCCCAGCAGCAGCTGGTGACAGCGGGGGACATTTATCCGGTGTTCCGCGAGCTATTCCAGCGGCGCATGGCTAGCTGAGGTAAGCAGCATGAAACGACAGCCCATTTCCACCGGCTCGGAATGGACCTTCGATCTAATCCGTACCTACGACCGTGAGATCGGCCGCATCGCCGAGCGCTATGCGCTGGATACCTACCCCAACCAGATCGAGGTAATCACTGCCGAGCAGATGATGGATGCGTATGCCTCCGTAGGCATGCCGCTGGGCTACCACCACTGGTCTTACGGTAAGCATTTCCTAAGCACAGAAAAATCCTATACCCGTGGGCAGATGGGCCTGGCGTACGAGATCGTGATCAATTCCGATCCTTGCATCGCCTACCTCATGGAAGAGAACACCATCACCATGCAGGCGCTGGTGATCGCCCACGCCAGTTACGGCCACAACAGCTTTTTCAAAGGCAACTACCTGTTCCGCACCTGGACCGACGCCAGCTCGATCATCGATTACCTGGTATTTGCCAAGCAATACATCATGCAGTGCGAGGAGCGCCACGGCATCGACGCGGTGGAGGACCTGCTCGATTCCTGCCACGCCCTGATGAACTACGGCGTCGACCGCTACAAGCGTCCCTACCCGATTTCAGCCGAGGAAGAGCGGCGGCGGCAGAAGGATCGAGAAGAGCACCTACAGAAACAGATCAATGATCTCTGGAGAACCATTCCCAAGCTTGGCGATAAAGGGGACGAGCGCCAGCAGAACCTTCGTTTCCCGGCCGAGCCACAGGAAAACATCCTCTACTTCGTCGAGAAGCACGCGCCGCTGCTGGAGCCCTGGCAGCGCGAAGTGGTGAGGATCGTGCGCAAGATTGCGCAGTACTTCTACCCGCAGCGCCAGACGCAGGTGATGAACGAAGGCTGGGCAACCTTCTGGCACTACACGCTGATCAACGACCTGTACGACGAAGGACTGGTGACCGATGGCTTCATGATCGAGTTTCTTCAGTCCCACACCAGCGTGATCTATCAGCCCGGCTTCGACAGCCCTTACTACAGCGGCATCAACCCCTACACACTGGGCTTTGCGATGTACCAGGACATTCGCCGGATTTGCGAGCACCCCACCGAGGAAGACAAACACTGGTTCCCGGATATCGCCGGCAGCGACTGGCTCACCACGGTCAAGTTCGCAATGAACAACTTCAAGGATGAGAGCTTCATCCTGCAATTCCTTTCACCCAAGGTTATCCGCGACCTCAAACTGTTCAGCATCCTCGACGACGATCGCAAGGATGAACTGCTGGTCCCCGCCATCCATGATGAAAATGGCTATCACGCCATCCGCGAACTGCTTGCAGCCCAATACAACCTCGGCAATCGCGAACCCAACGTGCAGGTCTGGAGCGTCGATCGCCGCGGTGATCGCTCGCTGACCCTGCGCCACCAGCAGCACGACCGCAAACCCTTGGGCGGCTCCACCGACGAGGTCCTCAAACACCTGCATCGGCTCTGGGGGTTCGATGTGCACCTGCAATCGATGCAGGATGACAAGCTGATCGCCACGCACCACATGCCGCCGAGAGTCGACACTGACGTTGAGGCCAAATACCCCGGTATGAATCTGGCGCTGCCACCCATCTGACGATTACACGCCACTTCAGAGCGGATCCCCGAGAGCAGTCGCAGCTTGCTGCTTCGGGGCATTCGTTTATCCTCCGCCGCAATGGAGGACTGCATGCGAATCTATAAAGTCGGCGGAGCGGTACGTGACCGGTTGCTGGGGCGCCCTGTGACCGAGGTGGACTGGGTGGTCGTCGGCTCCAGTGCCGAAGAGATGCAGGCCAAAGGTTTTCGCCCGGTGGGCGCAGATTTCCCTGTGTTCCTCCATCCGGTCACTGGCGAGGAATACGCACTGGCCCGCACCGAGCGCAAAAGCGGTCGCGGTTACGGCGGGTTCACCTTCTATGCCAGCCCCGAAGTGACTCTCGAAGAAGACCTGATCCGCCGCGATCTGACCATCAACGCCATGGCCGAGGATGAGCAGGGCCAGCTGATCGATCCCTACGGCGGCCAGGCCGACCTCGCCGCTCGCCAGCTCAGGCACGTATCCCCCGCCTTCGCCGAAGATCCTTTAAGGGTGTTGCGCGTGGCGCGCTTTGCCGCGCGTTATGCCGAGCTCGGCTTTGGCGTGGCGCCTGAAACCCAGGTACTGATGCGCCAGCTCGCGGAATCGGGTGAGCTACTGGCCCTGACACCGGAACGCAGCTGGAAGGAAATCGCCCGCGCGCTGATGGAGCCTCGCCCTGACGTCTTCATACAAGTCTTACGCGACTGCGGCGCCTTGAAGGAGCTGTTTCCGGAAATCGACCGGCTATTCGACGAGACGTTACCGCTCGAGGATGGTACCCAGGCCGGCAAACACACACTCGAGGTGCTACACAGATGCGCCGCTCATGCTCAGCCCCTAACAGTGCGTTGGGCCTGTCTACTGATGCCGCTGGGACAGACAGCTGACCTCGATGCGCCGAGTTCGGAAACAGCCAAAACATCGCCAATTGACATCGTCAGCACGCGTTACAAAGTGCCGCGGGACTGCCAGGAGTTGGCCAGACTGGTCGGCGAATTCTACTCGCTCGGCCATCAGGCCATGTCACTGCCGGCGCAGACGTTGTTCGAGTTGCTGCAGCATTTCGACATTTACCGCCGCCCGGAACGCTTCGAGCAGTTCGTCGCCTGCTGCGCTATGGACGCGCAGAGCGGTCACGAGGGGCACGCCTATCCGCAGGCCGAATACCTGCGCGGAGCCGCCGAGCATGCCTGCGCGGTACAGGTGAAGCCACTCATTGAACAGGGTCACAAGGGCGCAGAACTAGGAGAGGCACTCAAACGCGAACGGCTGGAGGCTGTCCACCAATATCAACGCCTCCATCAAGGCAACGCCAACTGATCAGCGCTTGTCGTGTTGCGACGCGAGGAACCCGCGCTCCTCGCAAGGCGACGTCAGCGCGGGTCCGCGGCGGACAACAACGACGCTGGCGTCAACTCCTCGCCTTTCCACTGAAAACGCACCGGCCACAGCTGCTGCTCGATGACCGATTCCCGCCACAATTCAGCGAAGCACCGCCCGGCTTCGGGATGCATCACCTCCGGCGAAAGCAATGCCAGTGGCCAGAGCACGAAAGCGTTTTTCAGCGTCTCCGGCCGCGGCAGTTGCAATCCATGAAAATTGCCCTGCAGATCGCCATACATCAGCACATCGATATCCAGCGGTAGACCTTTGCGATCCGGCGCGTAGCGTCCGTTATCCGCTTCGATGAACTTGAGCCGTCGGTCCAGCTCCATCAACGGCAACTCGGTGCTACCGGACACCACGAGGTTGTAGAAATGGTCACCCTTGTAGCCCACCGCAAGGCTTTCAAAAACGGGTGAACAGCGCATGTCTCCGAGCAGCTTTTCCAGCGCATCGAGACCGGCAGCCAGATTCCGCTCACGGCGGTTATTGCTGCCGAGCCCCAGCAGTACGCGAGTCAGAGGCATCCGCGTTCGATCTCCACACCCAACGCTTTTGCGCGCGGGTTGACGCCCGGTTTGGTCACCCGTAGCCGCAACCATGGAATGCCGAACTCACTCATCAGGGAAGCAGCCAGGCGTTCGGCAAAGGTTTCTACCAGCTCGAAGCGTGACGTTTGAGCGAAACGATCAATGGAGGCAGTCACTTCGGCGTAGTCCAACGCTTTATCCAGTTCGTCGTTCTGGGCGGCGGGACGGATGTCCCAGCCGAGGGTCAGATCCAGCCGCAAGCATTGTCGAATGCCGCGCTCCCACTCATAGGCGCCGATCAGCGTATCCACTTCCAGCCCTTCGATGAAAACTGTATCCACGCAACGTTCTCCCTCGGCACGACAACTTCATGACAGGCCGTTAGACTCAGGAGCTCCTTGCCCCGGATGAATGCCATGTTCTGGCAATTAGCACTGCTCGCCTATCTGACCGGCTCGCTTTCATTCGCCATTCTACTCAGTCGCCTGACCGGCGCACCCGATCCACGCGCCGGCGGTTCCGGCAATCCCGGCGCCACCAATATGCTGCGACTGGCCGGCAGAGGCCTGGCCATCAGCACCCTGTTCGGTGATTTGCTCAAAGGCCTACTGCCGGTGCTGCTTGCCGCCGCACTGGGCCTGACGATCGAGCAACAAGCCTGGATCGGCCTTGCCGCAGTATTGGGCCACTCATATCCGCTGTACTTCCGCTTTCGTGGGGGCAAAGGCGTGGCCACCGCCGCTGGCGTCTTGCTTGGCCTGCATCCCGCAACGGCATTGCTGGCGCTGCTCATCTGGCTGGCTGTTTTCACGTTGTCACGCACCAGTTCACTGGCCGCACTGGTCGCACTACCGCTCTGCCTGCCCCTTCTTGCCTGGATGCAACCTACGGCGCTCTGGCCTATGGCATTGTTGGCCGCGCTCATCGCCTGGCGTCACCGTAACAACCTGCGCGACCTGTCTAAAGGCAGAGAGCGACATTTTTAAGCTAACCGGCGTCAAATTGCCGGAAGCGTTTCCATTGGCCAGCGCGCCTGTACCGATATCTCGGGACCATCCTGCTGACCCGCCAGCAAACGCTGGCAGCCGGCGTAGGCAATCATCGCCCCATTGTCGGTACAGAAACGCGGACGGGCATAGAACACCCGCCCCTTCAGCTCGGCGAGCATCGTCTCCAGGCTCTGGCGCAATGCCGTATTGGCGCTCACACCACCGGCGATGACCAGACTATTCAACCCCGTCTGCAGCAGAGCACGTCGACATTTGATGGTCAGCGTATCGACAACGGCTTGCTGAAAAGCCAGCGCGATATCACAGCGGGTCTGCTCACCGTCGTCGCCGGTGCTCTGACGTTGCTGCCAAGTCGTCAGGGTGGATGTCTTGAGGCCGCTGAAACTGAAATCCAGCCCGGGCCGATCTGTCATTGGTCGGGGAAAAGTGAACCGACCCGGCGTGCCGCGCTCGGCAAGCGCTGCGATTTCCGGACCGCCCGGATAGCGCAGCCCCATCAGTTTGGCCGTCTTGTCGAACGCCTCGCCAGCGGCGTCGTCCACCGACTCGCCCAGCAGTTCATAGCGTCCAATGCCATCTACTCGAACCAATTGGGTATGCCCACCGGAAACCAGCAACGCGACGAAGGGAAACGCCGGCGGTTGCTCTTCAAGCATCGGCGCCAGCAGATGTCCTTCCATATGGTGCACGCCGATTGCCGGCACACCCCAGGCAAGCGCCATCGCCTGTGCGCAAGAAGCGCCAACCAGTAGCGCGCCCACCAGGCCGGGGCCGGCCGTATACGCCACCGCGTCGATCTGGCTGGATTCGCGGCCGGCCTCTTCGAGCACCTGACGAATCAGCGGCAGCATCCGCTTGACATGATCACGCGACGCCAACTCTGGCACCACGCCTCCATAGACGCGGTGCAGATCGATCTGACTGAACAGCGCGTCGGCCAACAGGCCGTGTTCGCTGTCATACAGTGCGACACCGGTCTCGTCACATGAAGTTTCCAGCCCCAGAACCAGCATGGGCACGACCTTTCCTAAGAAGCGAATGAAGCCGCGCATATTAATCGCCGGTGCCAGCGACCGACCAGCGCTTTTCGATAAGGGGCTTTGCATTCCACGCGGCAAGGCGTTAACATCCGCAACCCTTAAAACCAGCGTGCTCGCGATATTTGCCGAAGCGCGTTGTAACCGGTAAACAAGTGAAGGTACGTCCTGGATGCCCAACGTTAAAGTTAAAGAGAACGAACCATTCGACGTAGCTCTGCGTCGCTTCAAGCGTTCTTGCGAAAAGGCCGGTGTTCTGGCCGAAGTCCGCAGCCGTGAGTTCTACGAGAAGCCTACTGCTGAGCGCAAGCGTAAAGCTGCTGCCGCAGTCAAGCGTCACGCTAAGAAAGTGCAGCGCGAACAGCGCCGTAGCGTTCGCCTGTACTGATCCAGTACTGCTGACGCTGCATCAAGCCCGGCCAATGCCGGGCTTTGCATTTGAAGGAGACTCCGCTTCGCCAGCCGGCGAAAGGCCGGAGTTTTTTTCATTCCGGCCTGAACACTGCGAGCGTATTCTCATACCCCTATGGCCGGCTTGATCCCGCAATCATTCATTGATGACCTACTCAACCGCTCCGACATCGTCGAGGTGGTAAGTTCGCGCATCCAACTGAAAAAAGCGGGCAAGAACTACACCGCCTGCTGCCCGTTTCACAAGGAAAAGACCCCCTCATTCAGCGTCAGCCCGGATAAGCAGTTCTACTATTGCTTTGGTTGCGGCGCTGGCGGCAACGCGCTCGGCTTCATCATGGATCACGACAGCTTGGAATTTCCCCAGGCAGTCGAGGAGCTAGCCAAGCGCGCCGGCATGGAAGTGCCGCGCGAAGAAAGCGGACCGGGGCGCAAACCACGTCAGCCCGTGGACTCGCCGCTCTACCCCTTGCTCGAATCCGCCGCCGATTACTATCGACAGTCCCTCAAGGGTCACCCGGCGCGCAAGGCCGCGGTGGAGTACCTGAAAGGGCGAGGCTTGTCAGGTGTCATCGCTAGGGATTTCGGCCTCGGCTTTGCCCCGCCCGGCTGGGACAACCTGATGAAGCACCTGGGTGGCGATGCCCTTCAGCAGAAGGCCATGATCGACGCCGGACTGTTAATCGAAAACGCTGAAACCGGCCGGAGCTACGACCGTTTCCGCGACCGGGTGATGTTTCCGATTCGCGACAGCCGAGGGCGCGTCATTGCTTTCGGTGGACGCGTGCTGGGCGATGACAAGCCAAAATATTTGAATTCGCCGGAAACACCTGTCTTTCATAAAGGCCAGGAACTTTACGGGCTCTACGAGGCACGCAAGGCCAACCGCGACCTGGATGAAATCATGGTCGTTGAAGGCTACATGGACGTCATTGCACTCGCACAGCAAGGGCTACGGAATGCCGTCGCGACACTGGGCACCGCGACCAGTGACGAACACCTCAAGCGCCTGTTCCGCATCGTGCCCAGCGTGCTGTTCTGTTTCGATGGTGACGCAGCCGGTCGCAAGGCTGCCTGGCGCGCTCTGGAGTCGGCGCTGCCAAACCTGCAGGATGGCCGCCGCGCACGTTTTCTGTTCCTGCCGGAAGGCGAAGACCCGGACAGTTTGGTACGCAGCGAAGGTACCGATGCCTTCAGAGCCCGAATCCAGCAACAGGCGCAACCGTTGGCCGATTACTTCTTCCAGCAGCTTAGTGAAGAAGCAGACCCACGCTCACTGGAAGGCAAGGCCCACCTGGCGACTCTTGCAGCACCGCTCATCGAAAAAATCCCCGGCAACAACCTGCGCGCACTGATGCGACAGCGCCTCGGGGAAATCACCGGCCTGCACAGCGAAGCGCTTCAGCAGATGAGTTCAGCATCGCCGAACCCCGCGCTGGAATATGACGACAGCGTGTATTACGACACCGCGGCGCACGACGAAGGCGACTACTACGCACCGCCGGCCACCACCCAGCCGAAGACCGGCGGCAAGAAAGAGTGGAAAAAAGACTGGAAAAAGCCCGGCCAGCGTCCAGACTTTAAAAAACCACGCGCACCGAGAACGCCCGCCACAGTAGAACCACCGGCCCTGACCACACTTCGTACGCTCCTACACCATCCTGAGCTTGCGCAGAAGGTCGAAGATGCCAGCCACTTCGCGGCGGAAGACGACACTTACGCACAACTGCTTGTCGCCCTGCTGGGAACGCTGCAAAAGAACCCCAAACTGCGCAGCCTGCAATTGATTGCACGCTGGCATGGAACCGACCAAGGGCGCCTTTTGCGCGCACTTGCCGAGAAAGAATGGCTAATCTCGGCCGATAACCTTGAACAACAGTTTTTCGACACCATAACAAGCCTTGCTGCCAGACAACGCGACCGCAGCCTTGAAACGCTGCTGCGCAAAGCTCGCCAGGGTGAACTCAGCGCAGAGGAGAAAGAGCAGCTGCGCAGCCTGCTAAATCGCAACTCAACACCCGCTATATCGACCTCAACTGGCGCGTGAGGTCCTTGCTCGGCTATAATGCTCAGCTTGTTTTCAGCCCGCCAGAACCGTCAGTGGATAGGGTTATATGTCCGGAAAAGCGCAACAGCAGTCCCGTCTCAAAGAATTGATCCAGCGTGGCCGTGAGCAGGGTTACCTGACTTACGCCGAGGTCAATGACCACCTACCGGAGGATATTTCCGATCCGGAACAGGTGGAAGACATCATTCGCATGATCAACGACATGGGTATCAATGTATTCGAGGTTGCCCCGGATGCTGATGCCCTGTTGCTGGCCGAAGCCGATACCGATGAAGCCGCAGCCGAAGAGGCCGCGGCGGCACTTGCCGCTGTCGAAACCGACATTGGCCGCACCACCGATCCCGTGCGCATGTACATGCGTGAAATGGGTACTGTCGAACTGCTGACCCGCGAAGGCGAGATTGAAATCGCTAAACGCATAGAGGAAGGCATTCGCGAGGTGATGAGTGCCATTGCCCATTTCCCGGGTACCGTCGACAGCATCCTCGCCGATTATGATCGCGTCACCACCGAGGGTGGGCGTCTCTCCGACATTCTCAGCGGCTATATCGACCCTGACGATGACGGCGCGGCCGGCCCTCAGGCAGAAGTCGAGCCCGTCGCACCGCAGGCAGCAGCAAAGCCGGCCGGTGACGACAAGGACGACGAGGAAGAGGACGATTCCGACAGCGATGAAGAAGAAGGCGATGGCGGTCCGGATCCGGAAGTTGCTCGCGTTCGCTTCGGCGCCGTCGCCGAGCAATTGGACGTCGCCAAGAAGGCCTTGAAGAAGCATGGCCGCGGTAGCCAGCAGGCGACCGATGCCCTGCAGGAACTCGCCACGCTGTTCATGCCGATCAAGCTCATCCCTAAGCAGTACGATGCGCTGGTCGATCGCGTACGTGATGCTTTGAGCCAGGTCCGTGCCCAAGAACGCGCCATAATGCAAATCTGCGTGCGAGACGCACGTATGCCCCGCGCCGATTTCCTGCGTCAGTTTCCTAACAACGAAACAGACCTTGATTGGGCAGAAAAGCTGGCCAATGGCAAAAGCAAATACGCCGAAGCCATCGCCGCACGCAAGGAAGACATCCAACGCTGCCAGCAGAAGCTGCTCGCGCTGGAAGAAGAATGCATATTGGCTATCGCTGACATCAAGGACATCAACCGTCGCATGTCGATCGGTGAAGCCAAGGCTCGCCGGGCCAAGAAGGAGATGGTCGAGGCCAACCTGCGTCTGGTTATCTCCATCGCCAAAAAGTACACCAACCGCGGCTTGCAATTCCTCGACCTGATTCAGGAAGGCAACATCGGTCTGATGAAAGCGGTGGACAAGTTCGAATACCGTCGCGGCTACAAGTTCTCGACCTACGCTACCTGGTGGATACGCCAGGCGATCACTCGCTCCATTGCCGACCAGGCGCGGACCATCCGTATCCCGGTCCACATGATCGAGACGATCAACAAGCTCAACCGCATCTCTCGTCAGATGCTGCAGGAAATGGGCCGCGAACCCACGCCTGAAGAGCTTGGCGAGCGCATGGAAATGCCCGAGGACAAGATCCGCAAGGTACTGAAGATCGCCAAAGAGCCGATCTCCATGGAAACCCCGATCGGTGATGACGAAGATTCGCACCTGGGCGACTTCATTGAAGACTCCTCCATGCAATCGCCAATCGACGTGGCGACGGTGGAGAGCCTCAAGGAAGCCACTCGCGAAGTCCTCTCCGGCCTCACCGCACGGGAAGCCAAAGTACTGCGCATGCGTTTCGGCATCGACATGAATACCGACCACACCCTAGAGGAAGTCGGCAAACAGTTCGATGTCACCCGCGAGCGGATTCGTCAGATAGAAGCCAAGGCGCTGCGCAAGCTGCGCCACCCGACGAGAAGCGAGCACCTGCGCTCCTTCCTCGACGAGTAAAACAGAACCCCCGGCCCGCGCCGGGGGTTTTGCTTTCAGCCCGAAAAAAAACCACGTACGTTCGCTTCCCTTGGCGCACGCGCAACACCACCGGTATAATCCGCCGGCCTCTGAGGGCCTATAGCTCAGTTGGTTAGAGCAGAGGACTCATAATCCTTTGGTCCACGGTTCGAGTCCGTGTGGGCCCACCACCTTTAAAGCCGCGCATTGCGCGGCTTTTTCGTTTGCCTCCGACCTTTCTTGTTGCAACGCCTCGCGCCACGCGACCTGAGCTCTATTAATCGTGCTAATACCCAAAACGCATATAAACCGGAATAAACGTTCCTAGACTCTCTAAGTGCTCGACCCTATCGTGCGCGCGGGGCCGTTGTCTGCGGTCGGTCGTTACGCCACGTTAAGGACGCTCATGCCCTCCGATTCGATGCCGCTGCTTTTCGTCTGCGCCTTGCTGGTCTGGGTGCTGGTGTCTTTCGTGCGGGAGACCTGGAGTCCGGACATCGTCGTGGCGATTGCGGTGGCAGTGTTGATCGCCAGCCAGTTGCTGACCCCATCGGAAGTGCTCGGAGTATTGTCCAACTCTGCACCCGTCACCATTGCCTGCATGTTCGTGATATCCGCCGCACTGGAGCGCACCGGCTGCATCGATGCGTTGGGTAACTGGCTGGGTGGACTGGTCGGCACCAGCCCGACCCGCGTGCTCGGCGGGCTGACGATTACTGCGCTGGTCATTTCGGCCTTTCTCAACAACACGCCCGTGGTAGCGATTCTGACACCGGTGGCGATTTCGCTGGCTACGCGGGCCGGCACCACACCTTCTAAGCTGTTGATTCCGCTGTCCTACGCCACCATCCTTGGCGGCACGCTGACGATGATCGGCACCTCGACTAACATCCTGGTCGACGGTGTGGCGCGCAAGGCGGGCCTCGCGCCATTCGGCATGTTCGAAATCACCGGCGCTGCGCTGGTGCTCGCCGCGGCCGGCATGCTGTATATGCTGACCATCGGCAAGCGGCTGCTGCCGGAGCGCGACACTCTCTCCAAGCTTCTCGGGCCTAGGCTCGATCGCACCTTCATGAGCGAATTGCGGGTTCCTCAAGGCTCGCCCGTGGTCGGCAAGAGCATTGCCGAGGCCAACCTCAACGGTGGCAGCGGACTGCAGGTGCTGCAGGTGAACCGCGGGGTTCATTTGCACAGCCGACCGGAACAGGATTTCAGCTTGCTGGCCGGCGATGTGTTGGTCATCCACGGCCAGGTCAAGGATGTAGTTGAGCTACGCGGCAGCGGTCATCTGAGCTTCAACCGCAGCGATGCCTTCGAGACCCTCAGCAGCGAGGATGAAGTGCTCGCTGAAGCCATTGTCGGGCGCAACTCGCGTTACAGCCACCGACCGATGCGCGACCTCGACCTCAGCGCCCGCTACGGGATCAATGTGCTGGCCGTGCACCGGCAGGACGAAAACATCCAGGGCAACCTCGACGATTTCCAACTGCAGTTCGGCGATGTGATGCTGGTCGAGGGCACACCGGCGCAGATCAAGCGTTTCGCCGACAACGGCGAGCTGATCAGTCTCAACGCCGTACAGGAGCGCGCTTTTCGACGAGACAAGGCGCCCATCGCCATTGGCACGACGCTGATGGTGATGCTGCTGGCAGCGTTCGGTGTGATGCCGATCGAAGGCCTGGCGATCATCGGTGCCGCGGCGGTTCTGGCGACCCGCTGCCTGGACGTGGAGGACGCCTACAAGGCGGTCGATTGGAAGATCCTCAGCCTGATCTTCGGCATGCTCGCCATCAGCGTAGCGATGAACAAGGTAGGGCTGGTCGGGCTGATTGTTTCCAGCGTGGTCGACCTGACGCCTTGGGCCGGCCCGCTATTCATGCTCGGGTTCATCTATCTGTTCACCTCAGTGCTTACTGAGATCCTCTCTAACAATGCCGTCGCCGTGCTGGTCACACCAATCGCCATCGGCCTCGCCCAGCAGCTCGGTATCGATCCGCGTGCGTTTGTCGTCGCGGTGATGTTCGCTGCCAGCGCTAGCTTCGCCACGCCGATCGGTTACCAGACCAACACATTTGTCTATAACGCCGGTGGCTATCGCTTCGCTGATTTCCTCAAGGTGGGAATCCCGCTGAATCTGTTGCTGTGGGTCGTCGCAACGCTGGTCATCCCGTTGTTCTGGCCGCTCACACCGCTTTGATAACGGTGCTTGCCCTGGATCATTGACCGCATCGGCGTTCAGTTTCATGCTCTCGGGCCTTTGCCCCGATGAACAAGAACAAGGAGCGCGTCATGAAGCTGGAAACCCTCGCCGTCCATGCCGGCTACAGCCCAGACCCAACCACCCGCGCAGTGGCTGTACCGATTTACCAGACCACCTCCTACGCGTTTGACGATACCCAGCACGGCGCGGACCTGTTCGACCTGAAGGTGCCGGGCAACATCTATACACGCATCATGAATCCCACCACCGACGTGCTCGAACAGCGCGTCGCGGCACTGGAAGGCGGTGTGGCGGCATTGGCTGTGGCCTCGGGAATGGCGGCGATCACCTATGCCATTCAGACCATTGCCGAAGTTGGCGACAATATCGTTTCGGTCGCTAAACTCTATGGCGGCACCTTCAATCTGTTTGCCCATACCCTGCCGCGCCAGGGAATCGAGGTGCGCTTCGCTGCCCACGACGATATCGCTGCGCTGGAGTCGCTGATCGACGAGCGCACCAAGGCGGTGTTCTGCGAATCGATCGGCAACCCAGCCGGCAATGTCATTGACCTCGCCGCGCTGGCAGACGCCGCACACCGCCACGGCGTACCGTTGATCGTCGATAACACCGTCGCTACACCGATGCTGTGCCGCCCCTTTGAGCATGGCGCGGATATCGTCGTGCATTCGCTGACCAAGTACATGGGCGGCCATGGCACCAGCATTGGCGGCATCGTCGTCGACTCAGGGAAGTTTCCCTGGGCACAGCATAAGGAGCGCTTCGCGCTGCTCAACACGCCTGACGTGTCCTATCACGGCGTCACCTACACCGAGGCGTTCGGCCCCGCCGCTTTCATCGGCCGCTGCCGCGTGGTGCCGCTGCGCAACATGGGCGCGGCGATTTCGCCGTTCAATTCGTTCCTGATCCTGCAGGGGCTCGAAACGCTGGCGCTGCGCATGGAGCGGCATTGCGAGAACGCCTTGAAGGTTGCCGAATACCTGCAGGCACACCCGCAGGTGGCGTGGGTGAAATATGCCGGCCTGGCCGATCATCCGGAGCATGAATTGGCGCGCCGTTATATGAGCGGCACGCCGGCGTCGATCCTCTGCTTCGGCATCGAAGGGGGCATAGAGGCCGGCGCGCGCTTCATCGATGCGCTCAATCTGATCGTGCGGCTGGTCAACATCGGCGACGCCAAGTCGCTGGCCTGTCATCCCGCCAGCACCACGCATCGCCAGCTGAACGCCGAAGAACTGGCCAGGGCAGGCGTTTCCCAGGATCTGATCCGGCTGTCGATTGGCATCGAGCACATCGATGACATTCTGGCCGACCTGACCCAGGCCCTGGACGCGGCCAAAGGCTGATTTCGCAAGACCGCTTTGCCCGCGACGCTTGATATCGGCCAGCGAGGCTCCACATTACTGCGACAGACCGCTGTGGAGCCTCGCCATGACCGACTCGCTGATCATCCCCTGCGCACATTGCGCCAGCCTCAACCGCATCCCCGCCGACCGGCTGCACGACGCGCCGCGCTGTGGACGTTGCAAGGAAGAAGCCTTGCCGAACACGCCGTTCGAGCTGCAGCAGAATCAGTTCGCCAACCAGATAAAGGGTGATTTGCCGCTGCTGGTGGATGTCTGGGCCAGCTGGTGCGGCCCGTGCCGCAGTTTCGCCCCAACCTTCGCCCAGGCGGCCGCCCAGCTGCAGGGCCGTTGCCGATTGGCCAAACTGGACAGCGAGGCCAGTCCGCAACTGTCTAGCCAGCTCGGCATTCGTTCGATTCCCAGTTTGATCCTCTTCAAGCAAGGCAAGGAAGTGGCGCGCCAGAGCGGTGCGATGCCATTGCCGCAGCTACTGGCCTGGCTCCAACAGCACGGGGTATGACAGGCGCCACGCAGTAGTCTGCTCGGCTTCTGAGGAGGCGGAAGAAGGTCTGGTAGCCAAGCGGCTCGACGCCGGCATCGTCACGGCACGCGCAGCCTTGGCGATCGGGCTTTTTGGCAAACCTAGAAAAGACCACCGACTGTCCCCGCAGTTCCGTGCATTAGGCCTGCCTTTTATCCGGATATTTCACGCAACGTTTGCCTAGGCTCGACCGCGATTGGATAATGCCGCCGTTTTCACGGCAGACATTTACCGATAGTCGCTGTACAAGGACGTCGACACGCCAATAACAAAGGCTCGAGGATGAGCCGGTGAGTTCAGCGTGATTCAATTCGAAATCGATCAATGGCAGGCTTGGGCTCCAGGCCTGGCGAGCACTGATGACTGGGCCAATTGGGCCGGGGATCCGTGCGAGCTCGAAAGCAGTGACGCACAACCGGACGTCAGCTTCCTGCCGGCCATGCAGCGCCGCCGCCTGAGTCGCCTGGCGCGCATGGTGTTCGCCGTGGCCACTCCGCTGGCGGCCAACCGGGCGCCAATGCCGCTGGTCTATGCCTCCCGTCACGGCGAGACCACGCGCACTTTCGCCATCCTCAATGACCTGGCGAGCGACGAGCCACCTTCCCCTACCCAGTTCAGCCTGTCGGTGCACAACGCGATAATCGGTCTCTGGTCTATCCAGCAGCAGGACACCAGCGAGATGACGGCGCTCGCAGCTGAAGGTGACGGATTGGAGCATGCCGTACTCGAAGCAGCCTTGTTGCTCGGCGAAGGCGCTCCCGAAGTCCTGGTGGTGGTCGCGGAAGATCAGCCCCCTGCGGTCTATGCGCCCTGGATCAACGACGTCAGCTTTCCTTATGCCGTGGCGCTGTTGCTGAAGCCGGGTAAGACCTGGCAATTGAGCCTCGAAACAGCCGAGCCAGCCGCTAGGCAGGCATCGCACCCGCATGCGATCAAACTGGTCCACGCACTGCTCAAGGACCAACCAACCTTTCAAAACACCTGGGAGAGCCGCCAATGGAACTGGCAGCAAACCTGTTGAACCGCCGATACAGCGCGCCTTGGCTGTGGCGCCTGGTCGCGACCGGGCTGTCGTTTGCCCTGTTCGGTCTCGGCGGGCTCTGCCTGCGAATGATCGTTTTCCCTGTGCTGGGTCTGCTGCGAGACGACACGATCGAACGCCGCAGTCGGGCGCGGCAGACCGTGAGCCGGCTGTTCTGGCTGTTCGTCCAGTTCATGTACCGCAGCGGCGTACTGACCTATGAAGTCGAGGGTGCCGAACGGCTCGGCCGACCTGGGCAGCTGGTGATCGCCAACCATCCTTCGCTGATCGACGTGGTGGTGCTGATCGCACTGATCCGTGACGCCAACTGTGTGGTCAAGCAGAGTCTGTGGGACAACCCCTTCACTCGCGGGCCGATACGTGCGGCTCAGTACATCAGCAACAACGGCAGCGCGGAGATGCTCGACGACGCAGCCGATGCGCTGAGGCAAGGCCAGACGCTGATCATCTTTCCCGAAGGCACGCGCACCACGCCGGGCCAGGCGCCGCAGTTTCATCGGGGCGCGGCGGCTATCGCGCTTCGTGGCGCACGGCTGGTCACACCGGTCGTGATCACCGTAACGCCCACCACCCTGACCAAAGCCGAGCCCTGGTATCGGATTCCGGCAAGACGTTTTCATGTTCATCTGCGCGTCGGTGAGGATATCGACCCGCAGATGTTCGCTTCGCGTGGCGCAGCACCCATTGCCTCTCGGCAACTCAACGATCATCTGCATCGACACTTCATAAAGGAGCTCGCACTCGATGAGCCAACTGCAGCTTGAAATCAAGCAACTGATCATCGACGCCCTGGGTCTGGAAGACCTCGGCCCGGACGACATCGCGGCTGACCAGCCGCTGTTTGGCGAAGGGCTCGGGCTGGATTCGGTCGATGCGCTGGAGCTGGGTCTGGCGATCCAGAAGCGCTTCGGCATCAAGATCGACGCCGATGCGAAGGACACCCGCAAGCATTTCGCCAGTGTCGATAGCCTGACCGCCTACGTCAGCGCCAACCTCGCCGTCACCGAGGAGGCTTGAAATGGAAAGCCGCAACGAAATCTTCCAGACCCTACGCGATGCGCTGGTCGAGCTGTTTGAACTCGAACCCGAGCGAATCAGCCTGGAAGCCAACCTATACCAGGATCTTGAAATTGATAGCATCGACGCCGTCGACCTGATCGATCACATCAAGCGCCAGACAGGCAAGAAGATTGCTGCAGAGGAATTCAAGTCGGTACGAACCGTGGGCGATGTCGTCGAGGCGGTGTATCGGCTGGTGAACCCGCAACCGGCCTGACCCACCCGATCAACCAACCAAGCATTGTCCGGTGAGCCCAGAGCTCCCCGGATCAAGCTCCCATGCGCAAACGGACGGCACGATGCAGACACCCGCTCGAACAGGCACTGCGAACGCCAGTCGGCTAACAGGCCTCGGCCTGTTGCTGGTCGGCCTCGCCTACCCGTTCGTTGTGTATCTGGGCCTGGAGCAGCTGTCTCCTCGGCTCTTTGCGCTGCTGCTCGGCGCGCTCTGGCTGGCTCGCCTATGCAGTGGCAAGCAGACACCGCTGAGCAATACGGTGGCAGCGACCGCGCTGCTGTTCTGCCTGTTGCTGGGGCTGGCTGACGAGCCGGCGTTGTTACGCTGGTATCCCGTACTGATCAGCCTGGCGCTGCTTGGCCTGTTTGCCGGCAGCCTCTACTCCGGCATGCCGATCATCGAACGCCTCGCGCGGCTAAGCGAACCCGAGCTCCCACCCGCGGCGGTGCGCTATACGCGGCAGGTGACCTGGGTCTGGGTGGGCTATTTCATCGTCAACGCCGGTATCGCCAGCGCACTCGCGCTCTGGGCGCCGCTGAGCTGGTGGACGCTTTATACCGGCTTTATCGCCTATCTGCTGATGGGACTGTTGTTTGCTGGTGAGTGGTTGATACGCCAGCGCGTCAGGAACGTTACATGAACTGGATTCCCCTCGAACATCTGCTCGACCAGACGCCCACGTCGCGGCCGGTCACGCTCGATCCCGTGCTGGAGCATGCCGAGCTGCGCCAACGAGCGCTGCGTGTGGCTGCTGGGCTGCGTAACCGCGGCGTTGCCAGGCTCGCAGTGCATCTGGAGGACGCCGGCGAGCTGGCGATTGCCCTGCTCGGCGCCTGGCGAGCCGGCGTAACAGTATTGCTACCAGCCGACCTGCAGCCCGCCAGCCGAGCGCGACTGGCCCACCAGGCCGATCTCTGGCTGACCGATCAGGACGGCGATGCTCATCTCTCGGAGCTGTTCGCCGAGCCGCTCGAAGGGGCGAAGCTTGATCTGGACCAGTGCCGACTGCTGCTCTGCACCTCCGGCTCCAGTGGCGAGCCGAAACTGATCGACAAACGCCTGCGCCAGCTGGCGAACGAAGTTAAAACTCTCGAAGCCTGCTGGGGCGCCGACCTCGGCGACGCCTGCGTGATTGCCAGCGTCGCCGCGCAGCACATCTATGGACTGCTGTTCCGCTTGCTCTGGCCGTTGTGCGCCGGCCGTCCCTTTCTGCGCCGCGCGCAACCCTTTTCCGAAGACCTGCAGCTGGCCAGCCGTCAGCATCCGCGCTTCTGCTGGGTGGCCAGCCCGGCGCTGCTCAAGCGGATGGGGGACAACCTCGACTGGCCTGCTTTGCGCAGCGTGCGCCGGGTCTTTTCCTCGGGAGGAGCCCTGGATGTCGAGGCAGGGCAGCGACTGCAGCAGCGACTGGGTCAGCTACCGACCGAGATCTACGGCAGCTCCGAGACCGGTGGCATCGCCTGGCGCCAAGGCGGCGCCCTGTGGCAGCCGTTCGCCGGGGTGCAGTTGAGCCAGGACGATCATGGAGCGCTGCGCACCGCCTCGCCTTGCCTACCTCCAGGCCACGTCGAACAAACCGCCGATGCGGCGCGCATCGAAGCAGATGGACGCTTCGAGCTGCTCGGCCGACTGGATCGTATCGTCAAGCTGGAAGAGAAGCGCATTGCTCTGCCGATGCTCGAAACAGCGTTGGCCGCTCACCCTTTCGTCAGTGACGCGCGGCTGGGGGTGATCAATGACAATCGCGCCTACCTCGCGGCGCTGGTCGCACTGAGCGAAGCCGGCCTGCATGCGCTGCGCAACGGGGGTCGACGCGCATTGACCGAGACGTTGCGTAAGCACTTGGCAAACCACTGCGAAGCGCTTGCCTTACCGCGCCGCTGGAGGCTGGTCGCCCAGCTGCCCTGCAACAGCCAGGGCAAGCTCGCGCAGGCACAACTCGACGCGCTGTTGCAGGCGCCGCGCCCGCTGCAGCCGGAGCGACTCAGCGCTTCCCAAGCAGAAGACCAGTGGCAGCTGCAGTTGGCCGTCCCGCTGGACCTCGCGCACTTCACCGGGCATTTCCCGCAGACCCCGGTTCTGCCCGGCGTGGTGCAGATCGACTGGGCCATCGCCCTCGCCCGCGAGCTGATCGCCGACCTGCCACCGAGCTTTCAAGGCATGGAAGTGCTCAAGTTCCAACAGCTCGCCCGTCCGGGTGACCAGTTGAGTCTGACGCTGCGCTTCGACCGCGAGCGCAGCAAGCTGCACTTCGCATACCGCAACGGCGACGCACCCTGCTCGTCCGGCCGCATTCTGCTGGGAGATCCGCTGTGACCATGCTTACCCCGCTTGAGCCTGCGATGGCGACCGTGCCCGTTACAGACAGCCCTCAACAGTTGTCGCTAGCGATTGACGAAGACTGGTTCAAGCCCTGTGCGGTGGTGCCGGTGTACAACCACGAGGCCAGCCTGCCCGGCGTCGTTCGCGCGTTGCTCGCCGAAGACTTGCAGTGCGTGCTCGTTGATGATGGCTCCAGCCCGGCAGCAGCGGCGGTTATCGATCAGTTGGCAGAACATCCCTCAGTGCACCTGCTCCGCCACAGCCGCAATCAGGGCAAAGGCGCAGCGGTCGCATCCGGCCTGCGCGAGGCGTCGCGCCTGGGATTCAGCCATGCACTGCAGGTGGATGCCGACGGCCAGCATGACCTGGGCTGCGTGGCGCTGTTTCTCGACCGTGCCAGCCAGGCGCCGGATGCACTGATCTGCGGTTATCCCCAGTACGACTCGAGCGTGCCGAAGGGGCGTCTTTATGGCCGTTACCTGACCCATGTCTGGGTCTGGATCAACACCCTGTCCTTGTCGATCCGCGACTCCATGTGCGGCTTTCGCGTCTATCCGCTGCCCCCCACCCTGGCCCTGCTCGACGCGATGACGTTGGGTCAGCGCATGGACTTCGACACCGAAATCCTGGTTCGCCTGCACTGGCGACAGCAGCCGATGGTCTGGCTGCCGACGCGGGTGCACTACCCGGCCGATGGGGTTTCGCACTTCCGTCTGTGGCGCGACAACCTGCTGATCTCGTCGATGCACGCACGGCTGTTCGGCGGCATGCTGGTGCGCGCTCCCGGGCTGCTCTGGCGGCGGTTGTGCCGATGAGCGATAAGACTGCCGAAAGCTCGCACTGGGCCGCGCACCGCGAGCGGGGCAGCTTTGCTTTGATGAAGCTAACGGCTTGGGCCGTACGCCTGCTTGGACGGCGCGCCATGGCACCGCTGCTGTACTTGATCGTGCTGTATTTCTATCTGTTCAACCGCAGCGCACGGCAGAGCGCCAGGCAGTATCAGCAGAACCTCGCGGCCTACAGCGGTCGCCTCGACCTGGCGCCCAGTTGGCGCTCGGTCTACCGCCAGTTCATGGCTTTCGCCGACGCCTTGCTGGACAAGCTCGATGTCTGGGGAGGCCGTCTGTCACTGGATCGACTGGTGCTGCACGACAGCGGCGACCTGCACGCTTGCATCGAGGCGCCGCGTGGCCAACTGCTGGTCGGATCGCACCTTGGCAACCTGGAAATCTGCCGCGCCCTGGCGGAAATGGGTCGCATGGTGAAGATGAATGTCCTGGTGCATACCCGCCATGCCGAGCAGTTCAACCGGCTGCTGGGCGAATCCGGCGCGAACAACCTGCGGCTGATCCAGGTCAGCGAGCTCGACCCGGCGATCATGATGGAATTGTCCCACCGGCTTGACCAAGGGGAATGGCTAGCCATTGCCGGTGATCGGGTGCCGCTGCAGGGCGCGCGCATTGCGACGGCCAGCTTTCTTGGCCAGCCGGCCGCGTTTCCACAGGGTCCTTGGCTGCTGGCCGGGTTGCTGCAGTGTCCGGCAAATCTGTTGTTCTGCCTGAAACAGGGCGAGCAATTTCATGTCCATCTGGAGCCCTTCGCCGACTGCATCGAATGGCGCCGAGGCGAACGCGATGCCGTCGTGCAGCGCTGGGTGCAGCGCTACGCGGATCGACTGGCGGCACGCTGCCTGGAGGCACCCTTGCAATGGTTCAACTTCTACCCTTTCTGGGACACCCATGAACAACGCTGAGCCCGTGATCTTTGGCGAAAACCACCTGCGCATCGAGGACCTGCTGGCCGTGGCCCAGGGCCGTGCGCCCGCCCGGCTGCAGTCCGACGCGGCGTTCCGCGAACGGATCGCCCGCGGTGCACAGTTTCTCGACACCCTGCTCGACCGCGAAGGTGTGATCTACGGCGTGACCACCGGCTATGGCGATTCCTGTGTGGTGGCGGTACCGCTGCACCAGGTCGAGGCCCTGCCGCAGCATCTGTTCACCTTTCACGGCTGCGGCCTGGGCAAGCTGCTCGACGCGGAAGCCACGCGCGCGGTCCTGGCCGCCCGCCTGCGTTCGCTGACGCACGGCATGTCTGGGGTACGCATCGAGTTGCTCGAGCGCATGCAGGCGTTCCTTGAGCATGACGTGCTGCCATTGGTCCCCGAAGAAGGCTCGGTCGGCGCCAGCGGTGACCTCACACCGCTGTCCTATGTCGCGGCGACCCTGGCTGGCGAGCGAGAGGTGATGTATCGGGGCGAACGCCGCAGCGCCGCCGAGGTACACCGCCAGCTGGGCTGGACGCCGCTGACTCTCCGTCCCAAGGAGGCCCTGGCGCTGATGAACGGCACCGCAGTGATGACCGGCCTGGCCTGCCTGGCCTATGCCCGCGCCGATTACCTGCTGAAACTGGCGACCCGGATAACCGCGCTCAACGTCGTCGCACTGGAAGGCAATCCGGAACATTTCGACGAGCGCCTGTTCGCTGCCAAGCCGCACCCTGGGCAAATGCAGGTGGCCGCCTGGATTCGTCAGGACTTGGCCATCGAGGCGCCGGCTGCGCCGCTGCATCGCCTGCAGGACCGTTACTCGCTACGCTGCGCCCCGCACGTGCTCGGTGTGCTCGCCGACAGCCTGGGCCTGCTGCGCCAGTTCATCGAAACCGAACTGAACAGCGCCAACGACAACCCGATCATCGACGCGGAAAACGAGCGGGTGCTGCATGGTGGGCATTTCTATGGCGGACATATCGCCTTCGCCATGGACAGCTTGAAGAATCTCGTCGCCAACGTCGCGGACCTGCTCGACCGGCAGCTCGCGTTGCTGGTCGATACTCGTTACAACCACGGCTTGCCGAGCAACCTGTCCGGCGCCCCCGAAGCCACAGCGATGATCAACCATGGCTTCAAAGCCGTGCAGATCGGCGCCAGCGCCTGGACCGCGGAAGCCCTGAAGAACAGCATGCCGGCCAGCGTTTTTTCGCGTTCGACCGAGTGTCACAACCAGGACAAAGTGAGCATGGGCACCATTGCCGCGCGCGACGCATTGCGCAGCCTGGAGCTGACCGAGCAGGTCGCCGCCGCCACGCTGATCGCCGCGAACCAGGGCGTCTGGCTGCGTCAACGTCAGCAGGGCGCTCGGCCGCTACCGGCACCACTGTCGTGGATGCACGAGGCGCTTGGCGAAGACTTCCCACCGCTGATCGAAGACCGTGCGCTGGAACGCGAACTGCGCCTTTGCCTCGAGCGGATTCGTGCGCAGCACTGGGGGCTGTATGCGTAAGAGCGGCGTACTGCAGGCAGAGGTCGAAGTGCTGGTGCCCTTCTTCGACGTCGACTCCATGGACATCGTCTGGCACGGCCATTACGTCAAGTATTTCGAGATGGCGCGCTGCGCCCTGCTCGACCGCATTGGCCACAACTATGTGCAGATGAGAGAAGCCGGCTACGCCTGGCCGATCATCGACGTACAGCTGCGCTACATGCGCGGCGCCCGTTTCAATCAGCGCATCGTTGTTCGCGCTGATCTGGTCGAGTGGGAGAACCGCCTGAAGATCAACTATCTGATCAGCGACGCCGAGACCGGTGAGCGCATGACGCGCGGCAGCACCGTTCAAGTTGCCGTGGAGATCGCCAGCCGCGAAATGCTGCTGGCTTCGCCGAAGGTGCTGGTCGAAGCCGTGGAGCGCGCGCTGCTGTGAAGCGTTTATTCAACAGCCCTTGCTGGGCCTTGCTGGTCGCACTGAGCCTGCTGTTGGCGCAGACCACCCGCGCCAACGCCTTCGATCTGGTCCAACTCAGCCTGCAGTTGCACGAACCCACGGTTGTTCGTGGCACCTTCACCCAGGAGAAATACCTGCGCGCACTGCCCCAACCGCTGGTCAGCGTGGGCACCTTCGTCCTGGCGCGCGACAGGGGACTACTGTGGTTCCTGCAAGATCCGGTGCAACAGGATTACCGCATCAGCGCCGCCGGCATTGCCCGACGCACGCCAAACGGCTGGAAGCAGACCAGTCAGCAAGGGCCCGCGGCGCGACAGAACGAACTTTTTCTAGCCGTACTGCAGGGTGATACCGAGGCCCTGCAGCGCGATTTTGAACTGCAACTGACGGGAACTGCGCAGGCCTGGGCGCTGACCCTGACGCCGCGCTCTCGACTGCTTGCACAGATTTTCTCCACCATTCTGATTCAGGGGGGTGCCACCGCCGAGCGTATCGAGCTGGTCGAAGCCCAGGGCGACAGCACTCTGCTAATGCTGACTGACATTCAGATCGACGATCAGTTGAGCCCCAGCGAACACCATGACCTCGCCGACTGATCACGCGCTCAGGCTGCCGGCCTGGCTCTCCTCGCTATTCTTTTTGGCGCTGCTCGGACTGGTCGCGTTGACCGCATGGCAATGGCGCAATGGCCCGCCGATCAGCGCCAATTTGCTACAGCTGCTGCCCAGCGGCGCGCCAGGGGAACTGGAGCAACTCGCCGAGCAGCGCGTGCAGGCCCCGCTCAATCGCGACCTGATGCTGCTGGTTCAGCATGAAGACGAAGACACGGCCGTCGCGCTGGCCCAGGAGGTCGCTGGCAACCTCAAGGCCAGCGGCCTGTTCGCACAGATTCGTCGCTCTGTGCAGGCCGATTTGCCAGCGATGCGCCAGCAGTTGCTGGATCAACGACTGGTATTGCTCGACCGGGCCAGCCGCGAAGCCCTGATCGCCTCACCCGAAGACTTCATTCAACAACGCCTGCAGCGCCTGTTCAGCCCGTTCGAAAGCACCAGCCTCGTGCCGGTCGAAGAAGACTGGTTCGGCCTGGCCGACCTGGCGCAGCGTCGGCTCCCGCATCCGGGCAATATCCATCCGCGCCTCGATGGCGCATTGCTGGCCGAACATGACGGCCAGCGTTGGGCCGTGATCCATGCGCAAATCCACGGCGACGCCTTTGATGACAAGCTGCCACTCCTGATCGACGATCAGGTCCATGCCGCTCGCCACCGGGTCGAGTCCCAGCAGGGCGAACTGCTCGCGGCTGGCGGCGTGCTACATGCGGCGTACGGGCAGCGCCAGGCGCGTGAGGAAGCGAGCCTTATTGGCAGCGTCTCGCTCGTCGCCACGCTCGCTTTGCTCCATCTGCTGTTTCGTACATCGCGCGTCCTGCTGGTCGCGTTACCTGTGCTGGTCGGGGCGCTCAGCGGCGCCGCGGCCTGCGTTGCACTGTTCGGTCAGATCCATGTGCTGACCCTCGTGCTAGGCGCAAGCTTGGTCGGTGTCAGCATCGATTTCCCGCTGCATTACTTGTCCAAAAGCTGGACGTTGCAGCCCTGGCAGGCATTTCGGGCCCTGCGCTTGACGCTGCCAGGCCTGGCCCTGGCGCTGGCGACCAATGTCATCGGCTATCTAGCCATGGCGTTTACCCCGTTTCCAGCGCTGAGCCAGGTCGCCGTTTTTTCTGCCGCCGGGCTGCTGGGCGCCTTCGCCTGCGCGACCTGCCTGCTCCCCTCGTTGGTGAACGTGCCACTGCAGCCGTGGGCGGCCCCGCTGAGCTGGGCTGAACGCGCCTTGGCCCTGCGTCAACGGCTGCTCTGTCGGCTACCGTCGAGCTGGCTGCTGACCGGCTTCGTGGTGTTCTGCCTGGCCGGCATCAGCCAGGTGTCGTTCAAGGATGACCTGCGCCAATGGGTCAGCCGCGCGCCGGCGCTGCAACAACAAGCCGAGCGCATCGGCCAGATCACTGGCTTCGAGCCGACCAGCCAGTATTTCCTGGTTCGCGCGCAGACGCCTGACGAGTTGCTGGAGCGCCAGGAAGCGCTCGGCACCCGCCTTGACGAGCTGGTGGCGGAGCAGAAGCTGCGCGGTTATTTAGCCCTGAGCCAGTTGGCGGCCACGACCGTCGCCCAGGAAAGCCTGCATCTCGCCCTGCCGCGCCTGCTGGAATACAGCCAGCCACTGCTGGCGCTTGGCATGACTGCTGGGGCGCTCGAAAAGGAACTTGCCGCCCTGCAGGCGAAACCAGTGACAGGCCTGGATCAGGTGTTGGCAGGACCGATTGCCGAACCGTGGCGCCCGCTTTGGCTGGGCACGCGGAGCGACGGCACGGTTGCTGGCCTGATCAGCCTGCAAGGCCTGCGCGACAGTTCGACGCTGCACGGCATGGCAGATGGTATTGACGGGGTCAGCCTCATCGACCGGCCCGCAGAGCTGAATCGCTTATTTGCCGAGACCCAGCGCCAGGCGGCGCTGCTCAAGATGTTTGCCGCTGTCGTTATCCTGGCTCTGCTGTGCCTGCCGTTCGGCTGGAGCGGCGCCCTGCGCTGCCTGGCTGTTCCGCTACTTGCAGCGCTTGGCAGCCTTGCCTGCCTCGGCTGGCTGGGCCAGCCATTGACCCTGTTTGGCCTGTTCGGCCTGTTATTGGTCACGGCAATCGGGGTGGACTACGCGATTCTCATGCGTGAGCGGATCGGTGGCGCTGCGGTGAGCCTGGTCGGCACGCTACTCGCGGCCGTCACGACCTGGCTATCGTTCGGCCTCCTGGCCTTGTCGAGCACACCGGCTGTGAGCAACTTTGGCCTGGCGGTGGGCATCGGTCTGGTATTTGCGTTCCTGCTCGCGCCTTGGGCGGCGAAAACCACCGAAGAGCCAGCATCTTGACCGCCCAGCGTGACGCCTGGTTATGGCCTCGACGGACCTTGGCTGAGTTTCCAACGCGATCAGACCAAGGCAATCGCCCGAATAACGACCTGTCTTATCCTACCCGCCGGCAACAACCGGCATCCGCCACCCTTGTCGAGTCGAATACATGAAGGCTTCCTCGCATTCAGAAAAACGTAGCGTCGTCGTTATTGGCGCGGGGCCTTCTGGGGCCATCGCCGCTGCCCTGCTCAAGCGTCAGGGGCATGACGTGCTGATCATCGAACGACAGCGGTTTCCACGCTTTTCGATCGGAGAAAGCCTGCTCTCGCATTGCCTGGATTTCATCGAGGAAGCCGGGATGCTTGAAGCGGTACAGGCCGCAGGTTTTCAGATCAAACATGGCGCAGCGTTCGGTTGCGGTGACCGCTACACCGAGTTCGATTTCCGCGACAAATTCACCGAAGGCCACGGCAGCACCTATCAGGTGCAGCGCGCGGATTTCGACCAGCTGTTGGCCGATCAGGCCGCTCTGCAAGGCGTAGAGATTCGTTACGAAGAGGAAATTACCGCCGCGGATTTCGACGGCCCGCACCCGTATTTGCAGGTCCGCCGCCTCGACGGTAGCGAATATGCGCTGCACGCCGACTTTGTCCTCGACGCCAGCGGCTACGGCCGGGTGCTGCCGCGCTTGCTTGATCTGGAAGCGCCGTCGAGCTTTCCGCTGCGCCGTGCGGTGTTCACTCACATCAGGGACAACATTGACGATCCACATTTCGACCGTAACAAAATCCTCATCACCACCCACCCTGAATGGCGCGATGTATGGTTCTGGACCATCCCCTTCAGCGATGGTCGCTGCTCTCTGGGCGTCGTCGCCAGCGCGGAACGTTACGCAGGACGCCCGCTGGATCTGGACGCCTGTCTCAAGGCGTTCGTCTTGGAGGCCCCCAACCTGCAGCGCATCCTCAAGCACGCTGAATGGGACACGCCGGCACGCCTGATCAACGGATACTCGGCGAACGTCAAAGCGCTGCACGGCCCCGGCTTTGCGCTTCTGGGCAATGCGGCCGAGTTTCTCGACCCAGTGTTTTCGTCCGGGGTCACCATTGCGATGCGCTCGGCAAGCATGGCGGCTGCGGTACTGCACCGGCAGCTGAACGGCGAGGCCGTGGACTGGGAAGGCGAATTCTCGACCCCTCTGAAGCGGGGCGTGGATACCTTCCGCGCCTATGTCGAGGGCTGGTACGACGGTAGCTTTCAGGACGTGATCTACTACGAACGCGCCCAGCCGGAGATTCGCCGCATGATCTGCTCGATCCTCGCCGGTTACGCCTGGGACAACAGCAACCCCTACGTCGCGGAGCCCAGACGCCGCTTGCGCGTACTGGCCGAGCTCTGCGCCACTCCGGCGCCTGCATGATTTCGATGAAACACAAGCTGTCACGTCTGATCTGGCTACCGCTGCTGCTGTTGCTCGGCGCCTGCGCGCAGCAACAGCCCTTGCCGAGCCAGGCGCCACGGCTGTCGCTGCCGATGCAGTTGCATATCCAGCGTCACGAGCAGGGCGAAACCGGCGATTGGCTATTGGTGATTCAGCAAGAAGGGGCTGCATTGCGTTGGTCGCTGTTCAACCCACTGGGCGTACCGCTGGCGCGCCAGCTACTCCTTGATGGACGCTGGCAAGCCGATGGGCTGCTGCCTCCGAATGCCGAAGCGCGCGCGCTGTTTGCCGCCTTGCTATTCGCACTCAGCCCCGCAGAGCAGCTGGACGAGCTCTATGCTGGTAAGCCTTGGGCACTTCACCAAAACGGCCGGTCGCTGGCAGACGATACCTCGGCCTGGCACGTTCGCTATGAGAAAAATGGCGGCTTCGAACTCGACGTCGAACCGACGCTGACCTATCGTGTCGCGCCTATCGCGCCAGCCGGAGCCCGCCAACAATGACTGCCTACCTCAATGCACTCGGGCTGATTTGCGCCCTGGGGCGCGGCAAGGCTGAAGTCGCACGCCGCCTGCTGGCAGGCGACAGCTCAGGTATGCAGACGCATCTCCAGATGATTGCCGGGCGCCGCCTGCCGGTCGGCGCAGTCACTGTCGAGCTACCCTCGCTTGCCGATGCGCCGCTGCAGCACGCCACCCGCAACAACCAGCTGCTGTTGGCTGCCCTGGACGAAATCGAACACGAAGTGCATGAAGCAATTTCCCGCTTCGGCCCAAGCCGGGTCGGCGTGGTCATGGGGACGAGCACCTCCGGTATTCAGGAGGCGACCCAGGGAATAGCCCGTCTGGTACGTGACGGCCAATTGCCATCCAGCTATCACTACACCCATCAAGAGCTTTGTGCACCGGCCAGCTTCATCAGTGAGCGACTGCAGCTCAGCGGCCCGAGCTACGCGATATCCACGGCGTGTACATCGAGTGCACGCGCACTGCTCAGTGCCAAACGACTGCTGGATGCGGGCGTCTGCGATGCAGTGATCTGTGGCGGGGTGGATTCGCTGTGTGACCTGACCCTTCGTGGTTTCAGCTCGCTGGAGGCGACCAGCGCCCATGTCTGCAATCCGTTTTCGGTCAACCGAGACGGCATCAATATTGGCGAAGCGGCGGCTGTGTTCCTCATGACTCGTGAACGCGCTCCGATTGCCCTGCTAGGCGGCGGCGCCAGTTCCGATGCGCATCACATCTCGGCCCCCGACCCGCAGGGGCTAGGCGCGATAGAGTCGATGGGCAAAGCATTGCGCAGCGCCGCAGTTCTAGCCGAGCAGATCAGCTACCTGAACCTGCACGGCACCGCTACGCGACACAACGATGCAATGGAAAGCCTGGCTGTGGCTACGGTTTTTCCGGCCGGCGTGCCCTGCTCATCCACCAAGCCGCTCACCGGCCATACCCTGGGTGCTGCCGGAGCGCTGGAAGCGGCGTTCTGTTGGCTGAACCTGTCCGACCATAACCCTGCACAGCAGCTGCCGCCGCATCGCTGGGACGGCGAGCAAGACGCCGACCTGCCATGGTTGAATCTGGTTGCACCCGGCACCCAAGCGACAGCGGCCGGGCAGCGGCGAACGATGAGCAACTCCTTTGCTTTTGGTGGCAATAACATCAGCCTGATCCTGGGAGATGCGCCATGATTGATTGGCCAGTAGCCGAACTACTGCCTCATGCGGGAGATATGATCCTGCTCGGCGCCGTCGAATCATTCGATGCGGATAGCATTACCGCGCAATTGCAGGTGAAGCCTGGCGGTCTGCTCAATTCGCCCGACGGTAGCCTGCCGGCCTGGGTCGGCATCGAGATCATGGCGCAGACGGTCGCTGCCTTTGCTGGCTGCCAGGCGCGCCAGGCCGGACAACCAGTGGAACTGGGCTTTTTACTGGGCACCCGCCGCTTCCAATGCAATGTAGAGCACTTCCCAGCCGGTAGCCGGTTACGCATCCATGCGCTGCGTTCACTGCAGGATGACAACGGCATGGGCGTGTTCGAATGCCATCTCGACGGGCCCGGCATCCATGCCGAGGCGCGCCTCAACGTGTACCGCCCGCCCGAAGTGGCGAGCTATCTGCAAGAGCCTTCCCCATGAGTAACAGCATCCTCGTCACCGGTTCCAGTCGCGGCATCGGCCGCGCCATTGCGTTGCGCCTGGCACAAAGTGGTCACGACATCGTCCTGCATTGCCGCGCGCGGCGGGACGAGGTGGAAACCGTCCAGACGCAGATTCAGGAGATGGGCCGCGCGGCGCGGATCCTGCAGTTTGACGTGGCAGATCGCGCACAATGTCGTGAACACCTGGAAGCCGATGTCGAAACCCATGGCGCCTACTACGGCGTGGTGTGCAACGCCGGGCTGACCCGCGACGGCGCCTTTCCCGCCCTGACCGAGGACGACTGGGATCTGGTCATGCGCACCAACCTGGACGGTTTCTACAATGTCCTGCAGCCACTGACCATGCCGATGATACGTCGCCGCCAGCCTGGACGAATCGTCTGCATTACCTCGGTGTCGGGGCTGATCGGCAACCGCGGCCAGGTCAACTACAGCGCGTCAAAGGCTGGCGTGATCGGCGCGGCGAAGGCTCTGGCTGTGGAACTCGGTAAACGACGCATCACCGTCAACTGCGTCGCGCCCGGGCTGATCGATACCGACATGCTCGACGACAACCTGCCCATCGAGGAGATGCTCAAGATGATTCCAGCACAGCGCATGGGCACGCCTGAAGAAGTCGCCGGCGCGGTCAACTTTCTGATGTCGGAAGAGGCCAGCTACATCACCCGTCAGGTTCTCGCGGTCAACGGCGGGTTGTGCTGATGAAACGCGTCGTTGTCACCGGCATGGCCGGCATCACCTCACTGGGCAGCGACTGGGCCAGTATCGAAGCCCACTTCAGCAGCAACCGCAGCGGCATTCGCTACATGCACGAGTGGGACCGGTTCACTGAGCTCAACACCCGGCTGGCGGGACCGGTTGACGACTTTGCCGTCCCCAGGCACTGGACGCGCAAACAACTGCGCAGCATGGGCCGGGTCTCGCGGCTGTCGGTGAAGGCCGCTGAACAGGCGCTCACCCATGCCGGCCTGCTCAATGACCCGTCGATCCGCGACGGCCGGATGGGCGTCGCCTGTGGCTCATCCACCGGCAGTACCGAGGAAATCAAGGCCTTCGGCAATATGCTGCTCAACTCGGTGGCCGACGGGCTGAACGCCAACTCCTACATCCGCATGATGCCGCACACCACGGCGGCCAACATCAGCATTTTCTTCGGCCTGACTGGCCGAGTGATTCCTACGTCGAGCGCCTGCACCAGCGGCAGCCAGGGAATCGGCTACGCCTACGAGGCGATAAAGTTTGGGCGTCTGCCCATGATGCTTGCCGGTGGCGCCGAGGAACTCTGCGCCACCGAAGCCATGGTGTTTGATGCGCTGTATGCCACCAGCCTGAAGAACGACGCGCCGCATACGTCTCCGCGTCCCTACGACGCCGGCCGCGATGGCCTGGTGATCGGCGAAGGTGCGGGCATACTGGTGCTGGAGGAGCTCGAGCATGCCCTCGCCCGTGGCGCCACGATCCACGCCGAACTGATCGGCTTTGGCAGCAATGCCGACGGCCAGCACGCGACAAAGCCCGAACAACTGACCATGCGTCGCGCCATGGAGCTGGCGCTGGAAGACGCCGGCCTGCAACCCGGCGCCATTGGCTACGTGAACGGTCATGGCACCGCCACCGAGCAGGGCGATATCGCCGAAACCCTGGCCACCCAATCGCTATTCGGCAGTGGCATGCCGATCAGCTCGCAGAAGAGCTTCCTCGGCCACACGCTAGGCGCCTGCGGCGCTCTGGAATCGTGGTTCAGCATCGAGATGATGAACAGCGACCGTTATATTCACACGCTAAATCTGGGCAGCATCGATCCGCGCTGTGGCGAGCTGGACTACCTCATCGACGCACCACGTGCGATGCAGCACGAATACGTAATGAACAACAATTTCGCCTTTGGCGGCATCAACACTTCGTTGATCTTCCGCCGCTGGGCTTGACCCTTTCAACCAAAACACCGCAAGGAAAAGCAATGAACAAGAACACATGGATCGGCGCAGCACTGGTGCTCTGCGCATTACCCGGAATCAGCCAGGCCCGCGACACCACTCACTACCTGCCATTCGATCAGGTCGTGGCCGAGGCAACGGCCTCAGGCAAACTCGACGGCAGCGTGAAGTTCTACCTGGCTGGCAAGACACCCAAGGGCGCCCAGGTCATCCGCCGGGACGTTACTACCAGCAAGAAAACCAACGCGTTCAACAAGACTGACGAGGGTGCCTGCAGCTGGGCAATGCAATCGGCGCTGATCGGTATGCAGCAGGCCGCCAAGGCGGCTGGCGCCAATGCCGTGGTGGACATCGCCAGCAATTACAAGCACGTCGAATACAAAGACAGTCAGAAGTACGAGTGCCATGCCGGCGCGATCATGGCCGGGGTTGCGATCAAGGGCAACCTGGCGAAGGTCAAGTAAAGCCCGCAGCGCTCGGGGCCATAGAGCGAAACCGAGCGCTGCACCCGGCGCGCGAGACAACGATCCAGTTGTCTTCCTTGCCGAACGAATAACTGGACCGGCGAGTCAACAGAAGCAGAACCTTCCACTTCAAGGAGCTGCCCATGTTTGGCAAGTCAACGCACAAGTTCGAAATCAACTACCTCTTCCAGAACGATCCGCGTAACCACGTCATTGACTCGGAAGAAGAACGCATGTCGCAGGCCAGTGCCGCTCGGCATCTCATCGAGCTTCACAACGGTGACGCCGAAAACAGCCTGGTGATGCCGGAGGCAGGAGCTGACGAGGGCAAGATACTTGAACAGGCCGAAGTCATCGGTATTACCGATATCCGCGTAACCAAACTTGTTCACGAACATGAACCAGGCACTACGCCAGGCCACTATCAACAGCCCTGAGCGAAAGCCTGAACAAAAAAGAGCCGCTTTAAGCGGCTCTTTTTTCGGCAACGAATCAGCGGTGGTATTGCGCCGAGAGCTCGTGAACCGACTCGATGAAGGCGCCGGCGTGAGCCGGATCGACTTCGGGGGTAATGCCGTGACCCAGGTTGAATACATGCCCGTTGCCATGACCGAAGCTGGCCAGGATGCGCCCGACCTCGGCACGAATGGCATCCGGCTTGGCGAACAGCACGCTGGGATCCATATTGCCCTGTAGCGCGACCTTGTCGCCCACTCGCGCCCGCGCATTGCCGATATCGCAGGTCCAGTCGAGGCCCAGCGCTTCAGCTCCGGTATCTGCCATGGTTTCCAGCCACAACCCACCGCCTTTGGTGAACAGAATCACCGGCACACGGCGACCATCCTGTTCACGGATCAGCCCATCGACGATCTTCTGCATATAGGCCAGGGAGAACTCCTGGTATGCCGCAGCTGACAGGCTGCCGCCCCACGAATCGAAAATCTGCACTGCCTGGGCTCCGGCGAGGATCTGCCCGTTGAGGTAGCTGGTCACCGACTGCGCGAGCTTATCCAGTAGCGCATGCATCGCTTGGGGATTTTCGTAGAGCATGGCTTTGGACTTGCGGAAGTCCTTCGACGAACCGCCCTCGACCATATAGGTTGCCAAAGTCCAAGGGCTTCCGGAAAAGCCGATCAGCGGTACGCGGCCGTTAAGCTCGCGGCGAATGGTGCGGACCGCGTCCATCACGTAACCCAGGTCTTTTTCAGGATCCGGAATGGGCAGCGCCTCGATGTCGGCCATGTTGCTGACGACCTTCTTGAACCGTGGCCCTTCGCCTGTCTCGAAATACAGCCCAAGACCCATCGCGTCCGGCACGGTGAGGATGTCGGAGAACAGGATCGCCGCATCCAGCGGGTAGCGCTCAAGCGGCTGAAGGGTGACTTCACAGGCCAGTTCGGGATTCATGCACAGGCTCATGAAGTCGCCCGCCTTGCTGCGGCTGGCCCGGTACTCCGGCAAGTAGCGTCCGGCCTGACGCATCATCCACACCGGGGTGACGTCGACAGGTTGCTTGAGCAGTGCGCGGAGAAAGCGGTCGTTCTTCAAGGCAGTCATGTCTGGGTTCCAGCTGAAAAGTGGCGGCATTGTCGCAAAGCGGAAAACAAAAGGCACGGCGAGCGCCGTGCCTTTTATCTATGGGCTTGATTCTGGTCAGGCTGTTCCGGCGTAGCGGCGCGCCCGTTCGGCGGGTCAGAGAAGCATGACCCACCTTCCAAATCAAACTTCGAGATAGTCGAGGATGCCTTCGGCAGCCTGACGCCCTTCGAAGATCGCCGTCACTACCAGATCGGAGCCGCGCACCATATCGCCACCTGCAAAGATTTTTGGATTGCTGGTCTGGTGTTTGAACTGCCCCATCTCTGGTGCTACGACGCGACCCTGGTTGTCGGTCTGGATGGCCTGCCCTTCGAACCAGTCGGCCGGGCTCGGACGGAAGCCAAACGCAATCACCACCGCATCGGCCGGCAGCACTTCTTCGGAGCCGGGAATCGGCTCAGGGCTGCGACGACCGCGCGCGTCCGGCGCGCCGAGACGGGTTTCCACTACCTTGACGCCTTCGACTTTGCCTTCGCCGACAATGGCGATGGGCTGTCGGTTGAAGAGGAATTTCACGCCCTCTTCCTTGGCGTTTTTCACTTCCTTGCGCGAGCCCGGCATGTTCGCTGCATCGCGTCGATAGGCGCAGGTCACGCTCTTGGCGCCCTGGCGAATGGAGGTGCGGTTGCAGTCCATGGCCGTGTCGCCACCGCCCAGAACCACGACTCTCTTGCCTTTCATGTCGACGAAGTCTTCCGGCGACTTCTCGAACCCGAGGTTGCGGTTGACGTTCGCGATCAGGAAGTCCAGCGCATCGTGGACGCCAGGAAGGTCTTCACCGGGGAAGCCTCCCTTCATGTAGGTGTAGGTGCCCATGCCCATGAATACGGCGTCGTAGTCGGCGAGCAACTGGTCGATGGTCACGTCCTTGCCAACTTCGGTGTTCAGGCGGAACTCGATCCCCATCCCGGTAAAGATTTCACGGCGACGGCTGAGGACCGTCTTCTCCAGCTTGAACTCTGGAATACCAAAGGTCAGCAATCCGCCGATTTCCGGATTCTTGTCGAACACCACCGGGGCCACGCCGCTGCGCACCAGTACGTCAGCACAGCCCAGACCGGCCGGTCCAGCGCCGATGATGGCGACTTTCTTGCCGGTCGGCTTGACCTTGGACATGTCTGGACGCCAGCCCATGGCGAAGGCGGTATCGGCGATGTACTTTTCCACGGAACCAATGGTAACCGCGCCGAAACCGTCATTCAGCGTGCAGGCACCCTCGCACAGGCGATCCTGCGGGCAGACGCGCCCGCAGACTTCCGGCAGGGTATTGGTCTGGTGCGCCAGTTCGGCCGCGGCGAGGATGTTGCCTTCCGAAACAAGCTTCAGCCAGTTGGGAATGTAGTTGTGAACCGGGCACTTCCACTCGCAGTAAGGGTTGCCGCAACCCAGGCAACGGTGGGCCTGCTCGCAGGCCTGCTGCGGCTTGAAGGGTTCATAGATCTCGACGAACTCTTTCTTGCGCTGTCGCAGCAGCTTTTTCTTCGGATCCTTGCGCCCGACTTCGATGAACTGGAAGTCGTTATTCAGACGTTCAGTCATTTCAAAACCTCTTAGCGGCAGCCGCAAGCCCAAGGCTGCAGACTGCGTGACAATCACGGAGCGGGGCAAGCCTCGGGCATCTTGCCGAGGCTTGCCGCTTGAACCTGCTTCTTATTGGGGGTTGGCCCGAGTGCTCGACAGCAGTGACGCCAGGTTGGCCGCCTTTGGCTTCACCAGCCAGAAACGACGCAGATAGTCGTCGAGGTTTTCTAGGAGTTTCGCGCCCCATGCGCTGCCAGTTTCGGCGACATATTCGCGCAGCACTTCCTGTAGATGGCTACGGTGGGCTTCCATGGCCTCACCCGTGATCCGCTGCAGGTTGACCAGTTCGTTGTTCACCCGGTCGACGAAGCTGTTGTCCATATCCAGAACATAGGCGAAACCGCCGGTCATACCGGAACCGAAGTTATAACCGGTCTTGCCGAGGACACAGACAAAACCGCCGGTCATGTACTCACAGCAATGGTCGCCGGTGCCTTCCACGACCGCATGGGCGCCAGAGTTACGCACGGCAAAACGCTCACCCGCGGTACCCGCAGCGAACAACTTGCCGCCCGTGGCGCCATACAGACAGGTATTGCCAACGATGGCCGAATACTGCGATTCGAAAACGCTGCTCTTGGGCTGGGTAACCACCAGTTTGCCACCGGTCATGCCTTTACCGACGTAATCGTTGGCATCCCCTTCTAGATACAGATGCAAGCCGCCCGCATTCCAGACGCCGAAGCTCTGACCGGCGGTGCCCTTGAAGCGGAAGGTGATCGGCGCGTCCTTCATGCCCTGGTTGCCATGCACTTGGGCGATCTCGCCGGAGACCCGGGCACCGATGGAGCGATCGCAGTTGCAGATGTCCAGTTCGAACTCACCGCCGCTCTTGGCGTCAATGGCAGCACGAGCGAGCTTGACCATTTCCTCAGCCAGCAACCCCTGATCGAACGGTGGATTCTTCTCCACCTGACAGAACTGCGGTTTGTCGGCCGGAATGTGATCGCTGCCGAGCAACGGCGACAGATCCAGATGGTTCTGCTTGGCGGTTTCACCTGGCAGCAGCTCGAGCAGATCGGTACGCCCGATCAGCTCCTGCAGGGTGCGCACACCAAGCCGCGCCAGCCACTCGCGGGTTTCTTCAGCCACGAAGGTGAAGAAGTTGACCACCATGTCGACCGTGCCGATGAAATGGTCCTTGCGTAGCTGATCGTTCTGCGTGGCGATACCGGTGGCGCAGTTGTTCAGATGGCAAATACGCAGGTACTTGCAACCCAGCGCAATCATCGGGGCGGTGCCGAAACCGAAGCTCTCGGCGCCGAGAATAGCGGCTTTGACCACGTCCAGACCGGTCTTCAACCCGCCGTCGGTCTGTACGCGAACCTTGCCCCGCAGGTCGTTGCCCCGCAGGGTCTGGTGCGTTTCGGCCAGACCGAGTTCCCAGGGTGAGCCGGCATAACGAATGGAGGTCAACGGCGAGGCGCCTGTGCCGCCATCGTAGCCGGAGATGGTGATCAGGTCGGCGTAGGCCTTGGCAACGCCAGCGGCAATGGTGCCGACCCCGGGCTCTGCCACCAGCTTGACCGAAACCAGCGCCTTGGGATTGACCTGCTTGAGATCGAAGATCAGCTGGGCCAGATCCTCGATCGAATAGATGTCGTGGTGCGGCGGTGGCGAAATCAGCGTGACGCCCGGCACCGCGTAACGCAGCTTGGCGATCAGGCCGTTGACCTTGCCACCCGGCAGCTGGCCACCTTCGCCGGGCTTGGCACCCTGCGCAACTTTGATCTGCAGTACTTCGGCGTTGACCAGGTATTCAGGCGTGACACCGAAGCGGCCAGTGGCCACCTGCTTGATCTTCGAGCTGCGTTCAGTGCGATAACGCGCAGGATCTTCACCGCCCTCACCGGAGTTTGAGCGTGCACCAATGCGATTCATCGCCGCGGCAATCGCCTCGTGCGCTTCCGGGGACAGCGCGCCGAGCGAAATGCCGGCGGAGTCGAAGCGCTTGAGGATCTGTTCCAGCGGCTCGACTTCTTCAAGCGCAAGCGGCTGTTCCGATACTTTGAGCTTAAGCAGGTCACGCAACATCGCGGCCGGACGCTGATCGACCAGTGCGGTGTATTCCTTGAAGCGGCTGTAGTCGCCTTCCTGCACGGCGATCTGCAACGCCGCTACGACGTCGGGGTTGTAGGCGTGGTATTCACCACCGTAGACGAACTTCAGCAAGCCGCCTTGCTGGATCGGCTTGCGTGCACTCCAAGCCTCGGTCGCCAATGCTTTCTGTTCAGCTTCCAGATCGACGAAGCGCGCACCCTTGATACGGCTGGCGACTCCACGGAAACTGACATCGACAATCTCGTCAGCCAGACCCACGGCTTCGAACAGCTGGGCGCCACGGTACGAGGTGATGGTCGAGATGCCCATCTTCGAGATGATTTTCAGCAGGCCCTTGGAGATCCCCTTGCGGTAGTGCTTGAACACCTCGTAGAGGTCGCCAAGCACTTCGCCAGTGCGGATCAGGTCGCCAAGCACTTCGAACGCAAGGAACGGGTAAACGGCGGTCGCACCGAAACCGATCAGAACGGCGAAGTGATGCGGATCGCGTGCAGTGGCGGTTTCTACCAGAATGTTGCAGTCACAGCGCAGGCCTGTTTCGATCAGGCGGTGGTGTACCGCACCTACGGCCAGCGATGCATGCACCGGCAGCTTGCCCGGCTGGATATTGCGGTCGCTGAGGATCAGCATGACCTTGCCGCTGCGCACAGCCTCTTCAGCTTGGTCAGCGATATTGCGCACCGCAGCTTCAAGGCCGAGGGATTCGTCGTAGTTGAGGTCGATCAGATGGCGCTCGAAACCTGGACGGTCGAGCTCCATGATCGTCCGCCATTTCGCTGGAGAGATCACTGGCGTGGTCAGGATCGCGCGATTGGCGTGATCGGCGGTTTCTTCGAAGACGTTACGCTCTGCGCCCAGGCAGGTTTCCAGTGACATCACGATCGACTCGCGCAGCGGGTCAATCGGCGGGTTGGTGACCTGCGCAAATTGCTGACGGAAGTAGTCGAACGGTGAGCGAACTCGGCGCGACAGCACAGCCATCGGGGTGTCGTCGCCCATGGAGCCGACGGCTTCCTGACCCTGCTCCGCAAGAGGCCGCAGAACCTGGTCACGCTCTTCGAAGGTGACCTGGAACATCTTCATGTATTGCTTAAGCTGGTCGGCATCGTAAAACGCCGAGCCATGGTCGTTATCGTCCAGGGTCGACTGGATACGCAACGCGTTCTGGCGTAACCAGGTCTTGTACGGATGCTGAGACTTCAGACGGTTATCGATGTCATCGGTATGCAATACCTGTCCGGTTTCGGTATCCACCGCCAGGATCTGCCCCGGCCCGACACGGCCCTTGGCGATCACGTCTTCCGGCTTGTAATCCCAGACACCCACTTCCGAAGCCAAAGTGATGTAGCCGTTCGTCGTCGTAACCCAGCGCGCAGGGCGCAGACCATTGCGGTCGAGCAGGCAGATCGCATGGCGTCCATCGGTCAGCACTACGCCCGCAGGACCGTCCCAAGGTTCCATGTGCATGGAGTTGAATTCATAGAAGGCGCGCAGATCGGGATCCATGGTCTCGACGTTCTGCCAGGCCGGAGGAATGATCATGCGCAGGCCACGGAACAAATCCATACCGCCGGTGACCAACAGCTCCAGCATGTTGTCCATGCTTGAGGAGTCTGAGCCCGTACGGTTGACCAGCGGATCGAGGGCTTCCAGGTCCGGAAGCAGCTCATTGGCGAACTTCAGTCGGCGCGCCTGCGCCCAGTTGCGATTGCCGGTGATGGTGTTGATCTCGCCGTTATGAGCGAGGAAACGGAACGGTTGAGCCAACGGCCATTGCGGCATCGTATTAGTGGAGAAGCGCTGATGGAACACGCAGATGGCCGTGGCCAGACGCTCATCGCCGAGATCGGGATAGAACTGCGCCAGGTCCGCCGGCATCATCAAACCTTTGTAGATGATGTCTTTGTCGGAGAGGCTGCAGACGTAGAATTCCTTGTCACCTGCGAGGGCGACTTCGGCACGGCGGCGAGCGAAGAACAGCTTGATGCCGAAATCACGTTCGGACAGGCCTTCCGCCGAGACGAATACCTGTTCGATGCGCGGCAGGCGCTCCAAGGCGAGACGGCCCAGAACGGTGGTATCGACTGGAACCTCACGCCAGCCAACCAGGGTCAGACCCTGGGCAGCAATCTGCTCGTTGAGGCTGGTCCGGGCCGTTTCCGCCTTGGCCGCGTCCTGGCTGAGGAAGATCATCCCGACGGCGTAAAGCGCCGGCAGATCGGCATCGAAATGCTGCTTGGCCATGGCGCGAAGAAACGCGTCAGGCTTCTGCATCAGCAGGCCGCAACCATCGCCGGTCTTACCGTCAGCGTTGATGCCGCCCCGGTGAGTCATGCAGGTGAGTGATTGAATTGCGGTCTGAAGCAGGTGATGGCTTGCCTCGCCTTGCATGTGGGCGATCAGACCGAAGCCGCAGTTATCCTTGAACTCTTCAGGACGAAACAGACCTGCTCTCATAGGCACTCCACCAGCTAAATGCGTTGTAAATCAACCCCTTATTGACGGCGCACAGAATCGCCCCGTCATACACGTGGGCAAAAGGGGGAGCAGTTTACAAAGCCCGGTAGAGCGACACAATTTTATTTTTGCAAGCCCCAAAATAGGGCATTGCGCACTATTTTGGGGCAATCACTGGCGAGTCGGCGAGATTTCCTGCTGGACGCTCGTGAAACTCCGCACCCAAGGCTTACCAGCCTGCAGCGAGGGCGGCAATTTCTTGATGGCCTCCAATGCAGCATTACGACTTGGGAAACTGCCGTAGGTCACAACATATAGAGGCTTACCCTCATGCTGCTTGACGAAATATCGGAAACCGTCACCTTGCCGTTTGACCAATGCCTCAGCGTTCGCTTGGGTCCGCGTACCCAGCACCTGAACCAGGTAGTTAGTTTTGGACTGGTTGGCGTACCAGTTCGCAGGGGAAGCAGGCGTATCCGCGACAACTTGACGCGCAGGCTCCCGCGGCACCTCGGCTACGCGATTGGGCTGAGCGGCCGGAGGCTCCACCGCCACCGGGACGGCGATTTCTGCAGGCGCCTGGGCACTGTCGCCAGCCAGTTCCTCAACAGGCACCGGCTCCTCGACAGCCGGTGTCGATGAATCATCCGCCTCGGCACTACCAGCAGCAGCAAGTGGCTCTCGAATAACCGGTTGAGCAGGCGGCACCGGGACGATCTCCGACGCCGTATCGGCCTCCTCGTCAAGCGCCTCGGTTACCGGGGCCGTCCCCAGCGGCAATGCGGTGGTGACAGCCGTCGCTGACGAGTTATCCGAGTCTCGCATCATCAGCAAGGTGATCAAGACGATGAAAACGACGACGACCAGAGCGAGCACGTGTTTCATGGGTAACGGCAAGCTCCATCCGGCTGACTTCCGACGCCCTTTCGACTGCTGCATTGCCTCGAGAAGCTCCTCTCTAGCGGTCTGGTTTATGGCACCCGGCCATCCGCCGGAATCGACATGAATTCGCTCGACCTGCTCTTCAGTGAAACAATCCAGCCCAGATCCAGCCCCTTCGAGGCGCAGCGCGAGATACTCGCGAGTTTCATCTTGCTCGTACGGTTGAAGCGCAATCACATGGAAGCGCTCCTCACCTTCTACCAACGCCTCCAGACGCGCCACCAGAGCATGCTCACCGAAGAGAAAGACGTGCGGCCGCCCTTCAGGGCTACCCTGAGCGAGTCGCAGCAAGGTTTCGACGGCCGCCCCCGTAAGCCGTTCGGCATCGTCGACCAGCAGATACACTTCCTGACCGGTCAACGCCAATTGAATAATCTGCGCCATAATCGAGTCGAAGTCGGCGCGCTGACTGCCAAGCGCTTGAGCGATCTGCTGCAAAAGAATGTTCGAATCGAGCGTTTCCTGGGGCGAGATGACCACGCTCTGAACCGCCTGCTTGTTACTGCTGGCCACAAGGGCCTGACGCACCAGTGTTTTGCCGCTACCCTCGGGCCCCGTCACTACCAGTAGCAACTGGCTGTAGCGAGCAAGGTGATGCAACTGCCCAAGCACTGGCTTGCGCTGAGCTGGGAAGAACTTGAAGCCGGGTACGCGTGCAGCAAAGGGATCATGACTGAACCCATAATGATTCAGATACGAATCGTCAGCAGACAAACTGGACATGGAAATCTCTTAGGTTCTGACTATTGCGTAAGCGCGTCGTAGTTGACGTTCAATGTGGCCTCTAGCACTTCACGAGGGAAGTCACCGGTTACCACGGCTTCGCCCAGGCGCTTGAGCAGCACCAATCGCAACTGGCCGTTCAGCACTTTCTTGTCGACTGCCATGTGCTTTAGGAAATCCTCAGCACTCATGTCGACTGGAGGCACAACTGGCAAACCGGCACGCGACAGCAAGCGCACTGCGCGATCTCGCTCATCGGCACTAATCCACCCCAGCCGGCTCGACATCTCGAGGGCCATGACCGTGCCCGCCGAGACCGCCTCGCCGTGCAGCCATACTCCATAGCCCTGATGGGTCTCGATGGCATGGCCGAACGTATGCCCAAGATTGAGCGTGGCGCGAATGCCTGACTCTCGCTCGTCCGCTCCAACCACCTTGGCCTTAGCCTCACAGGAACGCTTTATCGCTTCGGTAAGCGCCACTTGATCCAACGCTCGAAGCCTGTCGATGTTCTCCTCAAGCCAGCCGAGGAACGGCTCGTCACAGATCAACCCGTATTTGATGACCTCGGCGAGGCCGGCGGACAACTCGCGCGACGGCAGAGTTGCCAGAGTGGAAGTGTCGATCAGCACTGCCTGCGGTTGGTAGAACGCACCGATCATGTTCTTGCCGAGCGGATGATTGATACCCGTCTTACCGCCCACCGAGGAATCGACTTGAGATAGCAGAGTTGTCGGAACCTGAATGAAGTCGACGCCTCGCTGGTAGCTGGCAGCTGCGAAACCGGCCATATCGCCGATCACGCCACCACCCAGCGCGACGATCGTGGTGTTGCGATCATGCCTAGCCGAGAGCAACGCATCAAAGATCAACTGCAGGGTCTGCCAGTTCTTTTGCGCCTCTCCATCGGGGAGCACGATCGGGATCAGCTTGAATTCGCCAAGGCTGCGCGAAAGGCGCTCAAGATAGAGCGGCGCAACGGTGTCATTAGTAACGATTGCAACCTGCTTGCCACGGATATGGCGGGCCAACAGCTCACCCTGATCGATGAGCTGCGCACCAATCATGATCGGGTAGCTTCGCTCGCCGAGATCGACCTGTAGAGTATGCATGGGGCCCCCATGATTAAAGGGGACTAGGATAGCGCAGATCGGCCCAAGCTTTCACGAGCCCCAGGAGACTGGAGCTGACTGAGAATCTCCTGCACCACCAGGCGCGGTGGGCGCTCGTCCGTCTGAATGATAATGTCGGCAATTTCGCGATACAACGGGTCCCGAACAGCCATCAGACCGGTCAGCACCTCGCGGGGGTTCGAAGCTCGCAGCAACGGTCGATTGCGATCCCGAGAGGTACGGTCAAGCTGCTGATCGACCGAAGTGCACAGGTAGATAACGCGCCCCCCTGTGCGCAACACCTCGCGATTGTCCTTTCTAAGCACCGCACCGCCACCCGTTGCCAGCACGACGCCGTGCATTTGGCATAGCTCCTGAATGGCGACGTGCTCCCGCTCCCGAAAACCCTGCTCGCCTTCAACATCGAATATCAGCGGAATGCTGGCACCGGTGCGCTGCTCGATCTCCTTGTCGGAGTCCCGGAAGGGGAGACGAAGCTCCTTTGCAAGCAGGCGTCCGATGGTGCTTTTTCCAGCCCCCATCGGACCCACGAGAATGATATTCGGCATCAAGTATTTTAACGACTGGCTTGAATTGCCTGATTATTCATGATCCGCGGAGTAATGAATACCAGTAGCTCGGACTTTCTGTCCTGTACGAGGTCACGCCGAAATACACGACCCACGAAGGGCAAATCACCTAGAAACGGAACCTTATCGACCGACTTGCTCTGAGTATTGGAGAACACGCCGCCAATGACGATCGTCTCCCCATCGGTCACCAACACCTTGGCATTGACCTCATTCTTACGAATCGACGGGATACCGCCAGTGCTAGCGGCTTGAGAGAAGTCCGGCTCGTCCTTGGTGACCTTGACCTCCATGATGATGCGGTTGTCAGGGGTAATCTGCGGCGTGACCTCCAAGGATAGCGCTGCCTCCTTGAAAGAGGTGCTGGTGGCGCCGCTGGAGCTTGCTTCCTGATAAGGAACTTCAGAACCTTTAAGAATTTTGGCAGTTTCCTTATCAGCGGTAACGACTTTCGGCTGGGAAACCACCTCACCATTGCCCGTTTTTTCCATAGCCGAGAGCTGGAGGTCGAGGATGGCGTTGTTCGTGACAAAACCCAAACCAATGCCAGAAGTAGCGCCAATTGCCCCCATATCAACGAAAGGCAAGTTGAGCGGCGTTTCACGTATGCCAGGGAAACGACCAACCTGCCCCTCGTCCCCATCCTCTACGCCCAGATTGCCGCCTTTGCCCCAAGCGTTCCACTTGTCGCCGGCCCAAAGATTTCCACCCCAACGAACACCGAGGCTCTTGTCATAATCGACATTAGCTTCGACGATCCGGGCCTCGATCATCACTTGGCGCACTGGAATGTCGAGCTGAGCCACGATACGGCGCAGTTCGTCAAGACGCTCCTGGGTCTGGTAAGCGATGATGTTGTTGGTGCGGTCGTCAACAGCAATCGAACCACGATCCTCGCTGTCGCCACCTTTGTCGGTGACCGACTGGAATAAGCGCGCGATGTCTGAAGCCTTGGCGTAGTTCACCTGTACAACCTCGCGACGCAGCGGTGCGAGCTCGGCGATCTGGCGCTGCGCCTCCAACTCTTGACGCTCCCGCGCGGCGATCTCGTCTGCCGGCGCCACCAGCAGAACATTCCCCACCTGGCGTTTGTCGAGGCCTTTGGTTTTCAGCACCAAGTCCAGTGCCTGATCCCAGGGTACGTTCTGCAAACGTAGAGTGATATTGCCCTGTACGGTATCGCTAGCCACCAGATTCAGATCAGTAAAATCGGCAATTAGCTGCAGAACAGAGCGAACGTCAATGTCCTGGAAATTCAGTGACAACTTCTCACCGGAATAGGTGAAATGTTCGGCCTTGCGCTGCTCGGCATCTGCTTCACTGAGCGGCTTGACGCTAATGGTCAGCTTGTCGTCAGTCTGGTACGCCAGGTAGTCGTATCGACCGCTGGGCTCGATAGCAATACTGGCGCCATCTGCCTTGCTGCTTGAATCGACAAATTTAACTGGCGTAGCAAAGTCTTGGACGTCCAGCCGAACACGCAGCGATTCCGGCAATTGCGTCTTGGCGAAGGAAACTCGAATTTTACCGCCTTGCTCTTCAATACTTGGGCTGATCGAAGGGTCAGACAAGGTAATGACTACATTGCCGGCCCCATCATCCCCACGGCGAAAATCGATATTGCTGATGGATTTTCCAACAGCCAGGGGAGTGCTCTGCGCGGCCGACGTCGTCGATACCGTAGGAGCAGCTGAAGCAGCAGCTGGGGCACTAGCGGATTCGCCAAGCACGACGAACAGGTTGTTGCCGTCAACACGGGTCGAGTACGGAACCAGAGAAGTGAGATTCACGATGAGCCGGGTACGGCCCTGCGCCTCCACCACGGTCACGCTTCGCGCATTACCGACACCCAGCTCATGATTTTTCGACCCCAGCTTGCTGGATACGCCTGGCAGATCAAGAGCGATGCGGGCTGGCTGGTCGAGCGTATAGCCACGAGGGGTGGGAACCGGTTCGTCGAAAGCCAGCTTCAGCTCAACGCGGTCGCCGGGCAACGATGCGACATCAAGTGAATTCAAATTTGCTGCCAGCAATGCAGGCGAAATGAACGCTGCCAGCAACGACAAACCGAGACGAGTGAGAGTGCTATTCATAAAAGGCTTCCGTTGTGCAGACCGGTATAGGTTTTCCATTTTTGCCATGACTCAAGAGCGCTCTTTCAAGGTCAGGCTACGCGGGCGCTCAAGCCACCCACCCTCTCCGTCCGGAACGATTTCAAGCACACCCACCTCGGCTTCGCTGATCTCAACGATACGGCCATGGTTGCGCCCCAGATAGTCACCGACCTTGACTCGGTGAACCCCGTCACCACCTTTGATCAAGGCGTAGTTACCTGCGCCATTGGCCAGCGTGCCAACCATGACGAAGTTTTCAATGTTGAATTCCTCAAGAAACTGCTTGATGCGGCTTTCATCGGGCTTTATATCCTTTGTCCCTTTCTGCCGCTGAGTCAGATCAATCTTCATAGGCGGCTGGAAGGGATGGCGCAACGAGGCCGCGCTGTAGGTAAACGCCTCGTACGGAAGAAACGCCGGAAGGGGCTCGATCGAACCTTTCGGCTTGGCACGCACTTCATCCATGTAACTGCGCAGATCGTCGAAATCTCCGCTGACACCGCACCCAGCCAGCACCACCATGCCCAGGCCTATCGCCACAAGTCGGGCTCCTTTCATTTCTGCAGCCCCTTATCGTTATAGCGATAGGTCTTTGCCAGGATGCTCATGTGCAGCTTGGAAGACGAATCCTTACTGTTCGGCTTAATCTCGAAATCATGCAGGGTAACGATGCGTGGCAAGCTCGATACGCCGCTCACGAAAGTGGCGAGGTCGTGATAAGCGCCAACGACTTTGATCTGTATCGGCAACTCGATATAGAACTGCTGTGTCACTTCTGGCTGCAGCTTGATTTCTTCGAATTCGAGCCCGCTGCCCAGGCCGGTACGGGTGATATCCTCAAGCAAACCCGGCACCTCGGTATCACTCGGCAACTGGCGCAGCAGAGCACCAAAAGACGCTTCCATCTCAAGCATCTGCGCCTTGTACGCCTCCAGGTTCGCCGCCTGAAATGCTTTCGTGGAGAACTGTTGCTTGAGCCTATCTTCCTCTGCCACTTGCTGGTCGAGGCTGGCCTGCAGATCACTGAGATAGAAGTAGTAACCACCGCCGAGAATCAGGGCCATCAGCAATATCGCAGCGATGACCTTTACCGCTGCGGGCCAGGACCCCAGGTTGTTCATGTCCAGATCAGACAGATCGACGCTACGGAGACTCTCCATCGAGCTAGCCAGACTCATGGTTTCTCTCCTTCGACAGCAGCAGCCGGTTGTGTCTGTTGTACCGTTAACTGGAACACGTTCTCCTGGTCGATCGCCCCTGCGGTGACGGCCTTCACTTCGTTCAGGTTCGGCGCATCCAGCCAATCAGAGCCATCCAAATTACGCATCAGGTTAGAGACTCGGTTGTTTGACTCAGCAGCGCCGACGATGGCGATGTTTTTCCCGGTCATCTTCAACCCGGTGAAGTAAACGCCATCGGGAAGCGTGCGAACCAGTTGGTCGAATACACGGCCGATGATTGGACGATTCCCCTGCAGATCCTGGATAATTTTCATCCGCTCGAGCAGTTGTTGCCGACGCTCTCTCAATTCCTTGATTTCTGCGATTCGGGTATCCAGAACGGCAATTTCCTTGCGAACGAAATCGTTACGCGCGTTCTGTTGCTCGATGGCATGAGTGAAGTACTGGTCTGCAAGAAACAATAAACCCACTGCCACAACGGCCACCCCGGCCAGCGACACCAGGAAACGCTGTTTACGCTCTTCGCGTAGCTGCTCGCGCCAAGGTAAAAGGTTAATCCGGGCCATCAGTCGAAACTCCTCAAGGCCAACCCACAAGCGATCATCAGGGACGGGGCATCACTGGCGAGAGCGCCAGCGTTGACCTTGCTGCTCAATGCCATATCGGCGAACGGGTTGGCGACTAAAGTCTGGGTTCCGATTTTCTGCTGAATCAGCCGATCCAACCCTGGGATCGATGCCGTACCGCCTGCCAGAAGAATGTAATCCACATCGTGGAACTGCCCGGCAGCGAAGAAGAACTGCAGAGAGCGCGAAACCTGTTGAACGACCGCTTCCTTGAACGGCTGCAACACTTCGCTGTCGAAGTCGTCTGGGAGGCCTCCCTGTTTCTTGGCCAGGCCCGCCTCTTCCATTGACAACCCATAACGCCGTTGTATTTCCTCGGTGAGCTGACGACCACCGAACAGTTGTTCTCGCGTATAAATAGTACGGCCGTTGTGCAATACGCTGAGCGTGGTCATGGTCGCACCGATGTCGACGAGCGCGACGGTCAGCTCGTCATGTCCAGCACCCAACTGGGGCGCCAGCAAGCCATAGGAGCGCTCCAACGCATAGGCTTCGACATCAACGACCTTTGCAGTCAGCCCCGCCAAGGCGAGCGCCGCTTCACGTATTTCCACGTTTTCCTTGCGACACGCTGCCAGTAACACTTCAACCCGACCAGGCGAACGAGGGGCAGGCCCCTGCACCTCGAAGTCGATGGCAACCTCTTCGAGAGGATAGGGGATGTACTGGTCAGCTTCGATCTTCAACTGGTTTTCCAGCTCTTCGTCGCTGAGCCCGGCTTCCATCTCGATGCTTTTAGTGATGACCGCCGAACCAGATACCGCCACAGCAGCCGACTTGACTCCAGTTTTTGCCTTGCCTAACAGTCGGGAAAGCGCCTGCCCCACGCCCTCCAGCTCAGCGATGTTTTTTTCAACCACAGCATTTGGCGGGAGTGGCTCAACCGCATAGGACTCAACCCGATACCGGGAACCTGAGCGGCTTAATTCCAGTAGCTTGACGGACGTCGAACTGATGTCGATCCCAAGCAGCGTGTTCGCTTTCTTAGTGAATAGCCCTAGCACGGCTGATTTCCTATCTCTATCCGCTACTTACGGATTAATTATGTATGTCAGCATTAGATAACAGCCTTGACAGAAGCGCAAATGGCTCCCCTACAGAAAAACCGCTTATAATGTGAACGGTTTTTCCTTTCAGCACCGTCTGCGGCATACACCTCATTCCCCATCCTGGATTCAACGAAACCCGATGCGTTTTCTGAAGTTTTTCCTATGGTCGTGCTTGGCTGTTTTCTGCGGACTTTTGCTCAGTCTCAGTGGCGCGTTTCTCTATCTCAGCCCCAACCTGCCATCTGTCGACTCGCTACGCAGCATACAGCTCCAGATTCCGCTGCGTGTCTACAGCCACGATGACAAGCTGATCGCCGAATATGGCGAAATGCGTCGCTCCCCTATCAGCTTCGATGAAATACCCAAGGATTTCATCGCCGCTTTGCTGTCGGCAGAAGACGATAACTTCGCGAATCATTATGGCGTTGATGTTTCCAGCCTGATGCGCGCTGCCACGCAATTATTGAAAACCGGCCATATTCAGACCGGCGGCAGCACCATCACCATGCAGGTGGCGAAGAATTACTTCCTGACCAGCGAGCGCAGCTTTTCGCGCAAGATCAATGAAATCCTCCTCGCTCTTCAGATTGAACGAGAACTGAGTAAGGATGAGATCCTTGAGCTGTACGTTAACAAGATCTACCTAGGAAACCGCGCCTACGGAATAGAAGCTGCAGCGCAGGTGTACTACGGCAAATCAATCAGCGAGCTGAGCTTGGCGCAGATGGCGATGATAGCCGGCCTGCCCAAGGCACCTTCAGCCTTCAATCCGCTCGCGAATAGGGAACGAGCCAAGGAGCGACGAGACTGGATTCTCGGCCGAATGTATCGCCTCGGGAAAATAGACGAGACCCGCTATCACCAAGCATTGGCGGAACTCGTCGATGCGTCCTATCACGGCTCCTCGCCCGAACTTGACGCACCTTACATTGCCGAAATGGCACGCGCCGAAATGGTCGGCCGCTTCGGCAGCGCCGCATACACAGACGGATTCCGCGTCCATACCACCGTCAGCAGCGAACGTCAGATCGCTGCCAACCAAGCCCTTACCCAGGGACTGATCGAATACGACCAGCGCCACGGCTATCGTGGCCCGGAAGCTCACCTGGCCGGCACGGATGAAGCAGACTGGCTGAGGCAGCTCGGTGACTATCGCAGCCAGTCCGGGATTCAACCGGCTGTCGTCAGTAGCACCTCAAAAGAGTCCGTTCAGGCGCTACTTCGAGACGGCAGCGAACACAGCATCGCCTGGGAAAGTATGAAGTGGGCCCGCCCATTCATTAATACCAACAGCCTGGGGCCGCAACCGAAGGCACCGTCCGACGTGGTTAAACCGGGAGATGTCATTCGGATCCGCATTGTCGAAGGCGAAGCGCTGTTCAGCCAGATACCCCAGGCGCAGGGCGCACTGGTATCTCTCGATCCGCTTGATGGATCCATTGAAGCACTGACCGGAGGGTTTTCCTTTGGGCAAAGCAATTACAACCGCGCCATTCAGGCCAAGCGCCAGCCCGGCTCGAGCTTCAAACCCTTCGTTTATAGCGCCGCCCTGGATGCAGGGTTCACCCCTGCCACGCTTGTTAACGATGCCCCCATCGTGTTCGTCGAAGAAGGCTTAGACCGCGTTTGGCGACCCAAGAACGACAACAACACCTTCCTCGGCCCGATTCGCTTGCGAGAGGCACTGTACAAATCACGCAACCTAGTGTCGATTCGCCTGCTGCAAACGCTCGGCATCCCGCAAACCATCGACTACATCACACGTTTTGGATTCAAGCCCGAAGACCTGCCAGCGAACTTGTCGCTTGCGCTTGGCACAGCAACCTTGACACCAATGGAAATCGCTACCGGCTGGACAGCATTTGCCAATGGCGGCTACAAGATAGAGCCCTATTTGATAGAGCGGATAGAGGATAGAGACGGGAAGGTGATATTCAGCGCAGATCCTGTGCGCGTGCCAGAACGAAACACTGCTGATCCAACCTCTGGAGCCGCGCCCGAGGCGACAGCCATTGCCTACGCACAGAACGACTCGTTCATTGCCGACGACCGCTCAGAGCTGGCCCCCCAGCCCCCCAGGTACGCCGAACAGATCATTGATGATCGGACCGCTTACATCATGACCAGCATGCTGCAAGACGTCATTAAACGAGGCACGGGGAGAAAAGCCTTGGCGATGGGCCGTGGCGATATCGCGGGAAAGACCGGGACCACGAACGAATCAAAAGACAGCTGGTTCTCGGGCTATAACGCCGACATCGTCACCACCGTCTGGACCGGGTTCGATCAGCCTCAGAGCTTAGGTCGCCGTGAGTACGGCGGCACGGTGGCCCTTCCCATATGGATGAAATACATGAGCGCTGTGCTGGAGGGCAAACCTGAACATGCTCCTGCTGAGCCTGAAGGCATCCTGACCCTGCGCATCGACCCTGACAGTGGCCGCGCAGCGGCACCAGGGACACCAGATGCCTATTTCGAAATATTCCGAAACGAAGATTCACCGCCCGGCATGAACGATGAGCTGATGCCAGGCGCAACCATCCCTGGCAGTCCGCTACCGGCCAGCGACACGGCACCTATGGATCTTTTCTAAAAGCCGAGTACTACGTGAGAGCGTAGCCGAGCTCAGCTAAGTGTTCTGCGGGATTTCGATGATAAAAAAACCGGCCTTGGCCGGTTTTTTTCTAACTACAGCCCCGTCAAAGCGGAGCCATAGACCACCATTCAACCACCGAAGACGTCGTCGACAGACTTAAGCGGGTAGTTCGAGGGGTAGGGCAGAGTCGCCACGCCACTTTCAATGGCAGCCTTGGCGACCGCATCGGAAACCAGTGTGATCAGGCGCCGATCCATAGGCTTCGGGATGATGTACTCCCGACCGAACTCCAGACTGTCAACGCCATAAGCGGCCGCCACCTCGGCCGGCACCGGCAGCTTGGCAAGGTCACGCAGCGCCAGCGCGGCTGCTATCTTCATTTCCTCGTTGATGCGCTTGGCCCGGACGTCCAGCGCACCGCGGAAAATGAACGGGAAGCCCAGCACGTTGTTGACCTGATTCGGATAATCCGAACGACCGGTTGCCATGATTACGTCGGAGCGCGTCGCGTGCGCCAGCTCCGGACTGATCTCAGGGTCCGGGTTGGAGCAGGCAAATACCACCGGATTGGCCGCCATACGCTTAAGACCTTCAGCACTCAGCAGGTTGGCGCCCGACAGGCCCACGAAGACGTCGGCACCGTCTAGCGCGTCATCCAGGGTGCGCTTGTCGGTCTCATGTGCAAACACTGCTTTGTACTGGTTTAGATCGTCACGACCCGCATGGATAACACCCTTGCGATCGATCATGAAGATGTTCTCGATTTTCGCGCCCATGCTAACCAGCAACTTCATGCAGGAGGTTGCAGCGGCGCCGGCGCCAAGGCAGACGATTTTTGCCTGTTCCAAAGACTTACCGGCAATTTCCAGTGCATTGAGCATGCCCGCTGCAGTGACGATAGCCGTGCCGTGCTGATCGTCATGAAATACGGGAATGTCGCATTGTTCGATCAAGGTCCGTTCGATCTCGAAGCACTCAGGCGCCTTGATGTCTTCCAGATTGATCCCACCAAAGGTGATGGAGATACGCTTGACGGTATCGATGAAGGCCTGCGGACTCTCCGCATCGACTTCGATATCAAACACATCGACCCCAGCGAATCGCTTGAACAGTACACCCTTGCCTTCCATAACCGGCTTGGATGCCAGTGGCCCAAGGTTGCCAAGACCGAGAATTGCGGTGCCATCGGAAATCACCGCAACCAGATTGCCTTTGCCGGTGTATCGATAAGCCAACTCAGGATCTCGGGCGATCTCCCGGACCGGCTCCGCCACACCAGGACTGTAGGCCAGCGAAAGATCGCGAGCGGTGGACGTGGGCTTGGTCAGCTCGACGCTCAACTTTCCCGGACGGGGCTGGGAATGGTAGTCGAGAGCGGCAGTTTTCAGGTCAGTCATGGGGCAATTCCGCTTATTTTACTGGGACAGACAGGTGGTCGAGGATACGCCAAGACCGAGCGCCGTCACAAGGGAACGGAAAACCTGACTGTCAAGGGCTGGCCGTACGACTTTTGGCGACGGCTTCAGGACAAAGGCATGAGCATCGACGGGTGGCTTAGCTTCAACAACCAACGCGCCCGCCGCGACCGATCACCACGACTCTTTCGATCGATGACCCAGCCCCTGACCTCGACATCCTTGCCAGACAAACCCTTCAGCGCATCATGGAAAGCGGCAACGACCTGAGGAGGGATCTGCACCACAAGCGAACCACCCAGTTCCAACCAGACACCTCCCCGGTTGGTCTCCATGCGCTCGACGCGGGCCCTGACAATCGCAAACCCACCGCCACGCACGCTGTCCGCCGCGATCACAGGAGGTTGCCGCCAAACCCCTTTGCCAGCAGAACGCGCCTGCAGCTCCGCCGCTCGCTGGCATTCGGCCAACGATACGTTCGGCGCGATGGCGACAAAGAAGCCCAATCCTTCGGCAAGCATTTGCGCTTCCAGATTTTCGCCATGTTTGTCGAAGGCGTGAGCAAGAACACGCCCGTAGTGATCCCTGGATTGCCGACCAATCCTTATACCGACATAACCATCATTGGTGCTCACCAACGATTGCAGCCGATTTCGTGCAGCCACTGCAAACGGCTCGGCACTGCGCCCTTTACGGCCCATTTCGGTGGCATTCAACCCAATGAGTCGCACACTGCGACCATCGACCAGCCGCAGCGTATCGCCATCAATAACTGTCGCGACCTTCACACGCGAGAGCGGCTCGCTGGCCGGGCAAAGCGCCGCAGCTTGCAAGCTGAAGAAGATAGAAACGAAAAAGGCGCCCACCAGGGACGCCTCTTTCAGATGCTCGGAGAATCTCATCGGACTCCCGTAGCAACGACAGCTTGTTACTTGGCGCCAAACACACCAAAGCGCTGCTTGAAGCGGTCGATACGGCCGCCGGTATCCAGCACTTTCTGCTTGCCGGTGTAGAACGGATGGCACTCAGAGCAAACGTCAATGCTCAGGTTCTTGGCCAGCGTAGAGCGAGTCTTGATGACGTTGCCGCAGCTGCAAGTGGCGTCGATTTCTACGTAATTAGGATGGATATCGGCTTTCATGGAAAAATCCTCTAGGACTTGTGCCGCCACCCGACCCTATGTCGAGTACCGCACGGAAGGGCGCGAATAATAACAGAGCAAGTAGGCGATGCAAGGGCTGCTGATCGGACACACACCCGCCTCGCCCCACAGCCCGGGACTACAGGCCAGCCTGCTACCCCGCCGGATCGTTTAAGATCGGCACTCGCCGCCAAGGACTTTCGCGTGCCCCGATCCATACTCCGCCTCGCGCTGCCCTCGCCATTGCGCAGGCTCTTCGATTACCTCCCACCTGCTGGGGCCTCAAACGCCGGGCTGCAGCCGGGTATGCGCCTGCGCGTGCCGTTTGGCCGACGCGAAATCATCGGGATACTGGTAGAGGTCGGCAGTCACAGCGAAGTCCCCGACGCGAAGCTCAAACCGGCTCTGGAGTTGCTCGATGCGCGACCTCCCCTACCGTCGCCGCTGTTCAAGCTATGCCTGTGGACTGCCCAGTATTACCAGCACAGCCTCGGCGACACGCTCAGCTGGGCGCTGCCAGTCCTGCTGCGCCAGGGCGAACCCGCCGAGGCGAGACAGGAGCGCTTCTGGCATGTAGTCAACGGCGCGCGGCCCGAAGATCCGAGACTGAGCCGGGCGCCACGCCAACGCGAAGCACTGAAGACCATTGCTCAGCATCCTCACGGCGTGGCGCATGCCCTGCTTTCGCAGCTGCAGCTGAGCAAAGACAGCCTCGATTTGCTGTTGCAGAAAGGTCTGCTGCGCGTCGAGACCCGGCGCTGCCACCAGACTCCGCGGCACCAGGGCAGCTGGCTGCTGCAGGCGGAATTACCGCTGAACCAGCAGCAACGCGCCGCCTTCGAAGCCATTCGCTCAGGCCTGGATGGTTTTCAGGCATACCTGCTTGCCGGCGTCACCGGGAGCGGCAAGACCGAGGTCTACCTGCAGCTGATCCATCAGGTGTTGGAGGCTGGCAAGCAGGCTCTGGTGTTGATTCCCGAGATCAACCTCGGGCCACAGACCCTGGCGCGCTTCGAAAAACGCTTCAATGCCCGCATCGCCCTGCTCCACTCCAATGTCAACGACCGCGAACGTCTAGATGCCTGGCTTGCGGCGCGGGACGGCGAGGCCGACATCATCATCGGTACCCGCTCAGCATTGTTCACCCCGATGAAAAACCCGGGGTTGATCATTCTCGATGAAGAGCATGATGCCTCTTATAAACAGCAGGAAGGCCTGCGCTATCATGCACGCGACCTCGCCGTGGTCAGAGCGCGCCAAGAGAACGTCCCGATTTTGCTGGGGTCGGCGACGCCGTCGCTGGAAAGCCTGCACAACGCGCACAGCGGGCGCTACGGACTATTGAAGCTGACCGAGCGTGCCGGAGGGGCACAAGCGCCACGTTTCCTGCGCCTGGACATAAAGAGCCGCCCGCTCGATTCCGGCATCTCCGGTCCGTTGCAGCAGGCCATGGCGCAGACACTTGCCGCCGGACAGCAGGTGCTGGTGTTCCTCAACCGGCGCGGCTTCGCCCCCTCGCTGCTGTGCCACGATTGCGGATGGATCGGCCAGTGCCCTCGCTGTGACGCCAGAATGACGCTGCATCAGCGTCACAACGAGCTGCGCTGCCACCACTGCGGCCATGCCGAACGCCCGCCGCATAACTGTCCAGACTGCAACAAGCTCGACCTGAGGCCCGTAGGCGCGGGCACCGAGCGAGCGGAGGAGCGACTCGCAACGCTCTTTCCTGACTACCCAGTGCTGCGCATCGATCGTGACAGTACCTCGCGCAAAGGCTCGATGGAGCAGCTGCTGGCCACCATCAACCGTGGCGAGCCATGCGTGCTGGTGGGCACTCAGATGCTCGCGAAGGGCCACCACTTCCCGCGCGTGACCTTGGTCGCCATTCTTGATGCGGACGGTGGTTTGTTTTCGGCCGATTTCCGCGCCAGCGAACGGATGGCTCAGCTGATCGTGCAGGTAGCCGGCCGCGCTGGGCGGGCCGAGGAGCCCGGCAAAGTGATCATCCAGACCCACCTGGCTGACCACCCGCTGCTGGTTCAGCTGACCGAGCAGGGCTACTTCGCCTTCGCTGAACAGGCACTGAGCGAGCGTCGCGCGGCTGGCTTGCCTCCTTTCAGCCATCTTGCGCTGTTGCGGGCCGAGGCGGTGAAGCCCGGCCAGGCAGAAGACTTCCTCGATCAAGCCTGTATTCAGGCCGAACAGCTGATAGCGCAACTCGGCCTCACGGGTGTCGAGCTGCTGGGGCCGGTGCCCGCTCCGATGGAGCGACGTGCCGGACGTTTTCGTGCGCAGCTGCTGCTACAAGCTAACGCCCGCGCACCACTGCATAACCTTATGAGCGCCTGGATGCCGCAGGTAGAGGCATTGCCGGGTAGCCGCACCGTCCGCTGGTCGTTGGATGTTGACCCGATCGACCTGTTCTGATGTTGGCCTGTCGCACAGACTCCAGCGCAACTAAGCGCCTTAAGCCTTGAAGGTTCGGCCTCGGGGCACCGATAATGCCCAGTTTTCGACCAAAGCCTTCGGCCGACCGAGCACATCATGAAAGACAGCATTCGCCATCTGATCCAGCAAGCCCTGGCCCGTCTCACCGCTGAAGGCGTGCTGCCGGAGGGGTCGAACCCGACTATCCAGGTGGAGAACACCCGCGACAAGACCCACGGCGACTTTGCCAGCAACGTCGCGATGATGCTGGCAAAGCCAGCCGGGATGAAGCCGCGCGATCTGGCGCAAAAGCTCATCGAAGCATTGCCAGCAGACCCCAGCGTCAGCAAGGTTGAGATCGCCGGCCCGGGCTTTCTCAATTTCTTCCAGAACAGCGCTGCGTTGGCGCAGCGGTTAGAAGCCGCCCTCGCCGACCCTCATCTCAGCGTCAGCAAAACGGGCTCCAAGCAACGCGTTGTGGTCGACCTCTCCTCACCGAACCTGGCGAAGGAAATGCACGTCGGCCACCTGCGCTCGACCATCATCGGCGACGCCGTGGCGCGCGTGCTCGAATTCCTCGGAGACGAGGTTATCCGGCAGAACCACGTGGGCGATTGGGGCACCCAGTTCGGCATGCTGCTGGCTTACGTGAAGGAACAACCGAAAGGGTTCGACTCACCGGAGCTGGCGGACCTGGAAGGCTTCTACCGCGCAGCGAAGCAACGGTTCGACGAATCGACCGAGTTTGCCGAACGCGCGCGCAAGCTAGTCGTGGAGCTGCAAGCAGGCGATGCCGAATGCCTGCGGCTGTGGAAGCAATTTAACGAACTCTCACTCAGCCATGCGCAAGAAGTCTACGACCGCCTCAATGTCATGCTCACCCCGGACGATGTAAAAGGCGAAAGCGCCTACAACGCCGAACTCGCCGACATAGTCGCATCGCTCAAGGTCAAAGGGCTGCTGACTGAGAGCAACGGAGCCCAATGCGTCTTTCTCGATGAATTCAAGAACGCCGAAGGCAACCCGCTCCCGGTGATTGTGCAGAAAGCCGGTGGCGGCTACCTCTACGCCACCACTGACCTGGCCTCCATGCGCTACCGCAGTCAGCAGCTAAAGGCTGATCGCGCGCTGTATTTTGTCGATCAGCGCCAAGCACTGCATTTCCAGATGACCTTCGAGGTTGCTCGACGCGCCGGCTTCGTCCGCAGCGACATGCAGCTCGAGCACATGGGTTTCGGCACCATGAACGGTGCCGATGGGCGCCCCTTCAAGACCCGGGATGGCGGCACGGTGAAGCTGGTTGACCTGCTCGATGAAGCCGAGCAGCGCGCCTACAGCCTGGTTAAAGGCAAAAACCCGGATCTTGACGAAGGGGAGCTGCGGCAAATCGCCCGCGCTGTGGGCATCGGCGCAGTGAAATATGCAGACCTGTCCAAGCACCGCACCAGCGATTACAGCTTCAACTTCGAGCAGATGCTCAGCTTCGAAGGCAACACCGCCCCCTACCTGCTTTACGCCTACACCCGGGTGGCCAGCGTGTTTCGCAAGCTGGGTACCGGCATGGATGGACTCGGCGGCGAGATCAACCTGGAAGCCGAACAAGAGCAAGCACTAGGCGCGAAGCTGGCTCAGTTCGCCGAGGTGCTCAACGGTGTGGGTGAGAAAGGTGTTCCCCATCTGCTGTGCAGCTATCTATACGATCTGGCAGGGCTGTTCTCCAGCTTCTACGAACACTGCCCGATACTCACCGCTGAGAGCGAGACGGTTAAACAGAGTCGCCTGCGCCTCGCCGCCCTGACCGGCAAAACGCTGAAACAGGGCCTTGCCCTGCTTGGCCTGGAAACGCTGGAGCGGATGTAAGTGGCAGCCAGGAAAAAACCCGCCCCGAAACGTGGCGCGAGCCGCTACCAGGCACCCGCCAAGAAGCCGGTACCCGGCTGGATCTGGCTCGTGTGTGGACTGGTCATTGGCGGCTTCATTGTGTTCCTGATGAACCTCGAACCTGGCGGCGATGAGATCCAGCGCACCAAGGACACAGCGAAATCCAAGGAGCAGCCGAAGCGTTCGCCTCCCGCCACGGGCCAGCCAGCCAAACCGAAGTACGACTTCTATACGCTGCTGCCTGAGTCGGAAGTGATCTTGCCGCCAGAGGCGCCAAAGCCCGAGCCGCCCAAGCCGGCCACACCGGAAGAGGCTGCAAAGATCGACGCGGCGCGCGCCGAAGCCGCTCTGAATGGCCAGGTACCACCGCCTCCGCCTACAGTGGCCAAGGCACCGGTGACTCAGTTTTTCTTGCAGGCCGGCTCGTTCCGCAAGAAGCCCGAAGCGGAAAAGGTTAGGGCGCAGATCATTCTGCTCGGCCAGGATGTACGGGTTGAAAGCGTGACCGTGCGTGACGAGGACTGGTATCGGGTGCTGGTCGGGCCATTTGCCGACCGAGCAAGACTCGATCAGGCCCAGAAGGCGCTATCAGCAAGCGGTTACAAGAACCTGCTGCTTCAACAGCGCCAGGCGCGCTGAGCCGAGGCTTTAGTTCAAGCACGGGAGCAGCGCTGTAGCCGGCGCTGCTTCTCTGTCGACGGGCAGCGCCCGCCCGGCGCTCAGCTCTTACGATCCCGAGGCGCATAGGCGAATACGTCTGCACGCATCTGTTTTGCATCCATTCCCGCCTCCACCAACGCATCCAACGTGCCGTAGACCATGGCGGGAGAGCCGCTGGCGTAGACGTGAACTGGCTGGAGATCGGTGAAGTCCTCGCAGACTGCTTGATGCAACATGCCGCGCCGCCCCGCCCACTCACATACATCACTGACAATCTGATGCAGACGGAGATTGGGCAGCTGTTGCCACTCCTGCCAATGCGTCAACTGATAGAAGTCTTCCGGGCGACGCACCCCCCAGTACAGATGCACCGGATGGGCGAAGCCCTCGGCTCGGCAATGCTCGATCAGACTGTGCATCTGCGCCATCCCGGTGCCTGCAGCAATCAGCACCAATGGCCCCTCTGGCAGCTCGGCGAGGTGGGTATCGCCGAACGGCATCTGCACGCGAGCCGTCCCGGTGCGCCTGATTTGCTGCAGCAGGTCGATCGCTGACGATTCACGCGCTAGCACGTGGAGCTCCAGCTCACGTCCGCGCCCTGGCGCGGACGCTAGCGAAAAGGCGCTGTATTCGCCATCCTCCCGCTCGAGCAGCAAATACTGCCCAGCATGGTAGCGTGGCAGTTTACCGGCCGGCGCACGGAGTAACAGGCGAAACACGTCGCCCCCCACCTCTTCACAGCTGACGAGCTGGCAACTCAGCGTACGCACCGGTAGCTCCCCCGGCGCAAGCACACCATCCCACAGCAGAACGCAATCTTCCTCTGGCTCAGCCAGGCAGGCGAAAACTTCGCCATGATCATGGCTTTCGCCACGCTGACGCACCCGGCCGTCAACCAGCAGTGCAGCGCATATCAGGCAATTACCGTTGCGGCATGCTTGCGGACAGTCGTAGCCCAACCGCCGCGCGGCGTCGAGAATCAACTCACCACGTTCGACGTCGAGCACTGCTCCGGAGGGTTGCAGGGTTACTTTCATCAATTCAAAACCTGAGTAAATGCGCGGCTGTCATCAGTCGATGCCAAGCTCGGCCCAGAGTTCGTCGACCCTACGCTTCACCGCCTCATCCTGCACGATGGCGCGCCCCCATTCACGAGTAGTCTCGCCGGGCCACTTATGAGTGGCATCGAGGCCCATCTTGCTGCCGAGACCGGACACCGGAGAGGCAAAGTCGAGATAGTCGATTGGTGTGTTCTCGATCAGCACCGTATCGCGCTTGGGATCCATGCGCGTGGTGATGGCCCAGATAACGTCATTCCAATCCCGTGCGTTGATGTCATCGTCGGTAACGATGACGAACTTTGTGTACATGAACTGCCGTAGAAAGCTCCATACGCCCAGCATCACGCGCTTGGCGTGGCCGGGGTATTGTTTTTTCATGGTTACCACCGCCATGCGATAGGAACAGCCTTCCGGCGGCAGATAGAAATCAGTGATCTCGGGAAACTGCTTCTGCAGGATCGGTACAAAAACCTCGTTGAGCGCGACACCAAGTATCGCCGGCTCATCTGGCGGCCGACCTGTGTAGGTGCTGTGATAGATAGCGTCGCGACGTCGGGTGATGCGCTCCACGGTGAACACCGGGAAGCGATCGACCTCGTTGTAGTAGCCGGTGTGATCACCGTACGGCCCTTCATCGGCCATCTCGCCAGGCTGAATGTAACCTTCCAGAACAATTTCGGCACCGGCCGGCACCTGCAGATCGCTACCCCGGCATTTGACCAGCTCGGTACGGCTGCCGCGTAACAAGCCAGCAAAGGCATATTCGGAGAGCGAATCCGGAACCGGAGTAACAGCGCCGAGAATCGTGGCCGGATCGGCGCCGAGCGCCACCGCCACTGGGTAAGGTCGGTCAGGATACTTCTCGCACCACTCACGAAAGTCCAGCGCACCGCCTCGATGGCTGAGCCAGCGCATGATCACCTTGTTGCGACCAATCACCTGCTGGCGATAGATACCGAGGTTCTGCCGCTCCTTGTTAGGGCCCTTGGTGATTGTCAGCCCCCAGGTGATCAGTGGCCCAGCATCGCCTGGCCAGCAGGTCTGAACCGGCAGCAGAGACAGATCAACATCCTCACCTTCGACGACCAGCTCCTGACAGGGCGCATCCTTGAGCACCTTGGGCGCCATGCTGATGACCTTCTTGTAGATCGGTAGCTTGCTCCAGGCATCCTTTAGCCCTTTTGGCGGCTCCGGCTCCTTGAGAAAGGCCAAGAGCTTGCCGATCTCGCGTAGCTCGGACACTTCCTCCGCCCCCATACCCAGAGCAACGCGCTTGGGTGTGCCGAAGAGATTTCCGAGAACCGGCATATCGAAGCCGGTCGGGTTCTCGAAGAGCAGCGCCGGCCCCTGCTTGCGCAGGGTTCGATCGCATATCTCGGTCATTTCCAGAACGGGAGAAACGGCGGCTGAAACGCGCTTGAGTTCACCGCGCTGTTCCAGGCCTCGGATAAAGTCGCGCAGATCGCGATACTGCATTGCTTGAGCCTCGCAGGGGCCGGCGGGTGTCCGGGCGGAAAGTGTAGCCTTGGTGCAGGTCGATACAAAACCTGCAGACAGACAAAGGCCGGGTTTCCCCGGCCTCGGCAGCAACGACCAGACTTATTTGCGCTTCATTGACATGAAGAATTCTTCGTTGGTCTTGGTGTCCTTCAGCTTGTCGAGTAGAAACTCGATCGCAGCGCTTTCGTCCATCGGATGCAGCAGCTTGCGCAGAATCCAGATGCGCTGCAGCTCTTCCTCGCTGGTCAGCAATTCTTCGCGACGAGTACCCGAACGGTTGATGTTGATCGCGGGGAATACCCGCTTCTCGGCGATACGGCGATCAAGCTGCAACTCGAGGTTACCAGTGCCCTTGAACTCCTCGTAGATCACTTCATCCATCTTGGAGCCGGTTTCCACCAGCGCAGTGGCGATAATAGTCAGCGAACCGCCTTCCTCGATGTTCCGCGCGGCGCCGAAGAAACGCTTGGGCTTTTCCAGGGCGTGGGCGTCAACACCACCAGTCAGCACCTTGCCGGAGCTCGGGATTACGGTGTTGTAGGCGCGGGCGAGACGGGTAATCGAATCCAGCAGGATGACCACGTCCTTCTTGTGCTCGACCAGGCGCTTGGCCTTCTCGATCACCATCTCGGCAACCTGCACGTGACGGGTTGGCGGCTCGTCGAAGGTCGACGCGACAACCTCACCGCGCACGGTGCGCTGCATTTCGGTCACTTCTTCCGGGCGCTCATCGATCAGCAGAACGATCAGGTGGCATTCGGGGTTGTTACGGGTGATGTTGCTCGCAATGTTCTGCAGCATGATCGTCTTGCCCGCTTTCGGCGGTGCGACAATCAGACCGCGCTGACCTTTGCCGATCGGGGCGCAAAGGTCGATCACCCGGCCGGTGAGATCTTCCGTCGAGCCGTTACCGGCCTCCATCGTGAGTCGCTTGTTGGCGAACAGCGGAGTCAGGTTCTCGAACAGAATTTTGTTCTTCGCGTTTTCCGGGCGATCGAAGTTGATCGTATCAACCTTGAGCAGCGCGAAATAACGCTCGCCTTCTTTAGGCGGGCGAATCTTGCCGACGATGGTGTCGCCGGTGCGCAAATTGAAGCGGCGGATCTGGCTCGGCGAGACATAGATATCATCCGGGCCGGCGAGATAGGACGAATCCGCGGAGCGCAAGAAGCCGAAGCCGTCTTGCAGAATCTCCAGCACGCCATCACCGGAGATTTCCTCACCGCTTTTCGCGTGCTTTTTCAGCAGAGAGAAAATCACGTCCTGCTTGCGCGAACGGGCCATGTTGTCGATGCCCATCTGTTCGGCCATTTCCAGCAGTTCGGTGATGGGCTTTTGCTTAAGTTCGGTCAGATTCATAGAAAGAGTCAGAAGGGATGAAGAAAGCGATTAGCTTGAGAAGCCGCGCAGCAGGAGACGAACAGGTTCGTTGTGCTTTATGAGGCTGAAGTGCGTCGGCGACGGCATGCAGAGGGCGACGGAGAAGCGTCGCAGGGCCGAATTTAGCACCGTGCAGGCGAAGCGTCCACCCTGCAGCTATAAAAAACCCCCGCATTTGCGGGGGCTTTCGAAAGCAGCAACCGTGAATCAGATATTGCTATCGAGGAACGCTGCCAGCTGAGACTTCGACAGAGCGCCCACCTTGGTGGCCTCGACATTACCGTTCTTGAACAGCATCAGCGTCGGAATGCCACGTACGCCGTACTTCGGCGGGGTTTCCTGATTCTCGTCGATGTTCAGTTTGCAGACTTTGAGCTTGCCTTCGTATTCCTTGGCGATCTCATCGAGCACTGGAGCAATCATCTTGCACGGGCCACACCACTCGGCCCAGTAATCGACCAGAACAGGACCATCGGCCTGGAGCACGTCCTGCTCGAAGCTGCTGTCGCTGACATTGTTGATGTATTCGCTCATGGAGTTTCTCCAGGGTCAAAATCAGAAGTGACGCCATCATAGCCCGGCTTGGTGCGGATCGAAAGTCGCAGCCTGTCGCTTGGGCAATAGACCATGGAAGGCGCAATGGATCGATCACGGAGCGCTATGACGCAGCGCTGCGCGTTGGCGGATGAGGGCGATCATGTCAGGATGTCGGAGTTTTGCACAGAGACTGCCCCATGCGCCCAACAGCCGCCGAACCCTTTCCGATGATCGCCGCCCTTGATCTCGGCTCGAACAGCTTCCACATGGTGCTGGCCCGCACCAGCAACGGCGAGATGCGCATCCTCGAGCGGCTCGGCGAAAAGGTCCAGCTGGCCGCCGGCATTGATGAGAACAGACAGCTCGACGAAGCTGCAATGCAGCGCGGCCTGGACTGCCTTCGCCGCTTCGCTCAGCTGGTCAATCATCTCCCCCAGGGCGCGGTGCGCGTGGTCGGCACCAATGCCCTGCGAGAGGCGCGCAACCGCGCCCAGTTCATTCGCCAAGCTGAGACGATCATCCAGCATCAGGTCGAGGTGATTTCCGGCCGAGAGGAAGCGCGACTCATCTACCTTGGCGTATCGCATACCTTTCCCGCGTCTAGTGGCAAGCGCCTGGTCGTCGACATTGGCGGTGGCAGCACCGAATTCATCATCGGGGAAGGTTTCGATTCGCTATTACGTGAAAGCTTGCAAATGGGTTGTGTGAGCTTTACTCAGCGGTTTTTTCAGGACGGCAAGATTACGCCGGCCCGCTACGCGCAGGCCTATACCGCCGCGAGGCTGGAGCTGATGAGCGTCGAGCACGGCCTGCACCGGCTCGGCTGGCAGGATGCGGTGGGTGCGTCCGGCACCATTCGCGCCGTCGGTCTCGCGATCAAGAGCGCCGGGCTTAGCAACGGCGAAGTTACGGCCGATGGCCTCGGCTGGCTCAAGCGCAAACTGTTCAAGCTGGGCGATGTTGAAAAGCTCGACATGGACGGTATCAAGCCGGACCGCAAGAGCATCTTCCCTGCGGGCTTGGCCATTATCGAAGCGATCTTCGACGCCCTGGAGCTGACCAGCATGGCGCACTCCGAAGGCGCACTGCGCGAAGGCGTGCTCTACGATCTAATTGGTCGACACCACCAGGAAGACATCCGTGATCGCACACTGAGCTTTTTGATGGAGCGCTACCACGTCGACACTGACCAGGCCGCTCGGGTCGAAAGCAAGGCGCTGGAAGCCTTCGATCAGGTCGCTTCGGATTGGGCACTAGATGAAGAATGGCTGCGAGAACTGCTCAGCTGGGCGGCGCGGATACATGAGGTCGGACTGGACATCGCGCACTACCACTACCATAAGCACGGCGCCTACTTGATCGAGCACTCCGACCTCCCCGGTTTCTCCCGTCAGGATCAACAGATGCTGGCGCTGCTGGTTCGCGGCCACCGCCGCAATATACCCAAGCAGAAATTCGAGGAAGTGAGCGAGTACGGCGTGAAGCTGACCAGACTCTGCGTATTGCTGCGCTTCGCGATTCTTTTCCACCACATCCGTGGCCCACAGCAAGCGCCAGCGTTTCAGCTCAAGGCCGGCGATAACAGTCTGGACGTGGCTTTTCCTGAAGACTGGCTGGCTCAAAACCCGCTGACACAAGCCGATTTTGCCCTGGAGGCGGATTGGCTCAAGCGGATCGACTTCACCCTCAGCGTGCGCTGATTTTGGCAGCGGTCGACGAACCGCTGCCACCCCAATTACCCCCGGTGTCTATCGCGCAGTCGGGCTTCCCAGACGCTCCAGCAACGTGTTCTGCACGTTGCGTGGATTCTGATTGCCGCTTGGGCTGTTACGCAGATAACTGCCATCAGACTGCAGCACCCAGCTCTGGGTGTTGTCGGTCAGGAAGCCCTCCAGCTCCTTCTTCACCCGTGTCACCAGCTTCTTGCCCTCGACCGGGAAGCAGGTCTCGACCCGCCGATCCAGGTTGCGCTCCATCCAGTCGGCACTGGACAGGTAGAGCTTCTCGTCACCGCCGTTGAGGAAATAGAACACTCGGCTGTGCTCTAGGAAGCGACCAATGATCGAGCGCACATGGATATTGTGCGAGACCCCGAGAATGCCAGGGCGCAGGCAGCACATACCGCGAACGATGAGATCGATGCGCACCCCGGTCTGGCTGGCCTTGTACAACGCCCGGATCATTTTCGCGTCGGTCAGCGAATTGACCTTGAGAATGATATGCGCCGGCTTGCCTTCGCTGGCGTGTTGCGTCTCCTGCATGATCATGTCGAGCAACGCCTTCTTCAGCGTGAAGGGCGCGTGCAGCAACTTTTTCATACGCATGGTCTTGCCCATGCCGATCAACTGACTGAACAGCTTCGACACGTCTTCGCAGAGCGCTTCGTCCGAGGTCAGCAGGCTGTAATCGGTGTACAGCCGCGCGTTGCCGGCGTGGTAGTTGCCCGTACCGAGATGGGCGTAACGCCGCAACTCGCCATTCTCCCGGCGCAGGATCAACATCATCTTGGCGTGGGTCTTGTAGCCCACCACACCGTAGATCACCACGGCCCCGGCCTGCTGCAACCGACTGGCCAATTGCAGGTTGGACTCCTCATCGAAGCGCGCACGCAGTTCGATGACGGCAGTGACCTCCTTGCCGTTACGCGCGGCTTCAACCAGCGCGTCGACGATCTCCGAATTGGCACCAGAGCGATAAAGCGTCTGCTTGACGGCCAAAACGCAGGGATCCTTCGCCGCCTCGCGCAGGAGGTCAACGACGGGAGTGAAGGATTCGTAGGGATGCAGCAGCAGAATGTCCTGCTTGCCGACCACGCTGAAAATGTTCTCGCTGTTCTGAAGCAACTTCGGGATTGCTGGCGTGAAGGGGGTGTATTGCAGTTCGGGATGACTATCCAGACCGGTGATACTGAACAGCCGGGTCAGGTTGACCGGTCCGTTGACCCGATACAGCTCGCTTTCGCTCAAGTTGAACTGCTTGAGGAGGAAATCAGCGAGATGCTTCGGACAGGTATCCACCACCTCCAGCCGCACTGCGTCGCCGTAGCGCCGTGAAATCAACTCGCCACGCAGCGCCCGGGCCAGATCCTCGACGTCTTCGGTGTCGACCGAGAGGTCGGCGTTACGTGTCAGGCGAAACTGGTAGCAGCCCTTGACCTTCATGCCGTGGAACAGATCATCAGCGTGCGCATGAATCATCGAGGAGAGGAACACGTGGTTCGCGCCAGGCCCGCCCACCTCCTCCGGCACCCGAATAACCCGGGGCAACAACCGCGGCGCCGGAATGATCGCCAGCCCGGAGTCGCGACCGAAGGCATCGATACCTTCAAGCTCGACAATGAAGTTCAGGCTCTTGTTAACCAGCAATGGAAACGGATGGGTTGGGTCCAAGCCGATTGGCGTGATGATCGGTGCGATCTCGTCACGAAAGTAACGGCGCACCCAGGCCTTGATCTTGGTTGTCCAGTTGCGCCGACGAATGAAACGCACCTGATGCTTGGCCAGTTCCGGCAGCACGATCTCGTTGAGGATCGAATACTGTCGGCTGACCTGCTCGTGGACCAGTTCGGAAATACGCGCCAGCGCCTGGTGCGGCTGCAGACCGTCTGCACCTGCCTGCTCACGCGCGAACGTGACTTGCTTCTTCAGCCCCGCAACACGAATCTCGAAAAACTCATCGAGGTTGCTGGAAAAGATCAGCAGGAATTTGAGCCGTTCCAGTAGCGGATAGGACTCGTCCAGCGCCTGTTCCAACACGCGAATGTTGAATTGCAGCTGTGACAGCTCGCGGTGGATGTAGAGGCTGTTGTCGTCCAGATTCGGCGGGGGGGCCGGTGGCGCTGGCGCTTCCTCTGTCTTCTCCACCTCAGGCGCTGGCGGGGCCATTTCCTCTAGGGGATGCACTTCAATGGCTGCAGCCTGCAATTCGCTTTCGCTGAGTCCCTGATTAGTCATCGATCTGCCTCGGGAGGGCTCATTGCCCCTGTTTTAATTGTTGTGCCGCCTGCTTGGCGAAATAGGTGAGGATGCCATCGGCACCTGCGCGCTTGAAGGCGGTCAGCGATTCGAGAATCACGGCATCGCTCAGCCAGCCGTTCTGAATCGCTGCCATGTGCATCGCATACTCGCCGCTGACCTGGTAGACGAAGGTCGGCACTCGAAAGGCATCTTTAACCCGCCAGAGAATATCCAGATAGGGCATGCCCGGTTTGACCATGACCATGTCGGCACCCTCTGAAAGGTCGGCACCGACTTCGTGCAAAGCCTCGTCACCATTGGCCGGGTCCATCTGATAAGTGTTCTTGCTGCCCTTACCCAGATTCGCCGCCGAACCTACCGCATCGCGGAACGGCCCGTAGTAGGCACTGGCGTACTTGGCCGAATAAGCCATGATCCGCACATTATGATGTTCAGCCACCTCCAGCGCCTCGCGTATCGCCTGGATGCGCCCATCCATCATGTCCGATGGCGCAACCACCTGCGCGCCCGCCTCAGCGTGGGACAGGGCCTGACGGACCAGCGCGTCGACCGTGACATCGTTCTGCACATAGCCATGCTCGTCAAGAATCCCGTCCTGGCCATGAGTGGTGAAGGGGTCCAGCGCAACGTCAGTGATGATGCCGAGCTCCGGGAAGCGCTCGCGCAGGGCCCGGGTGGCGCGCTGGGCGATGCCCTCAGGATTCCAAGCTTCCGCCGCATCGAGGGATTTCTTCTCCAGCGGGGTGACCGGAAACAACGCTAACGCAGGGATGCCCAGCGCGACCAGTTCCGCGGCTTCTTCCAACAACAAATCGATGGAAAGACGCTCCACGCCGGGCATCGACGGCACCTGCTCGCGGCGATTTTCGCCATCGAGAACAAACACGGGCAGGATCAGGTCATCCACGCTCAGTCGATGCTCGCGTACCAGTCGGCGGGAAAAATCATCACGACGATTGCGGCGCAACCGTGTAGCGGGGAACAAGCGATTGGCAGGAACGAAACTCACAACGAACTCCTGGCCCGCAGAACGGGCGAATATGACGTTTATAAGCCGACATCGTGACAGCTTGATGACAAGCAATCCGCGCCGGCCGGAGATTGCCCTCATTGTCGCCACCAAGCGCGGGCACTGCCAGTGCTTTGAGCAGTCTATCGCCGAGCTGAAGTGCCTAGGCTAGACGCGCCCACAGTTGAACACCCGACGCGATAAGGCATCCAACCTTTATCGCGATGGACTTACCTTGAACCCCACCAAGGGCTAGCATCGAAGGCTGTTGCCTGGCGCAGTTGCCAGGCTGCTGAACTGACCAGGAGTATCTCAATGAACAGAAAAGTCGCCGTGATTCTTTCCGGCTGTGGCGTATACGACGGCTCGGAAATCTACGAGAGCGTGATCACGCTGTTGCGCCTGGATCAGCGTGGCGCCAAGGTCCAGTGCTTTGCGCCGAACATCGAGCAGATGCACGTAATCAATCACCTAACCGGTGAAGAGATGCCGGAAAAACGCAACGTGCTGGTCGAGTCCGCGCGCTTGGCACGGGGAGAGATCAAGGATCTTCGCGAAGCCAATGCCGAGGAGTTCGACGCGCTGATCGTGCCAGGCGGCTTTGGCGCAGCGAAAAACTTGTCTGACTTCGCCACCCAGGGCGCCGGCTGCAAAGTGCTTCCCGATGTGTTGGCGCTGGCCCAAGCCTTTGCCGCGGCCGGCAAGCCGGTCGGCATGATGTGTATCGCGCCTACCATGGCGGCACAGATCTTTGGCCGCGGCGTGGTCTGCACCCTGGGCAATGACGACGATCCGGCTGCAGCGGCGGCACGGGAGATGGGCGTCGAACACCAACCGTGCGAAGTCACTGAGATCATCGAGGATTCGCGGCACAACCTGTTGACCACCCCTGCCTATATGTTGGCGCAATCCATCAGCGACGCGGCTACGGGCATCTACAAGCTGGTCGATAGGGTGCTGGCGCTGACCGGCAAATAGCGCCTCGGCTGGTCTTGCCCCAGCTTTCGAGCCGAGGCGTGAGAGCTGAGGCATCGGCGTGGCGATACCGCCAATCTTACCGGCGCTCCCGCCGCGCCACTGGTCAATCCCCCCTCCCTCCGGCAGCTTAGCTCGATCTGCCGGAGAGCCGCACGCATGAACCACCCAATCGATACCATCGAAGAACAACAGCACGCGGTGCGCCAGCTGTTCGAGCGCATTCCGTTCAATGAATACCTGGGTATCGAACTGGATGAGGTGTCCCGCCAGCGCGTGGTGATGCACCTGCCAATGAAACAAGAGCTGGTCGGTAATTTCTTTCACGGCATTTTGCATGGCGGCGTGATCGCGTCGCTTCTCGACGTCGTCGGCGGCGCCATGGCAATGATCGGAGCCTTCGAGAAACATCAGCACCTGACCACCGAAGAGCGCGCCCTGCGCCTCTCGCGCCTCGGCACCATCGACCTGCGCATCGACTACCTGCGCCCAGGACGCGGCAAACGCTTCAGTGCCGGCGCTACCTTATTGCGCTCCGGCAACAAGGTAGCGGTGGTTCGCTCCGAACTGCACAACGAAGAAGGGGTGTTGATCGCAGTAGGGACCGGCACCTATCTTTGCGGCTGACCCGGAAGCCCGACCTTAAACGGAACAGCCCCGCGCCAGCCGTGTTTGCTTAGCGGACGCCGGCTCGAGCCAGCTGAGTCAGCAGACGGTCCAGCGCGTTGGCAAACGCTTGCCGATCACGGTCGCCGTAAGCCCCCTGCCCCCCGCCCACCTGGCCCTGCTCACGCAGGTCGGTGAACAGGTTGCGCACCGCCAGACGATCGCCCATGTTGCGCTCGTCGAATTCACGACCGCGCGGATCGAGAGCCGCCACGCCTTTTTTCACCAGTCGATCAGCCAGCGGCACATCGCTGCAAATCACCAGTTCGCCAGGCTGCGCATGCTCGACCAGATAGTCATCTGCCGCGTCCGGGCCGCTCGGCACGACGATCAGACGAACACAGGCGAAGGCCGGTTTGATCTGACTCTGCCCCGCCACCAGCAGCACCTCGAACTTGCGCTTGAGGGCGAACTTGATCAGCTGTTCTTTGGCAGCCTTGGGACAGGCATCCGCGTCAACCCATACCCGAAGCGGTGCAGCCCCCGTCATGCAACAGCCCGCCGCACCGTAGCCAGCAAAGCGGCAGCACCGGCGAACATAGCGGCGAAACTACGGTTGACTAGGCGCTGCTGACGCGGCGTGCGCAACAAGCGCAAAACCCGGGACGCCAATCCGGTATAGCCCGCCATGACGATCAGGTCGACCACCACCATCGTGGCCCCCATATGCAGGTACTGCAGTACCAGATCACGCTGTGGATCGAGAAACTGCGGCAGCACAGCGAGAATGAACACGATGGCTTTAGGATTGCTGGCATTGACCAGAAAACCGCGGAACACCAAGGCTAACGGGCGCCCGATCGGTCGCGGTGCAGCGCTGTCGTCAAGCATTGATGGCACCGCCTGCCACTGCTTAAGCGCCAGCCACAATAGATAGGCGACCCCGAACCATTTGATCAGGCTGAAGGCGAGCGACGAGGTCGCCAGCACCGCCCCGACACCGGCGGCCACTACGGCTATCTGCATCGCCAGCGCAATCTGCAAACCGATCGCGTTCCAATAACCGCGCCAGAAGCCGTACTGCAATCCGCAGGACATCGAGGCGATCGCCCCCGCCCCCGGCGACAAGCTGATGACCCAACAGGCAACAAGAAAGGCAAGCCAGGTTTCGAGCGTCATGATTGATCCCTCCAGAAGCTGCGCCTGGCAGGCGCAGCTTTCAGCACAGCCCTTAGTCCGGTATGTCTTTGCCGAGCTTGACCGGCGCCTTCAGCTTGCGATTCATCGCTTTGCGCATACGAATGTTGATCGCCTCGACCCCTAGCGAGAACGCCATGGCGAAGTACACGTAGCCCTTGGGCACATGCGCGCCGAAGGCTTCGGCCACCAGCAGGGTGCCGACTACGATCAGGAACGACAGCGCGAGGATCTTCAGCGTCGGATGCTTCTCGATGAAGTCGCTGATGGTGCCAGCGGCGAGCATCATTACCCCGACGGCAATCACGATTGCGGCAACCATCACCTGCACGTTGTCTACCAGGCCCACTGCGGTGATCACCGAGTCCAGCGAGAAGACGATATCGATCACTGCGATCTGCAGGATGATGCCAACGAAGCCTGCTTTGACCGCACCTCCGGTGGTGCCTTCCGATTCTTCTTCGCCTTCAACGCTATGCCAGATTTCCATGGTGCTCTTGAACAGCAGGAACAGGCCGCCGAAAAACAGGATCAGGTCACGCCCGGACACACCGTGCTCGAATACGGTGAACAAGTCATTGGTCAGGCGCATGACCCAGGCGATCGATAGCAACAAGAGAATCCGCGTGCCCATTGCCAAGGCCAGGCCGAAGAAACGCGCCTTGGGTTGCTGCTCCTTTGGCAAGCGTCCGACGAGGATGGAAATAAAGATAATGTTGTCGATACCCAGGACGATTTCCAGGGCAGTCAGGGTCAAAAAGGCGACCCATATTTCGGGGCTGCTAAGCCATTCCATGCATGCTACTCGTGTGCGTTGTGATGAGGGGACTGGATCTCGGTGCCACGCCAGCGGCGCAACACCTTCTGGAAGAACAGACTGTTAGGAACCTGAACGATCGCACCGGTTCCGCTATCGGCTGACTCTTCCAGCGTGGTGTAGAGCAGGTTTATGTCGATGACTCGGCCCTTGACGATGGGCTTGTCGAAACTCTCCACCAGTTCCACCATGTCGCCCAACCGAAACGGGCCAACGGTCATGATGAGCACAGCGCAGAGCAGGTTGGAGAGCACGCTCCAGATCGCAAAGAAGGCCACGGCTGCGACTGCCACGAACCCCGAGAAGGCGGTCCAAATGACGGTGGCCGAAACTCCGACGCGCTCCAGCACCATGATCAGCGCACCGCCAATAATGAACCAGCGAATCCCGCCACGCAGCGGCAAAAGCAGTTCAGGCGGAAGCGGATAGCGACTGCCGAGCCGTGAAAGCCCACGTACGACGAGCCGCTGAAGAATATAGGCGACCAACAGAATCAACAGTATCTGCAATCCGAGCAGTAACTGATCGCTCCATCTTTGCGAAAAAATCAACCACCGCTCGCTCACAGGCTCGCCTCAAGTTGGCTTTGTAGAACTTCGAGCGCTTCGAGCGCCTCCAGCCAAGCCTCTTCCAGTTCGCCTTCGCGCACCTTCAGTTCAGCCTGCTTGGCCAGCAGCTCGCGCAGCTCATCCTTGCGGGCCGACTCGTATACATCCGAATCAGCGAGAAGCGCCTCCAGCGGCGCGAGCTTTTCGTGAATATCAGCCAAAGACTTTTCGAGCTTTTCGGCTTGCCGTTTCAACGGAGCCAATTGCTGACGCAGGGTAGCCGCAGCCTGGCGGGCGGCGCGCTTATCAGTCTTTTCGCCCGCGGGCTCCACTGGGCTCAGCGGCTGCTGGCGGGAACGGTAGTCGACCAGCCAGCGAGCGTAGTCCTCAAGGTCACCTTCGAACTCCACGACCCGGCCTTCTGCAACCAGCAGGAATTCATCGGTCGTGCTTTTCAGCAAGTGCCGGTCGTGGGACACGACGAGCACGGCCCCCTCGAAGTCCTGCAAGGCCAGCGTCAACGCCAGCCGCATCTCGAGATCGAGGTGGTTGGTCGGTTCGTCGAGCAGCAACAGATTGGGTTTGCCCCAGGCGATCAGCGCTAGCGCGAGCCTGGCCTTTTCACCGCCGGAGAAATTAAGGACCGGCTCATCGCAGCGATTGCCGCGGAAATCGAAACCACCGAGAAAATCACGCAGTACCTGCTCCCGTTCGCCAGGGGCGATACGCTGCAGATGCAACAGCGGGCTGGCCTTGGCGTCCAGAGCGTCTAGCTGATGCTGGGCGAAATAGCCGATGACAAGGTTCTCGCCGCGCTGCAGGCGTCCACCCAAGGGCTGCAGCTCGTTGGCCAGCGTCTTGATCAGCGTGGATTTCCCCGCTCCGTTGGGGCCAAGCAAACCGATGCGGGCTCCCGGGACCAACTGCAGCTTGACCTTCTCTAGCACCACCTTGTCGCCGTAGCCAAGACTCCCCTGCTCCAGATCCAGCAGCGGGCTGGAGACCTTATCCGCCTCGCGAAAAACGAAGTCGAACGGCGAATCGATATGCGCCGGGGCCAACTCCTCAAGCTTTTCCAGGGCCTTGATCCGGCTCTGCGCCTGTCGCGCTTTGCTCGCCTTGGCCTTGAAGCGCCGAATAAAGTCCTCCATGTGCTCGCGCTGTGCCTGTTGCTTTTCGAACGCCTGCTGCTGCTGCGCCAGGCGCTCGGCCCGGGCCCGCTCAAAGGCCGAGTAGCCCCCGCGATAGAGCGTCAGCTTGCGCTGCTCGACGTGCACCACATGACCGACCACCTCGTCGAGGAAATCGCGATCATGGGAAATCAGCATCAGTGTGCCCGGATAGCTCTTAAGCCAGGCTTCCAGCCAGAGAATGGCATCCAGATCGAGGTGGTTGGTGGGCTCGTCGAGCAGCAACAGATCAGACGGACACATCAGCGCCTGCGCCAGATTCAGACGCATCCGCCAACCTCCTGAGAAGCTGCTTACCGGCAGATCCATTTGCTCATTGGCAAAACCCAGGCCGGCCAACAACTTGCGTGCCCGTGCGTCAGCGGTATAGCCGTCGGCGTTATCGAGCTCAGTATGCAAGCGAGCCAGTGCCCCACCGTCAGAGGCTGCTTCAGCTTCGATCAGCGCACCCTGAATGCGGCGCAACTCGGTATCGCCGTCCAGCACGTAATCGACCGCCAACCGATCGAGCGTATCGACCTCCTGGCGCATGTGTGCAATGCGCCAGTCGGGCGGCAGCTGGCAGTCGCCCTCGTCGGGGGTGAATTCGCCGCGCAGCAAGGCGAACAGGCTGGACTTACCGGCGCCATTGGCGCCAACCAGCCCGACCTTATGGCCAGGATGAAGGGTCAGCTCGGCGCCTTCCAGCAAACGCTGCGGGCCGCGCTGTAGAGTCAGGTTCTGAAGTCGGATCATAATGGCGGCGGAGTTTATCAGGTCGCCCGGAAATCCATCCGGCTGCTCATGAAAAAAACCAATTACAGATGAACAACGACGAACTCTGGAATTTTGCCCTCGCCTGTTACGCAGAGCCCGGCGTGGAAAAGGCGTGTCTTGAGTTGCAAGCGCTAGGGATGGACGTCTGCTTGCTGCTCGCCTGCGTCTGGTTGGAAATTCGGGGCATCCAACAAAACGCGCAGCGATTGGAAGAACTGAAACAGCTCAGCAAGGACTGGCAGAGCGCAGTGGTATTGCCCCTGCGAAATCTGCGTCAGGCGTGGCGTGAGCAGGCAGCCATCGACACCGAGCTCGCCAGCTTGCGCCAGCGAGTCAAAACGCTGGAGCTAGACGCCGAACGAACTCAGTTCGAGCGCCTTCAGCAGGCAACGCAGCATTGGTTGCGGGAGGACGGATCTAACAACTGGCTGAACCAGCTATGCACGGGGATCAACGGCGACCCCGATGCATTGCTGACCGTGCTGCGCCGTGCAGCTTCTCAGCTGGATGCCGGCGGAGCGGACTGATCCGCACTGCCGGCCTTGGTTGCTGCGGGCTTGCGTGTGGCAGCAGGCTTGCGCGTTGCAGCGGGCTTGGCAGCGCTGGATGACTTGGTGGAAGCGGGTTTTGGCTTCGCGCGGCTAGTGGCAGGCCGAGCGGGACGTTTCGGAGCGCCACTGTCGGCTGCGCCCAAGCCGCTGGGCGCATTAGCCGTGGCGGACTTGCTATCCGCAACTTTTGAGGCTGCTGTTCGGGCGCGGGCTGTGGCTGGCTTGCTCGCCGCCGGGGTCGAGCTGCTGGAAGATTGCTTGGCAGGAGCTGACTTGGTTGACGCAGGCGCAGCCTTGCGTTGCGCTGAAGCCGAACGTGACGGCGTGGCCTTGCTGCGCGATGCCAGTGCTTGCGCCGCAGCCTTTTCAACCTGAGCGACACCTTGCGCCAAGTTCAAGCTCTGCTCGGCGTCGCGCTTGAGGTCAGCCAGGTAACTCAAGGTCTCGTTCTGCCGTGACTGTAGCAAGGCAAGCATGTCATCCAGTTCGGCTAGCTTGGAGCGAGCCTTGCTTTGGGCCTTCGACTTGCCAGCATTGCCGGCCTCGTCGAGCTTGGCGCGCGCTTTGATCAGTTTTTCCTGCGTCTTGCCACGCTGCTTTTCAAGCTTGGCCAAGAGGATCTCTGCTTCCTTCTGTGCATCAGTGCAGGCTTTTTCCAGATGCACGACCAGACTTTTTGATAGCTGCTGAAGCAAGTGCAGCGGGGTAGTGACCGCGTTTTTCTTTGCTGGCATGAAAGCGCCTCCTGGCGGGATTGGTGCAGCCATACTAGACGGGCCGCAGCGATCCGCCAACCGATCAGCGAAGCGTGCTACAAGCGATCCTTCGCGCGCAGCTGACCGGCATCGGTCAGGCGGTAGCAGCAGGCTCTTTATGCGCGGTATGCAGCACTTCGATCAGGCAGTCTTCAAGCTCGAAGCGCTCGTGCAGCAACTGGCCCAGACGCTTCAGCTCTTCTGGAAGACCAGGGCTTTCGAGACAGTCGCCGTTGTCGCACCGGTCATTGAAAGCAACCGCAACCTGGGTAATCGCCTCGATACGAGGATAAATCTGACGTGCCAGATCCAGCCCCCGCTTGTCACCAAAGGCTTCTGCTTCGTTGAGCAATTGCTCGTAGATCTCGAAATGACCAGCCGACACATAGTCGAGCAAGATTTCGCAGAATTTTTGCAAGGCCGGGCGAGTAGCCGCTTCGGCACCCCCATGCAGCCCTTCGAATGCGTTGATCAATGCGTGGCGTTCCTGCAGCCAGCGGTCGATCAGCAGGTGCACACCTCCCCAGCGTTCCTGGGCGTTCCGACAGCTCTCGAGCATGATGACCTCACTTTCCCTAATCGATGATGCCTGTTGCGCCTTCCGAGACGGTTTTTTGTCTTGGGATATCGGCCTTGGGTGAGTGACAGCGAAATTGGCAGAAAACCGACGCCGCCAGGGCAGACTAAGCTGCGCGGAACGAAGCATCAAGCAGCAAGGATGAAATTCAACTGGCATCACTAGCGTGACCGCTTCGCCCTGCTCATTGACCATCAGGCGGGGCGATCATTCGCCCCGCCTCGACAAAAAGCCTAGTCGCGGCGCAGCAACTGCCAGAAACAGAACAGGGCCATTGCAATGAATGCGAGCAACGTCCACTCCGGAATACTCATTCCGAGCAGTGTCCAGGTAACTTCGGCGCACTCGGCGGTACCGTGAAGCACCAAACGGGCAATTTCCTGGAACGGCAACGCATCCATCATGTATTCGAGACTGGGCAGGCAGCTCGGCAGCTGGTCGGCAGGCATGTTCTGCAGCCATATCTGGCGTATCGCCGTGCCCCCACCAGCAACGGCGAACAGCAGTGCCATGACCGAATAAACACGGCGACCGATCTTGCGTGGGCCATGCAGCGCAGCGACCAGACAGACCAGGCCGAAGCCGATGACGCAGATACGCTGAACGATGCACAGCGGGCAGGGAACCAGCCCGACGACGTGCTCGAGATACAGGGCAGCGACCATCATCAACGCGCAGCCGATGAAGGCCAGAAGAAACAGCGAACGTGGGCTGGCCAGGTTCATGGCAACTCCGCAGACAGGAAAAGTTCGCTACGGTAGTGCGGCAGGCGGCGAGCTGCAAGCCATACGCAAATCGCCGCAGCGGCGCGGGACGGGCGTCACTACCCGGGCGCCGCGCCGACTGCCAACCGCTAACTGCTGCTGGTGGTTTGTATCCGGTTGGCGCTGGATTGATCAAGGAGCCCCAACCCTTCTTGGAACAGCCGGTTGCTGCGCTCGTTGTCTCCTAGCTGGGCCAGCAATCGGGCCAGCTCGGCGCAGGTTTCCGGACGGTGTTCGAAGCGCAGGCTGGCCTCGAGATAGTCGCGTGCCTTGCCCCAAAGCGCGTTGCGCATGCTCAGCCGGCCAAGCGCAAGCAGCAGCTCGGCATTCTCCGGATTAGTCTTGAGCCAGCCTTCAGCATTCGCCAGCTGACGTGCAGGGTCCTGACCGCGGACGCGGCCGTACCGCTCAACCAGGCGATCATCGTACTGTCGTTTGAGCGCTGCGTAGAGCACCTCTTCGGCTTTAGCATCCGCTCCCAAGCGGGACAGGCCGTCAGCGTAGGCTCGCACCAGCAGCGACTCACTGCGCAACCCCGACGGTACGGTTTGCCACTTCTGATTGAGGGTCTGCAACGCGTCCTCATTGCTGGCTGTCGGGGCTTGACCGCTTTGCTCAATCGCCGCTGTCCAGGCCAGCAATTCAAGCTCACTCAGGCGAGCCGGTGGCAACACGCGGTGCTTGCGCAGCTCGGGTAGCAACCTGCACAAAGCCGACCAGTCTTCCAGCTGAACGTACAGCTGCTGCAACAAGGTCAACACGTAGGGATGACGGGGATGGTCGCTGTGCAGCGCGTTGAGTGTTTCCCGCGCCTCGCCATATTGGCCCCTCGCAATTTGCAGCTGAGCCTGGGTCAGGCCAACCGCAAGGCCTGACTCGGGCTCGCGCTCCCTTGCCTTGCGGAGCAGCTCGTCGCTTTGCTCGTGCTCGCCCAGTTCATTGGCGGCACGTGCGGCGCCAAGGTAATGCACCAATGGCTGGTGGTCGTGCTCGGCAGCGGAGCGCAAATGACCCAAGGCTTGAGTCCATTGTCCTTCGGCCAACTCGCGTAAACCGCTGCGTGATGCCTTGCTGACACGACGCTCACGGTGACGACGCGACCACGGATTGACCAGTGCGCCGGACGTGTGCAACAAGCCGAGCACCCAGTGCACCACCATTGCCAACAACCAGAGGCACGCGATCAGACCAAGAAAGATCCAGAAGCTCGACTCGTAGCGGAAGCGGTCATAGCTGATCAGGACATAGCCCGGGTCCTGCGCAATGGCCCAGCCGAGGAACCCGACAATCGCGATAAGCAGGATCAGGACAAAGGCGAATCGCTTCATGCGCGCTGCCCCTCTTCCGCTGACGGCTCATCGGACGCTGGCTCATCGGCTGTCGGCTGGTCAGATTCCGGGGTCGTCTTGTCCGTGGGCTGTGCTGGGCCGCTGTCAGCAGGCGACCCAGCGCTTTCGGACGATTCACGTTTCTGCACATAGGTCTGCAATGCGCGGAGCGCCGGTGAGAGGTCCGGCAGGCTGACCGACACTTGGCGTTTTTTCAGTTCTTCGATACGGTCGCGCAGCCCTCGGCTCTGACCGTTTTCCTCGCTGAAGTGATCCTTGATCAATTGCCCCGCCTGGTCCAACGATTGCTGGTAGACCTTTTCGTTGCCATTGAGCACGGCCCACTGCGCCTGCTCGATGGCCAGCGACAACGCCAACCGCACCTGCGCCAGACTCTGACCGGCAAGCAGCGGCTTGACGCTATTACCAGCGTCGAAATCGATACGGACATAACGTGTCAGCTCATTTAGCCACCGCTGCCAGCCGCTATCAGCCTGGCCACCTGTGGCGCCTTGACCCTCCTCGAATTCAGGAGCCAGGCCATTGAGCTGATTGGCCTGACCGCGCAACGCACCAAGCTGGAGAAACAACCCGGTCCGGTCCAGCTCCGGCAGACTGCGCAACGCTTCAAGCCCTTCGAGCAATTGCTGTCGCGCGGCGTACGCCCCCGGATCATCCTGTTTACGCAAAATCAGATCCGCCTCGGCGAGCAGCGATTCGGCGCTGTTCACGTCTTGCATGGCCGACAGGCGCAACATCGCCATGCGCAACAGATGCTCGGCTTCGGCGAGTCGCCACTGCTCACGACTGGCTCCAAGAACCTGCTCGACACGCCCCGCCAGGCGCTGCTGATCGCTTTGCAGCTCTGTCAGCAAACGGCGTCGATCCTCAAGCTGGTCGGCCGATGGCAGTTGCTCGAGCTTGCCGAGGCGGCTGGCCAGTTGCTCGCTGCGCTCACCCAACTGGCGGGTTTGTTCGCTCGTAGCCTGTGCCGATTGTTGCTGTTGCTGCTCCTGATCGGCCAGCTGCTGAGTCTGCCAGACGCTGTAGCCCCCTGCTGCCAGACCCGCCAAGCCGACCAGCAGGGCCAGACCGGCCAATCCTTTGCCGCCGCCACGCGCATCGGCTGTAGAACCGGCCGGTGTTTTCGGTGGTGGCGCCTTGGGCGCCTCTTTCGAATCCTTCTGCGGCTCTTTCTTAACAGGATTTTGAGCGGCGACAGAGTCGTTGCCCTTCGGTTGCTGAGGTGCCTTGTCGGAGTCTACTTCGCTCACGTTTCCATCCTTTGCATCAGGAAGCGGGCCCGGGATTGTCCCGTAGCGCCGCCAGCAAAGCCGCGGTTCCAGCACCACGGCAGTCCACGATTCTTTTGGCGCCCAACGCCTCGGCCATCTCGGCCACACGAGGGCTGGGTACGAACAAGGGTAGTTCACGCAGAGTTGACCAATCGAATCCTGCCAACTCGCGTAACGACTGCAAACCCTGCCCACTGCTGACCACCATGGCATTCAGCCGTTCCGAACGAACCAGTTCGATCAACCTGTCGCACGGGTACTCAGGCAGATATCTCCGGTACAGCTCGAGGCTGTCGACCTGAACGCCACGGCCGCGAAGCGTATCGGCGAGATGTTCACGCCCCCCCTCCCCGCGCAGGATGAGCGCTTTCGGAGCTGCCACGTCTAGCGCCTCGGCCAGTCGCGGCAGCGCCAGCAGCGCTTCGCTATCGTCGCCACTGGCGGGCCAGGACACATCCAGGCCGTATTCTTCAAGAATGGCGCCAGTCGCTGCGCCCACGCTGAACCAAACTGGCCCAACTGGGGGAACTTTCCAATAACGACCGAGCCGCTCCAGGCCCAACCGGGCCGCCGGTTTGCTCACTACCACCACGGCAGCATAACGATCCAGCTCCAGCATGACCTCGCGCTGTTCGGGCGTTTCGTCGAGTGCCTCGATAGCGAGCAGGGGCAGGCTGGCACTGTGGATGCCCTGACCCGCCAAGATGTCCGCCAGGGCGGCGCATTCTTCTGCGGGCCGCGTCAGCAAGAGACGCCAGCCGTTCACGCCTTGCCGGCCTCACCATAAATATCCTGAAGGATCTTGCCAGCGCCTTGCTGCAATAATTCTTCTGCGATGCGCACACCGAGCGCTTCGGCTTCGGCATTGGGCGCACGGCCTTCAGCGCGTAGGAGCAAGGCACCATCGGGCTGGCCGACGAGCCCACGCAACCACAGCTGATCGCCTTCGAGTACGGCATAACAGGCGATCGGCACCTGACAGCCTCCATTGAGGTGGCGGTTCAGGGCCCGCTCGGCGCTCACGCGGATGGCGGTATGGGGATCGTTCATGCATTGAAGCAGCTGATGCAGCTCGGTATCGCCGGTCCGGCACTCGATCCCGACGGCGCCCTGCCCGCCGGCAGGCAGGCTGTCCTCGACACTGATGCTGGTGCGGATGCGGTCGCCAAAACCCAGGCGGATCAGGCCGGCCGCCGCCAGGATGATTGCGTCGTACTCGCCTGCATCGAGCTTGGCCAGGCGAGTGTTCACGTTACCGCGCAGGAACTGGATCTTCAGATCGGGGCGACGCGCCAGCAGCTGCGCCTGGCGCCGGAGACTGGAGGTGCCTACGATCGCGCCGGCAGGCAGCGCATCAAAATTCTCATAGTGAATGGAGACGAACGCGTCGCGCGGGTCTTCCCGTTCACAGATGCAATACAGACCGAGCCCCTCGGGGAATTCCATGGGCACGTCCTTCATGGAGTGCACGGCAATGTCCGCTTCGTTCTCCATCAGGGCTGTTTCCAGCTCTTTGACGAAAAGACCCTTGCCGCCGATCTTTGCCAGCGGTGCATCGAGCAGCTTGTCGCCCCGACTGACCATCGGCACCAGGCTCACCGTCACATGCGGATGAGCGGCTTCCAGGCGCGCCTTGACGTATTCGGCCTGCCACAGGGCCAGGGCACTCTTGCGGGTGGCGATGCGAATTTCGCGGGACATGAACAATTCCAGACAGATGAACTGCCGGCGATGATAACAGGCCAGGAACAGCGATCGGGTTGGCGGGGATCAAGGAAAGCCGTCCGGGGGACGGTTGAACTGGAACGGGGCGCCTGTCCTTAGCGCCAGGCCCGAATCAGAGGTTTTGCATCAACTTGCGCACACCGGCGACATGGCGGCGGCTTACGGTAAGCGGCTCGCCCTCAAGCCCCTTGAGAAACAGCTGGAAATGTCCAAGGGGGGTGCGCTGCAATCGCTCGATACGGTCGCGATAGACCAGCGCATTGCGGTGAATGCGGACGAAACGCTCGCCGAACTCATCTTCGAGCGCCTTCAACGGCTCATCTAGCAGAACCTCGCCGCCCTCATGGCGCAGGGTGACGTATTTGTGGTCAGCGATGAAATAGATCACCTGAGGCAATGGGATCAGTTCAATGCCCTTGCGGGTCCGTGCGCTGATATGGCTGCGCGGGCCGGTGCCGCTCACCGCCGCAGGACGCGTCAGCGCCGCGAGTTGCACACGATTGGGCCGCTCGGCTTTCTTCAATGCTTCGGCGAGGTGTTCCGGCCGTACCGGCTTGACCAGGTAACCGACCGCGCTCACCTGGAAGGCGTCCAGCGCAAACTCGTCGTGGGCGGTGCAGAAGATCACCGCAGGGGGAGCGTCGCGCTCGCACAGCTTGGCTGCAACCTGGAGGCCATCAAGCCCCGGCATACGGATATCCAGCAACACAACATCGGGACGCAGTTCCTCGATCAGGGACAGCGCCTCTTCGCCATTGGAGGCGGAAGGTTCCAGGACACGATAGCCGTCAAGGTCACCTACCAGTCGGCTGAGGCGCTCGCGGGCTAGAGGTTCGTCATCGACAATCAGCACATTCATACAGTTCTGGCTTCCTGCTTTTGTGTCGCACACGGATAGCGTAGACAGGTGTAGTAACGGGCATTACGCCGCTCCACGCTGAGACTCGCCGCGGGACCGAAAAGTGCCGTTAGTCGTGCGTCTATATTGAGCAGCGCTTGCTGAGTCCCTCTAGATGGCAGCTTTGGAGCCGTCTCATCAAAGGGGTTACTAACCTGCAAATGGAACACGCCGTCAGCATAGTACGCCGCCACGCTGACCACCCCGCCCTCGATTCTTGGCTGGATTCCGTGGATAAGCGCGTTTTCCAGAAGCGGCTGCAGGGTCAGCTGGGGAATCGGCAAATCATCCGGTACGGTATCGACCTGCCATTCAACTTTCAGCCGTTCGCCGAGCCGGTACTGCTCGATTGAAAGGTATCGGCGTGACAACTCCAGCTCTTCGCGCCAAGGCACCAGGGTGCCGGGGCGCGCCAGGCTGGCACGGAACAGATCGGACAGGTCGAGCACCGCTTGCTCGGCCTTAGCTGGATCGGTGACCACCAGGCTCGCGATGCTGTTCAGGCTGTTGAACAGAAAATGCGGTCGGATGCGCGCCTGCAATGACTCGATGCGAGCGCGAAGCTCGGCCTGCTCCTGCCGCCGCCATTGGCTCTGCAGATAGAAATAGCGCAGCAGCAGGCCGGACATGATCAGGCTGATCAATGCATGGCGCAGATACAGATTCACCTCGCCGACGCGCGTCAGCGGACCGCCAAGCTGATAGATATCGGCAACCGCCGTGCACGCCAGCGTCAGCCCGACCACCATCGCACAGCAAGCAAGCCCTGCCAGCCAAGCCGGCAATCGCGCCAGCAGCGGTCGCAGCTGACAAGTCAAACCGGCCGACAGCAACATCACCCACTGCACGAACAACGACGCCAGCGCCAGGCGCATCCAGTTGAACCCTGGTTGCATCGGCTCGGCGAGCACCAGCACGAGCACCAGCAACTCGGCGAGCAGCACCAGGCCGAGCAACGCGTCGGGCTGGCAGAGTTCAGGCACGAAGAAGTCATCGACAGGGGCCGCCGGCCGCGTTCGATCGAGTTTATTTGTTCGCATGAATTGAGTTTCCGCGCCGCAGGAGCGCAAAGCAAGGCGAGCCCGGCAAGGCGGCCACTGCCGTTGCGAAGTGGGAGCCGAGTCTATCGACTCGGAACGTTGCAATGATGACGAACGGTCGCCAGTTCCACGCTTCGGCAGTCATGAATGCGGCTGTATCGGCCGATACAAGGTGTTCTACGAGCGATTCGTTTTGCGCATGATGGCGCAATGCTTGCATCCCATTATCGACCCGCCAATTGTTACCGCTGCCCCAGGAGTTTGAACCGTGCTGCTGTTTTCCTCTCTGCGTAGCCCCTTGCTACGCCCGGTATTCCTGACGCTGTGCGGCGCCGTTCTGGTGCAAGTACTGGTTGCTCTCGCATTGACCCGGGGCACCATCGACGGGCTCGAACAAGACATCGAGCAAAGCCTGGGCGAAGATTCGGCGCGCCTGCTGCAAGCGCTGCGCTCGGCAGATGCCGAAGTCAGGGGCGGGCTTACCAACCTGGCCGAACGCATGACCAGCGATCTGTCCCAGGGACTGACACAGCGATTGACCGAAGAGCAGAATCAGCTGAAAGACGTGCTTGAGCGTCACCTCAAGCAGTCCGGCGACGACCTCGCCACGCTGCTCGCTGGCGTCGCGCCAGCTGCGATCTGGGACAACGACGTACCGGCGCTGACCGAGTTCGTCAGAATGGCTCACCGCAACCCGGCGGTCGTCTTCGTCGTTTATTTCGATGCCAATGGCAACCAACTCACCCGCCACTTGAACCGCCAGGATCCCCGAGTCAAAGCACTGCTGGACAAGGGCACCGGACGCACCGCGTTCGACAAGGTACTGTCCGCGGCCGAGAGCGACCCAACGCTCTATCTCGCCAAGACATCGATCAACCCCAAGGGGGCGGACATCGGCCAGGTGATCCTCGGCTTCTCCACCTCAGCGGTGAGCACGGAACTGGCGGCGTTCGACAGCCGTTTCCAGACACTGGTCGCCAGCGGAGCGAAGCTGGTGGAAGCCGGTCTCGCAACCACCGCCAGCGACAGCGCAAAAATCATGGCGTCTGGCCTGGCCGCGGCGACGGAGGTGGCACAAAGCATCGAGTCCAATAGCCAGAAGGCAGTGGAGCGCTCCGCGTCGGCGCTGCTTTGGAAAATCAGCGTTGGCCTTGCTGTCATCGGAACACTGCTCCTGCTCGCCGTCACGCTGGTGCTCGGACGCCAGGTACTGCGCCGGCTGGGCCTGCTCAGCACCGCGCTGCGCGACCTTTCGGCCGGCCACGGCGATCTCACCCAGCGCGTGAAGATTCACAGCGCAGACGAGGTGGGCGAGATGGCTGACGCGGTCAATCTGTTCCTGGCCAAGCTCCAGCCGATCGTCCAGGAAGCACGCGCTATCGCCGTACAGACCGGGGCGGAAATCGACACACTGGGCAACCGGAGCCGCTCCGCTGCAGCCGCTGCCGAGCGCCAACGTGACGAGGTCGCCCGAAGCCTGCAGGCGTTGGCCGACATGACCCAGCACGCACAGAATGAAAGCCGCGCCATGCAGACTGCACTTGATCAGGTTGCCTCGATTCGCAAGGCCGCGGTAGATAACGAGGCGATTTCCGAGCAGGTGGGCCGTACGATCGAAGCGCTTGGCAGTGGCGTACAGACAAGCGCCTCGGTGATCGAAAAACTGGCCAAGCAGAGCGAACAGATCGAGGTGGTACTGACCGTGATTAAGGGCATCGCCGAGCAAACGAATCTGCTTGCGCTGAACGCTGCCATCGAAGCCGCTCGCGCCGGCGAGAGTGGTCGTGGATTCGCGGTGGTGGCCGATGAAGTGCGAGCGCTCGCCAGCAAGACTCAGCAGTCCACGGGCGATATCCAGGCGCATATCGAAAGCCTACAACGGGGTGCACGTGACGCCGTCTTGGCGATCAACACGGCGGGCAAGCAGGCCGAAAGCGGCGCGGCTTCCCTGGGGAGCAGCCGCGAGCTACAGCGCGCCTTGCAGACTGCCGTCGAGCAAGTGCACCAGGTCGTAAGGGAGGCAACCAAAGGCGCAGAACACCAAGCCAGCACCGCAACGGCCGTGCGCGAGCGGGTCGAAGTCATCTTGACCGAAGCCGAACGATCCGCCGACGCGGTGACTGCAACCGCGGCCAGTGGTAAGGAACTGGGCGTGCTTGCGCAGAGGCTCGAAGCCAGTCTCGGCCAGTTCAAGGCCTGATAAAGCCGCTCGCTGCGGAGCGCCAGCACGGAAGCCGCGCGTAACCCTGTTATTATTCGGGCCCTCCAATTTGCCCATCCGATTCAGCGAGCGCATTCATGAGCACCGACAAGACCAACCAGTCCTGGGGCGGCCGATTCAGCGAGCCCGTCGACGCCTTCGTCGCCCGATTCACCGCCTCCGTCGAGTTCGACAAGCGCCTCTACCGCCACGACATCATGGGATCGATCGCCCATGCGACGATGCTGGCCAAGGCCGGCGTGCTGACCGATGCCGAACGCGACCAGATCATCGCCAATCTGAAAGAAATCCAGAACGAAATCGAAGCCGGCACGTTTGACTGGCGCGTCGATCTCGAAGACGTGCACATGAACATCGAAGCACGCCTGACCGACCGCATCGGCGTCACGGGCAAGAAGCTGCACACCGGCCGCTCGCGCAACGACCAGGTCGCCACCGACATCCGCCTGTGGCTGCGCGATGAAATCGACCTGATCCTCGGCGAAATCACACGACTGCAAGAGGGCCTACTGGGCCTGGCCGAAGCCGAAGCGGACACCATCATGCCCGGCTTCACGCACCTGCAGACAGCCCAGCCGGTGACCTTCGGCCATCACCTGTTGGCCTGGTTCGAGATGCTGTCGCGCGACTATGAGCGCCTGGTCGACTGCCGCAAGCGCACCAATCGCATGCCGCTGGGCTCGGCCGCGCTGGCCGGCACGACTTATCCCATTCAGCGCGAGATCACCTGCGAACTGCTGGGTTTCGAGGCCATCTCCGGTAACTCGTTGGACGGCGTCTCGGATCGCGACTTCGCCATTGAATTTTGCGCCGCCGCCTCAGTGGCGATGATGCACCTGTCGCGCTTCTCCGAAGAGCTGGTGCTCTGGACCAGCGCGCAGTTTCAGTTCATCGACCTGCCCGACCGCTTCTGCACCGGCAGCTCGATCATGCCGCAGAAGAAGAACCCGGACGTACCAGAACTGGTACGCGGCAAGACCGGACGTGTGTTCGGCGCGCTCGCTGGCCTGCTGGTGCTGATGAAAGGCCAGCCACTCGCGTACAACAAGGACAATCAGGAAGACAAGGAGCCGCTGTTCGACGCTGCCGACACCCTGCGCGACTCGCTGCGCGCCTTTGCCGATATGGTCCCGGCGATCAAACCCAAGCGCGAAATCATGCGTGAAGCCGCGCTGCGTGGTTTTTCCACAGCAACCGATCTGGCCGACTACTTGGTGCGCAAGGGCCTGCCCTTCCGTGATTGTCACGAGATCGTTGGCCATGCGGTGAAGTACGGACTAGAGGGCGGCAAGGACCTGGCTGAAATGAGCCTCGCCGAGCTGCGCCAATTCAGCGACCAGATCGGTGAGGACGTCTTCGCCGTGCTGACCCTGGAAGGGTCGGTGAATGCCCGCGATCACATCGGCGGTACGGCACCCAGGCAGGTTCGCGCAGCCGTTCAGCGCGGCCGTGAATTGCTGGTCACTCGCTGAGCCAAGTCACCTGGGCAGGCGCGAGGCGGCTCGTGCCTGTCAGACCGGAGAGTTTTCATGTCGTTGAACATTCGCCCCGCCAGCCGCGATGATGCCGCGCTGATCCTGCGCTTTATCACCGAGTTGGCAATCTATGAGCGCGCCGAGCATGAAGTGAAAACCGATGTCGCGGGCATCGAGTCCAGCCTGTTCGCCGAAGATGCCAGCGCCAGTGCGCTGATCTGCGAGCGCGACGGCCAGCCGATCGGCTATGCGGTGTATTTCTTCAACTACTCGACATGGCTTGGCCGCAATGGCCTTTATCTCGAAGATCTTTACGTCACACCCGAGGCCCGGGGTACCGGTGCAGGCAAGGCGTTGCTCCAATATCTGGCGCGCTTGGCAGTGTCGCGTGGTTGCGGGCGCTTCGAGTGGTCGGTGTTGGACTGGAACGAACCGGCCATCCAGTTTTACGAATCACTGGGTGCACGCCCCCAGGATGAATGGACCAGCTATCGCCTGACCGGTGAAGCGCTACAGGCGTTGGCGGAGCAGGCCTGAGATTGACACGAGCGGGAACTCAACCTGTCGGATGGCGCCAAACGCCTTGACGCCCGAGATTGCTCCCCCTTATGCCCGACCTCAAAACGTTGCTGCTCAATCAGGACACCCAAGGTGCCGAAGTATTCGACTCACCTAAGGAGCGCCTGAACTTCTATCGCTCGGAAATCCACTTCGAGTCGACGCTGCTGGCCAGCCGCACCAGCGGCTACCTGTCTTCGCAGTCGTTTCTGATGATCGCCTTCGCCTCGTCCATGGCCAACACTAATCCCGACTGGGGAAGCCTGTTCCGTCTGGTGGTGCCGAGCATCCTGGCGCTGCTTGGGCTGCTCACTTCGCTGCATGCGATACCTGGCATTCGCGCGAGCTTCGACGTGATCGAGCGCTGGCATCGCAAGCAGGCCGAGCTGCTGCAGACCGAAGGCAATGTCGGCCTGCTGCCCAACCACGATTCCGCTCTGTTCGGTGAAGGCAATAGCCCGCCGGGCGGGAAGCGCTACAAACGTACACTGCTGTTCTCGCTGCGCACGCCCATCATTTTTGGCGCCGTATGGGCGCTACTGGGCGCGTTCTGCATCGTTCTGTATTTCTTCGGCTGATCAAAGCCAGTCACGGAACTTGAACCAGGCGTAGGGGATGATGGCTGAAATCACCATCATCCCAAGGGCCATCGGATAGCCAAACGACCAACTGAGCTCGGGCATGCTCTCGAAGTTCATGCCATATACCGTGCCCACCAGCGTTGGCGGCAGGAACAGTACCGCCGCAATGGAAAACACCTTGATGATGGCGTTCTGTTCGATATTGATCAGGCCCAGCGTGGCGTCGAGCAGAAAAGCGATATCGCCCAACAGCCGCGCCTGATGCTCCCCAAGCGAACGCACGTCACGCTCCAGCGCCTTCAGCAGGCCCTTGGCGGCACCCTGCCTGGGCTCGTTAGCATGCAGGCGATAAAACGCCAACAGACGGGTTGAGCTGAACAAGCTTTCGCCCAGCTGCGACAGGAGCGAACGGTGCTGCCCAAGCTGCTGGATGATCTGCTGCAGGTCCGTGCGCTGCTCCTTTCGCACGTCGAAGATGCACCTCGACAAGGTCTGAAGCTGGACCTGAACGCTTTCCAGCACGTCGGCAATGCGATCAACCACAGCGTCCGCCAAGGCGAGAAAGATCTGATGACTGGAGGAATAGGTCGACGGCTGCCGAGAACTCTTCGTCTCGAACTGCCGGAACGCACTGAGCTCGGTATAGCGAACGGTCACCAGGCAACGCTTGGTCAGGACAAAGGTGACTTGGGCATTTTCCGGCCGCCGATCGGCGATCCCCATCACCACCGTTGTGGTCATGAAGATGGCGCCATCCTCATCGTAGAAGCGCGACGAGTCTTCAATTTCGGCGAGTTCTTCGCGGGTCGGAATGTCCAGCCCCAACGACGATTCGATAAAACGCTCTTCCTGCGAATCAGGCGACAGCAGATCGGCCCACAGCATATTGTCAGGAAGCGTCTGCAGATTTTCGGCAACGCGCCGCACCAGCGCGCCGTTTTCAAGACAGTGAAAGATGATCATTGCTGTAGTCGTGTTCTCGATAAGTCATAGTAAGAGTAGAAACCGACCCAAGCGAAGCGTTCAGCCGGCCTTTTCCGCCTGATGCCAGCTTGCCGGTAGTCACCTCAACACGCTATCGAGAACTTCCCTGACGAGAGTTGCGACATGAACGATGCCACGTCCGATGATGATGAAACCTTTGCCGAGGAAACACTGATCCAGGCAATCGAAAACCAGCTTGAAGCCGGGGAACCCGCCGCTGCCCAGGCTACGCTGAACAAACTGACACTGGTCGGCTACGAGCGCGACGAGATCCTCAAGCTGATGGCGCTCGTGCTCGCCAGGGAGATCCGGCAGATGCTCGAGCAAGACCGCCCGTTCGACATCGAAGGGTACGAAACGCAGCTGCGCAACCTACCCGACCTAGCCGAATAGTCTTAGACGGCGGCACGCGCGCACGTAGCATCTACACTTCCGCAAACAGGGCCAACGCCCATCATCCGAGGAGCAGACATGTCCTACACCCCAGAAGTGGTAGCCGAGCTGGAAATTCTTCGCCTGTTCAACCTCGACAACTCACTCGAAGGCCTGAAAGTCCACCACGACGCCGGCGACGCGGCGATCGCTGCCGCCCAGCGCCTGCATAGCAAAGGTCTGACAACCCTACCCGACGGCGGCTACCTGACGAGCCTCGGACGCGATGCCGCTGAGCATGCCCAAGTGCTGCTAACAATTCTCACTGAGCCCGTTCCGGCTTAAGCTTGAGGCGACCAAAGCCTAGCCGAGCACGCCATTTACCGGTTTGACCACCGCACAGGCGCTCGGCTATCACCCGTTTCTTGCAGCTGCGGCTTTCACTGACCCGTGCTAGTTTTCGCCCTTCGCCTCGATCAACATGTCGGACAACATCGTTTGCCTGAACCAATCGCCACATGACGCGCCACCAGGAAATCCGCCCAATCCTTGAAGAGGGAATCGATCGCAAGGTGCTCGCTGCGCTTCGTGCTCGCTTTCTTTCATTGAATGCCGCACGCCTGGAACGCACCCGGCTCGTCATGTCGTCCCGCCAACAGGCGGTGCTCACACTGTTGCCGCTGCTTTTCCACGTAAACCATCCAATTCTGCCGGGTTACGTTTCCAGCACTACACCAGCCGGACTGGCAGGGTTCGAGCCGGACGCCGAAACATTGGCTGAAGCTCAGCGCCTGAGCCGCTCGTTCACCTACAAGCCACTGCGCGGTAAGCCGCCGCAGCCGATTCTCGGCCTGTTTCTCATGGGCAGTCTTGGCACCGTTGCGCAGGACGACCAAAGCGACCTGGATGTCTGGGTTTGCCATGATCCGGATCTGTCTGCGCAGCAACTCAGCGAACTGCAACGCAAATGTGAGCTGCTACAGGGATGGGCCGCAACTCAAGGCAGCGAGGCGCATTTTTTCCTGGTCGATCCGGTCCGCTTCACTCAGGGCGCCCGCGAAGCCAAGCTGACCTCCGATGACTGCGGGACCACTCAACACTATCTGCTGCTTGATGAGTTTTACCGCACCGCGATCTGGTTGGGCGGACGCACCCCGCTCTGGTGGCTGGTACCTGATTACGAAGAGCACCGCTACCACGACTACGTGCGCACCCTGCTGGACAAACGCTTCGTGCGCAGCGACGAGGTGCTGGATCTGGGCAGTCTCGCCAGCATCCCGCCCGGCGAATACCTCGGTGCCGGCTTGTGGCAGCTGTACAAGGCCATTGAGTCGCCCTACAAGTCGCTGTTCAAGCTGCTGCTGATCGAGGTCTACGCCGGCGAGCATCCTCAGGTGCGCTGCCTCAGCCTCGACTTCAAGCAGGCTGTGTATGCCAATCGACTCGATCTGGACGAGCTCGATCCTTACATCGTCGCCTACCGCAGAATCGAGCACTACCTCGACAGCCGCGGCGATCAGGAACGCCTCGCACTGCTGCGCCGCTGTCTATACCTGAAGGTCAATAAGCCGCTCAGCCAGCCCTTCAACGGCCGAAACAAAAGCTGGAAAAGGCGGTTGCTTGAGCGCCTGGTGGCGGAATGGAAATGGGATGATCGACAGTTTGCCCAACTCGACGCACGTAGCCAGTGGAAGGTGCGGCGGGTCGTCGAGGAACGCCGAGCACTGGTCAACGAACTGACCTACGGCTACCGATTCCTCAGTGAATTTGCGCGGCGCCTGCAGATCATCAGCAGCATCAACGGACGGGATTTCGGTGTACTTGGCAGGCGTCTGCATGCCGCGATCGAACGCAAGGCGGGCAAGGTTGAAGCCATCAACCTGGGCATCGCGCCCGACCTGGCAGAGCACAGCCTGACCCTCATGCAGGGCTACGACGCCGCGGACGACGTCTACTGGGCGCTTTACGAAGGCAACCTGAATGCCCAACAGCTCAGCAATTTTTCGCCGCTCAAACGCTCCCGCGAGCTGGTTCCACTTTTAGCTTGGTGCCATCGCAACGGCATTATCGATACGGCAACGCATGTCGCGCTGCACCCCGGCGACAGCGGCCTGACGGAAGCCGAGCTGTTCGCGCTGTTGACCGATATCCGCCAAGCATTCCCAATGCCGCCTCAGGCTCTGGCTGACGAAGCGCTGTTGGTCGCGGCGAGCCCCGTCAAGGTCCTGCTGCTGATCAACGTCGGTCTTGACCCGCTGAACCCACAACAACCCCTATCGTTCGACGAGCTAACCGAATCGCTGCGGCATGCCGTTACCCGAGACAATCTGGTGCTGAGCGTCGACCAACTGACACTGAACAGCTGGAGCGAACTGATCGCGACGCGCTATGAAGGCACATCCCCGTTGCCGGACTGCCTGCGTGATTTCCTTCAAGAGCTGCCGATTCGTGGCGAGCGGCCCGATCTGCGAATACGCTGCTTCAGCCGAAATGCCGGCATGGCACTCGCGCGACGTATCAACACCGTTTTTACCGACGCCCAAACGTTGCTCGACGAGCCGGGTGAGAGCCGTTACCTGTTGCAGGTCCGCCAGCACTACCACCTGCTGGATCTGGTGAGCGGAAATGTCCGGCACACCACATTGAGCGACATGCCCGCACTGCTGGAACATCTCGGCGAGGCTCATCACACCGTGCGACCCATCCGCGTGGAGCGACACGCGCTCGAAGGGACCGACCTGCCGTTGATTCTTGGACAAGCCAGGGCACACTGCCTGCAAGTTTTCTATCGCGCTCAGGGAAGCCTGGCGGAAGTCACCGTTCTGGATGAATTCAACGCGCTCTGGCGCCAGCAACAGCCCTATCGAGACGAGCAGAGTCTGCTGACACCCTTGCTGCGGTTTTTGCAGTCGGTGAGTTACCGGCGCAACACCCAGCTTCCATTCGAAGAGAGCCGGCTGGCAGCGATGGATATCCTGTTCTACCGGCTCATGACACCGGCAGCGGGCGAGACAGTGAACATCGAGCGGATACCGCCGCCACGGGAAAACGTCGGCGATCCTTACTATGACGTGCAGGCAATCGTCGAACACAGCGAACGAGGCCGCTCACGGGTGACCCTGTACTGCAATCATCAGGAGTTTTCGAGCCTGGAATATGGCGCCGAGCTGTTCGCCGCAGTCGCGCATTTCATTCTTGCGCAGCGACGCGGCGCCGAGCGCTACCCCTGCTATATAACCGACCTCGACATGTCCGGCCTGCACGGCACTGGCCGCGCCCAAACTGTTCAGCACCTGCGCTACAAAGCGCACCTGGAGGCAGCGCTCAACCAGGCGCTGAAGTCGCTCTGATCCGTCCCGGAGCGAGAGCGGACGTGGTCACGACGCCCTCAGAGAGTGACGTCGCCCGCCGCTTCCGGCTGATATTCGACAGCCAGCAGGGTCAGCTTGAGTACCTTGCCGCTGGGCGTCGGCCAATCGATGTGCTGCCCCACCGTCATGCCTAACAGCGCTGTGCCTACCGGTGCCAGGACCGAGACAGTACCTTCCTTGCCGGCATCCTGAGGAAACACCAATGTCAGATGGTAGTCCTTGCCGACACCCTCCTCGCGACAATGGACGCGGGAATTCATAGACACCACGCCAGCGGGCAGCTCGCTGCGCTCGACCACCTGGGCGCGGGACAACTCTTCCTCGAGTGCCTCGGCGGCCGGACCGTAGTCAGCCAGGCCGTCGAGCAAACGCTCGAGCCGCTGGAGATCGGGTTGAGTGATGATGATGGGCGGTGCGCTGGTCATGGGTGCGGGTAAGCTCCTAGAAAATTAAACAGACAAAAAAACAAAACCCCGCCCGAAGGCGGGGTTATTTAACCTGCAACCGACCCTATCACAGCTCATTAAATAAGCAAGGGTGCCGGAATCATGGCTTGGGCCTGCCGCCCGCCACCCTTACAGGTCTTCGAATTCCAGCGCCTCGCCGCCCTGCTCCTGAGTAACCCGGGACAAAAGCTCACCGAGACGTTCATCGTTGGCGTCGCAGATCCACAGCGAGGTCGACTCGTCATAGTCGAAATGAAAACCACCGGAACGCGCCGCCACCCACAACTGGCGCAGCGGGGGCTGACGGCTGAAAATCAACTGGGTGCCGTTCTCGAAACGCACGGTCAGCACGCCACCGGAATTCTCCAGGTCGACGTCCATTCCGCTGTGATCGAACACGTCCTCGATTTCCTCCTGCGCAGCGTCAACAAGATCGTGAAAGCGGGCTTCGCTCAGGCTCATGAATCGATTTCCTCGGTACGGGTTGCATGGCGGCAACGGGGCCGCCGACGATGCTGGCGAGCTTAGCAGGCCACCGCCGCGTCTAGCGAGCGGCTGTCCGGGCAAGAGATCCAAGGTGGGACCGGCGAGCGCGGCCACATAGGCAATCCGACGGGTGCTGGGTATACTCCGGCCCATCGATTTTTCTAGGATTGCACCCCAATGAAGCGTCTGCTGCTTCCACTCATCGCACTGGCGGTTCTCGCTTCCGCGCTTACCGGCTGCGGCCAGAAAGGCCCGCTCTACCTTCCGGACGACGAGGCAACTGCCAAAGAACGTTCCAAAGACCGATTCGAACTGTAAGGAGGCATTCATGGAGGCCTTCTCGTACCGCGACGGTCAGCTCTTCGCGGAGGGCGTGGCGTTGCCCGCTCTCGCGCAACGCTTCGGCACCCCCACCTACGTCTATTCTCGGGCTCACATCGAGGCGCAGTACCGCGCCTACGCCGACGCGTTGCAAGGCATGCCGCATCTGGTCTGTTTTGCGGTCAAAGCAAACTCCAACCTTGGCGTGCTCAACGTACTGGCCCGCCTGGGTGCCGGCTTCGACATCGTTTCGCGTGGCGAACTGGAGCGCGTACTGGCGGCCGGTGGTCAGCCTGACCGCATCGTGTTCTCGGGCGTAGGCAAGACCCGCGACGACATGCGCCGCGCGCTGGAAGTCGGTGTGCACTGCTTCAACGTCGAGTCCACCGACGAGCTTGAGCGCCTGCAGCAGGTTGCCGCCGAGCTGGGCGCAGTGGCACCGGTCTCGCTACGGGTCAATCCGGACGTCGATGCTGGGACCCACCCGTACATCTCAACGGGCCTCAAGGAAAACAAGTTCGGCATCGCCATTGCCAACGCCGAGGAGGTCTATGCCCGAGCTCACGAGCTGAGCAATCTGGAGGTTGTTGGCGTCGATTGCCACATCGGCTCGCAGCTCACCACGCTGCCGCCATTCCTTGATGCACTCGACCGTTTGCTCGCCTTGATCGACCGCCTCGCCGTGCGTGGCATCCGTATTCGCCATCTGGATCTGGGCGGCGGGCTGGGTGTTCGCTATCGCGAGGAGCAGCCCCCGCTGGCCGGCGACTACATCCAGGCCGTGCGCAAGCGCATCGACGGACGCGACTTGGCGCTGGTGTTCGAACCCGGCCGCTCGATCGTCGCCAACGCCGGTCTGCTGCTGACCCGTGTTGAATACCTCAAGCACACCGAGCACAAAGATTTCGCCATCGTCGATGCGGCGATGAACGACCTGATCCGCCCGGCGTTGTACCAAGCCTGGATGGATGTCGTACCGGTGCAGCCGCGCGAGGGCGAGGCGCGTCACTACGACATCGTCGGCCCGATCTGCGAAACCGGAGACTTTCTCGCCAAGGAGCGCCCGCTGGTGCTGGCTGAAGGAGACCTGTTGGCGGTCCGTTCGGCCGGTGCCTATGGCTTCGTCATGAGCTCGAACTACAACACCCGCGGCCGCGCAGCCGAGGTGCTGGTTGACGGCGACGAAGCCTACGAAGTGCGCCGCCGCGAAAGCGTGCAGGAGCTTTATGCCGGCGAAAGCCTGCTGCCTGCCTGAGGCCACGACGATGCTTTTGCGTTTTACCAAGATGCACGGCCTGGGCAATGATTTCATGGTCATCGACCTGATCAGCCAGCACGCGCACATCCAACCCAAGCACGCCAAGCAATGGGGCGACCGGCATACCGGCGTGGGCTTCGATCAGCTGCTGCTGGTCGAGCCGCCGCACAACCCCGATGTGGACTTCCGCTATCGCATCTTCAACTCCGACGGATCGGAAGTGGAGCAATGCGGTAACGGCGCTCGCTGCTTTGCCCGCTTCGTGCTGGACAAGCGCCTGACCATGAAAAGGCAAATCCGCGTCGAGACCAAGGGCGGCATTATCGAGCTGATCGTGCGGCCCGACGGGCAGATCAGCGTCGACATGGGCCCGCCTCGCCTGATCCCGACTGAGATCCCCTTCCAGGCCGACCAACAAGCCTTGAGTTATCCGCTTCAGGTCGATGATCAGCAGCTGGACATCGCGGCCGTATCCATGGGCAACCCCCATGCAGTGCTGCGCGTGGAGGATGTCGATAACGCTCCGGTGCACCAGCTCGGGCCGAAGATCGAGCACCATTCGCGCTTTCCTCAGCGGGTCAATGCCGGTTTCATTCAGGTGGTCGATCGTCAGCACGCCAAGCTGCGTGTTTGGGAGCGTGGCGCAGGCGAAACCCAGGCCTGCGGGACCGGCGCCTGCGCCGCGGCAGTCGCTGCCATCCAACAAGGCTGGATGGATTCTCCGGTGCAGCTCGATCTACCCGGTGGCCGTCTGTCCGTTGAATGGGCAGGCGCTGGACACCCCGTTATGATGACCGGCCCCGCTGTTCGCGTATTCGAAGGACAGGTTCGCCTATGACCGAGCAAAACCAGGACAAGCCACAGCTGCCCGACGCAGAAGCCGTCGCGGCCTATCTGCGAGCCCATCCGGAATTCTTTGTCGATCACGACGAGTTAATTCCCGAACTGCGCATCCCTCACCTACCTGGCGGCGCGGTGTCGCTGGTCGAGCGGCAAGTTAAGCTGCTGCGCGAGCGCAACATCGAAATGCGCCATCGCTTGTCGCATCTGATGGACGTGGCCCGTGACAACGATCGGCTGTTCGACAAAACGCGTCGGCTGGTGCTCGATCTGCTGGATGCCAACAGCCTGGAAGAAGTCATCGGCGCGGTGGATGAAAGCCTGCGGCACGAGTTCCAGGTGCCCTTTGTGAGCCTGATCCTGTTCAGTGAAACGCCGCTGCCAGTCGGCCGCAGCGTTACCAGCGCCGAAGCCCAGCAAGCCATCAGTGGATTGCTTGGCAGCGGCAAGACAGTCTGTGGTGTGCTTCGTCCGCATGAACTCGCCTTTCTCTTTGGAGAAGAAGAAAGTCGCAGCATCGGCTCGGCTGCGGTGGTCGCCCTGAACCAGCAGCAGGGCATCCTGGCGATTGGGAGCGTGGACCCGCAGCACTATAAGAGTTCACTGGGCACCCTGTTCCTCGGTTACATCGCCGAAGTGCTGACACGCGTACTGCCCTCCTATTCCACGCCGCTGCGCTCGGTGCGTTGAGAACACAGACCACCCGCTACGGGCCAAAACCTGAGTGCCAGGCCCAGCCTTAGGCGAGCCGGCACTCCCAGGAAGCCGCTCATGCAAACCGACCTAGACGCCTACTTCGAACACCTGCGCACCGAGCGACAGGTGTCGCCGCATACCCTCGACGGCTATCGTCGCGACCTGGTCAAAGTGCTCTCCTTCTGCGAAAAGCAGCGGCTGCCTGAATGGGGGCAACTCAAAAGCCCGCACGTGCGTCAGCTTATTGCCGAGCAGCATCGCCACGGCCAGTCCGGACGCAGCCTCGCTCGGCTGTTGTCGTCGCTACGCGGGCTGTATCGGTATCTCAACCAGGAGGGCCGCTGCGCCCATGATCCGGCTGCCGGCATTTCCGCACCCAAGGGCGAGCGGCGCCTGCCGCGCTTGCTAGATACCGACCGAGCCATGCAGCTACTCGATGGCGGCGTTGAAGACGATTTCATCGGTCATCGTGATCAGGCGATGCTGGAGCTGTTCTATTCATCAGGGTTGCGCCTGGCCGAGCTGGTCGGGCTGAACCTCGACCAGCTGGACCTGCCCGCGGGACTGGTTCAGGTCCAAGGCAAGGGCAACAAGGCACGGGTGCTGCCCGTAGGCCGCAAAGCGCGCGAAGCCCTCGAAGCGTGGCTGCCAGTGCGCGCGCTGAGCAATCCGCCGGATGGCGCCGTGTTCGTCAGCCAGCAGGGTCGCCGGCTGGGTCCGCGAGCGGTGCAGCTACGGGTGCGCCAGGCAGGCGTGCGTGAACTGGGTCAGCACTTGCACCCGCACATGCTCAGGCACAGCTTTGCCAGTCACATGCTGGAGTCCTCCCAGGATCTGCGCTCGGTGCAGGAGCTGCTCGGCCATGCCGACATCGGTACCACCCAGATCTACACCCACCTGGATTTCCAGCACCTGGCCAAGGTCTATGACCAGGCGCACCCACGCGCCAAACGCAAGCAAGGCAGCGACCAATGAGCATTCGCCTGATCACCTTCGACCTCGACGACACGCTGTGGGATGTCGGCCCAGTCATTCACAGTGCAGAAAACAGCCTGCGCGACTGGCTCGGGCAGCATGCGCCTCGACTGGGCGGGTTTCCGGTGGAGTCGCTCGCTGCAATCCGCCACATGTTGGTTGAATCCGAACCCGGCCTGAAACACCGCATTAGCGAGCTGCGTCGACGCATCCTTTTTCACGCCTTGCATGACGCCGGCTACCCGGAGGGCGAGGCCCGAGATCTTGCCAGTCGAGCATTCGAGGTTTTCCTCGAAGCGCGGCACGCCATCGACCTGTTTCCTGACGTTCACCCCACGCTGGAGCATCTGGCCAATCACTACATGCTCGGCGTGCTGACCAACGGCAACGCGGACGTCCGACGCCTGGGGTTGGCCGACTATTTCCAGTTCACCTTGTGTGCAGAAGACCTGGGGATCGGCAAGCCGGACCCACGGCCGTTTCAGGAAGCGCTCGGGCGAGCGGGCGTAGCTGCCGAACACGCCGTCCATATCGGCGATCACCCCGACGATGACGTCGGCGGGGCGCAGCGCGCCGGTGTCCGTGCCATCTGGTTCAATCCGGGCGGCAAAGCGTGGCAGCATGAAGGCCAGCCTGACGCCGAAGTTCGCAGCCTGGCAGAGCTCCCGAGACTGCTCGCACGGTGGCGGTAACCGAATAACAACCGCGCAGATACGACAAAGCCCAACACGACCGTGTTGGGCTCTGTTGCGATCACACGTTTACCGGCGTGACGCTTCGTCCGATCCCGCCCCTCAGAACCTAGATAGGACGACTGCCGTATTTGCTGTCGGGCTTCTTGGGCGGATCTGCGACCACGTTGGGTTCGACTTCCTGTACGCGTCCCCCGCGTGCCAGAAACTCTTCCATTGCTCGAGCCAACTCGTCACGTTCCTTCTGCTTGGCTTCCAGGCTCGGCAGCTCTTCTACCACAACCGCCTTGGCCTTCTTTTTACTGGTCGGCGCTGCCCGGTCGCTGTCGGTGCTTTCGTCGTCGGCGCTGTTATCTGCTTCGCCGTCATCGGCAGCAGGCAGCTCCTCGCCTTCGTCCTCGTCGTTCGTGTCCAGATCGTCTTGTTCTAATTCTTCGTCGCTCATGTTCAACCTCGTACCTTGCCAAAGCGGAAGTTATAGCCCAGCGATGTGCTTTGTTCGCCATCGCCAAAAAAATTCAACTTGCCATCCCGTGCAACGTGGCCAGAACCTGCCTGGCGCCACCTTGATCCCGGTGCTCACCCAGGTAGATACCCTGCCAGGTCCCCAATGCCAGCCGCCCCTCGCTGACGGGCAAACTTACCTGGCAACCCAGCAGGCTAGCCTTGAAATGCGCCGGTAGATCGTCCGGTCCTTCGTAATCGTGTTCGTATCCAGCTTGGCCCTGCGGTACCAGACGGTTGAAAAACCGTTCGAAATCGCGCCGGACTGCGCCGTCGGCATTCTCGTTGACCGTTAATGAAGCCGAGGTATGACGCAGCCACAGGTGTAACAGACCGATCTCGCATTGTTGCAGTTCCGGCAGTTGTGCAAGCAGCTCGTCGGTTATCAGATGGAAGCCTCGCGGCCTCGGGCGCAGCGTGATGAGTGTCTGTCGCCACATTCTAAAAGACCCCTTCGGCTCCTGAACGCGCGCATTCTAGCGCGGCGCCAGAAAAAACAAAGGGCGCCCTGAGGCGCCCTTGTCGACAGCGGAGAAATCAACGCTTGTTGGTGAACTCGGGATAGGCCTCGAGGCCGCACTCGACGACGTCGACGCCCTCGTATTCTTCCTCTTCGCTCACACGCAGTCCCATGACCGCTTTGAGGATGCCCCACACGATCAGGCTGGCAATGAACACCCAGGCAAAGATCGATACCAGGCCTAGCAATTGCGCGCCGAATGTCGCGTCCGCATTGGTCAGCGGCACCGCCAGCAGGCCCCACATACCCACAACGCCATGCACCGAAATGGCGCCGACCGGATCATCAAGCTTGAGTTTGTCCAGGCCGAGGATGCTGAAAACGACCAGTACGCCGCCCACACCGCCGATCAATACGGACTGCAGCGCGCTCGGGGTTAAGGGTTCAGCGGTAATGGCAACCAGACCGGCCAGCGCACCGTTGAGGACCATGGTCAGGTCGGACTTGCCGAACAGCAGACGGGCGGTAACCAATGCCGCGACCAGGCCACCGGCGGCCGCCATATTGGTATTGGTGAACACCTGAGCGACGGCGTTGGCGTCTTCGATAGTGCTCATCTTCAGCTGCGAACCGCCGTTGAAGCCGAACCAGCCCATCCACAGGATGAACGCACCCAAAGTCGCCAGCGGCAGGTTGGCGCCAGGGATCGCATTGATCTGACCGTTCGGACCGTACTTGCCCTTACGCGGGCCCAGCAGCAGGACGCCTGCCAGGGCCGCCGAAGCACCAGCCATGTGCACCAGACCAGAGCCAGCGAAGTCCAGGAAACCGGCAGCATCGAGGAAGCCGCCACCCCATTTCCAAAAACCCTGCACTGGGTAGATCACACCCGTCATTACCACCGCGAAGGCGATGAACGCCCATAGCTTCATCCGCTCGGCCACCGCGCCGGAGACCACCGACATGCAGGTGGCGGCGAATACCACTTGGAAGAAGAAGTCGGCACGGGTCGAGTAGTACGGTGCGTCTTCACCACCTGCGGCGACCACGTCCACCGCGTTCTCGTCACCGATCAGAAAGCCCAGGCTCGGCAGGATGCCCCCGTCCGGACTGGAGTACATGATGTAGTAACCGATCAGCAGGTACATGATCGACGCCACGGCGTAGAGCACGATATTTTTAGTCAGGATCTCGGCGGTGTTCTTCGCCCGAACCAGACCGGCTTCGAGCATGGAGAAACCGGCCGCCATCCACATCACCAGCGCACCGCAGATGAGGAAGTAGAAGGTATCGAGTCCGTACTGGACGGGTATCAAAGCTGTGCTATCCATTTTTTTATCACCTTTTGCCGAGCGCCTCGCAGCGCTGTTCGGTTAAGGCGCCCGGGTTGGCTCCGGGCGCACTCCGTGTGCTTACAGGTTGTAGCCGCGCTCGTTGTGCAGGCTGAGATCCAGGCCGATGGTTTCTTCTTCTTCGGTGACCCGCAGCCCCATCACCACATCGATCACCTTGAGGATCACGAAGGTGACGATGGCGGTGTAGACGACGGTGAAGAGCACGCCCTTGAACTGGATCCACAGCTGCAGTGCGATGTTTTCCACCTCACCAAAGCCGCCCAGTGCCGGGGCAGCGAACACGCCAGTCAGCAACGCACCCACGATGCCGCCGACTCCGTGCACGCCAAAAGCGTCCAAAGAGTCGTCGTAACCGAGCTTGCGTTTCAGGCTGGTTGCACAGAAGAAGCAGATGACGCCGGAGGCCAGACCGATAATCAGCGCGCCCATCGGGCCGACCGTACCGGCGGCTGGTGTGATGGCGACCAGACCGGCCACGACACCCGAAGCGATGCCCAGGGCGCTGGGTTTGCCGTGAGTGAGCCACTCGGCGAACATCCAGCTCAGCGCAGCCGCAGCGGTTGCGATCTGGGTCACTAACATGGCCATTCCGGCTGTGCCGTTAGCAGCCAGCGAGGAGCCGGCGTTGAAACCGAACCAGCCGATCCAGAGCATCGCGGCGCCGACCAGGGTGAGGCCGAGGTTGTGCGGCGCCATCGGCGTGGTCGGGAAGCCTTTGCGCTTACCGAGCACAATGCACGCCACCAGGCCAGCAATACCGGCATTGATGTGCACCACGGTGCCGCCCGCAAAATCAAGCACACCCCAGTCCCACATCAGGCCGCCATCGCCGCCCCAGACCATGTGCGCGATCGGTGCGTAAACCAGCGTGAACCAGACGCCCATGAACACCAGCATCGCGGAGAACTTCATGCGCTCGGCGAACGCACCGACTATCAGCGCCGGGGTGATGATGGCGAAGGTCATCTGAAAGGTGATGAACACGCTCTCCGGCACGGTACCGGTAAGGCTGTCAGGCGTCAGGCCGCTGAGGAAGGCGCGACCCAAGCCTCCAACGAAGGAATTGAGGTTGGTGACGCCTGCTTCCATACCGGTGGTATCGAACGCGAGGCTGTAGCCGTAGACCATCCAGAGGATGCTCATCAGGCCGGTGATGGCGAAGCACTGCATCATCACCGACAAGATGTTCTTGGAGCGGACCATGCCGCCGTAGAACAGCGCCAGGCCCGGAATCGTCATGAACAGCACCAGCGCGGTGGCCGTAAGCATCCATGCCGTATCGCCGGAATCAAGCGTTGCCTCCTGCGCCATGGCGATGCCTGGACTTATCAGAGACAAAAGGGCTCCTAGCCCTGCGAATTTTCGCAGAGTCATGGTTTTACTCCTGGGGCGTGGGGGTTCGTAGGCCTGCTAGGCAGGCAATCGCAAATGCTCGGACGGTGCGTGGCGACGTGTCGGGCGTTGCCGCCCGCTCAAACGCGCGCTACGCGTCGGGCCGTCAGATTGCGTCGGTATCGGTTTCGCCTGTGCGGATGCGAATGGCCTGTTCCAGATTCACGACGAAGATCTTGCCGTCGCCGATTTTTCCGGTGTTGGCCGCCTTGGTGATCGCCTCGATCACGCGATCGAGTTGGTCATCGGCGATTGCCACGTCGATCTTCACCTTCGGCAGAAAATCGACCACGTATTCAGCCCCGCGATAGAGCTCGGTATGGCCTTTCTGGCGACCGAAACCCTTGACCTCGGTGACCGTGATGCCCTGGACGCCAATCTCGGACAGCGACTCGCGTACGTCGTCCAGCTTGAACGGCTTGATGATGGCAGTGACTAGTTTCATGAAACTTCTCCCGTTTAGGTGGACTTGCCCCAGAAGTACGAACCCGGCTCAAGTCTAAGCGCAGTGTCTGGCTCTTGTAACGCGCCGGCGTTGCCGAGCGACCATCCGACACCATCAACCGATCCGACGAAACGTCCCGAATCGCCTTTGCACCGCTACCTGCTGGTGCATGCGTCATGAGGAGCTAAGCAGAATCGATGCCAGCTTTTTGCAATGCCCGGCGTGAGGCGCTCCGCAATGGGCGTACGCGGCCACATCAGAGCTCGCCCGTGCTAATAGCGCACCATGCCAGTGCACGGCACCGCAACGGCATGCCCGCAAACGTGCACGCGCGTCGGCAGGACGGTCGAATAGCCCGTGTTACACTGCGCGTCGCTCAGAAACAGGTAATGCCCATGTTCCCACCCAAAGCTTTTCTCGACGCCGTCGGCGCCCAGGCCTCGCGGCTATTCAGCGGTGAAAACCCCCTGCCCCGCGCGGAAGTCGAAGCCCAGCTCAAAGGCATCGTGCAAGGTGCGCTGAGCAAGCTCGATGTGGTCAGCCGTGAAGAATTCGACAGCCAGATGATCGTGCTTGCACGCACCCGGGCGAGACTTGAAGCCCTCGAAGCAAAGGTCGCCGAGCTGGAAGAGAAAATCGCGCCACCCGCGTCCGAATAGGCCGGCTGGCGTCACGATCAAAGGAGTGATCGGATGTCCCTCGCAATTGTCCACAGCCGCGCCCAGGTCGGCGTGGAAGCGCCGACCGTCACGGTGGAGGCGCACCTTGCCAATGGCCTGCCTTCGCTGGCCTTAGTCGGCCTGCCGGAAACGGCCGTCAAGGAAAGCAAGGACCGCGTGCGCAGCGCGATCCTGACGTCCGGCTTCGACTTCCCGGCCCGACGAATCACGCTCAATCTTGCGCCAGCCGATTTGCCTAAAGATGGTGGCCGCTTTGATCTGGCCATCGCGCTGGGCATATTGGCGGCGAGTGGCCAGATCCCTGCGGACCGGCTGGACACGCTCGAATGCCTGGGCGAGCTGGCGCTTTCCGGCACACTGCGGCCGGTACAGGGCGTGTTGCCCGCCGCGCTGGCGGCCCGCCAGGCCGGACGCGCCCTGCTGGTGCCACGAGCCAATGCCGAGGAGGCCAGCCTGGCGTCGGGATTGGTGGTCTACGCCGCCGACCACCTTCTGGAAGTCGCTGCGCACTTCAACGGCGTGACGCCCATCGAACCGTTTCAAGCCCAAGGCCTGTTGCGCCAGGTGCTGCCCTACCCTGATCTCGCAGATGTACAGGGCCAGGCTGCCGCCAAGCGTGGGCTGCTGGTGGCCGCAGCGGGTGGCCACAACCTGTTGTTATCCGGTCCGCCTGGTACCGGCAAGACATTGCTTGCCAGCCGGCTACCCGGCCTGCTTCCACCTCTGGAAGAACAGGAAGCGCTGGAAGTCGCAGCAATTCAGTCTGTCGCCAGCCAGTCTCCCTTGGCGCACTGGCCACAGCGCCCTTTTCGACAGCCCCATCACAGTGCATCGGGGCCAGCCCTGGTTGGCGGCGGCAGTCGGCCAAGGCCGGGGGAAATCACTTTGGCGCATCAAGGTGTACTGTTTCTCGATGAGCTGCCGGAATTCGACCGCAAGGTCCTGGAAGTGCTTCGCGAGCCCCTGGAATCGGGCTGTATCGTCATCGCCCGCGCGCGCGACAAGGTGCGCTTCCCAGCACGCTTCCAGTTGGTCGCGGCGATGAACCCCTGCCCCTGTGGCTACCTGGGCGACTCCAGCGGTCGCTGCCGCTGTTCGCCAGACCAGATTCAACGCTACCGCGGCAAGCTCTCCGGGCCGCTGCTCGACCGCATCGACCTGCATCTGACCGTCGCTCGCGAAGCCACGGCGCTGAACGCACCACTGGCTGGCAACGAAACCACGCAGCGGGTGGCAGCGCAGGTGGCCGAAGCGCGGCGTATTCAACTCAAGCGACAGGGCTGCGCCAATGCTTTCCTCGATCTTGCCGGTTTGCGCAACCATTGCTCATTGCAACCGGAGGACCAGCAATGGCTCGAACGCGCCTGCGAACGCCTAGGACTGTCGCTACGCGCTGCGCATCGGATCCTGAAGGTCGCACGCACACTGGCGGATCTTCAGCCGGCCGACGCCATTGGTCGCGCACACCTGGCCGAGGCATTGCAATACCGACCCGGCAACCAGACGGGCTGAAACCCGAAACAGCTTCCTGCCCGGCTCGACGGTCATCGGCAGGGCCCGAAAAGCCTCCCGACAAAGTGAGAAAAATACGCTGCAACTTGCTGCTTGGTGCGGTCAGAACCAAGGGTCCAACCCCATCGCCGCGGAGCGGGCCCGGTCGAAAGCTGACCAGTATGTTAGATTGCGTCCTCTTCGCCACAGGCGGCCACTCCCCAATCGGTTATCAAGGAGCGCAGCATGGAGGCCAACAAGTCTTCCTCTCCCACCCTCAATCCCCCGGTGTTCTACGGCTCTGCCGTGCTCATCCTGTTGCTAGTGATCTACAGCGTCGCCACTCCGGAACATGCTCAAGGCATGTTCAGCGACGTCCAGGCCTGGATCATCGCCAATGTCAGCTGGCTCTACATTCTTGCAGTCGCCGTCATCCTGCTGATGGTTGTATTGCTGGCGCTCAGCCGTTATGGCGAGATCAAGCTGGGCCCTGACCACAGCGAGCCGGACTACAGCTATCTGACCTGGTTTTCGATGCTGTTCTCGGCAGGCATGGGCATCGGCCTGATGTTCTTTGGCGTCGCCGAGCCGGTCATGCACTTCCTCTCGCCGCCGGTTGGCGAAGGCGGCACCGTCGCTGCTGCGCGCGAGGCCATGAAGATCACCTTCTTCCACTGGGGCCTGCATGCCTGGGCCATCTACGCGATCGTCGCGATGATTCTGGCCTACTTCAGCTATCGCCAGGGCTTGCCACTGACGCTGCGCTCCGCCCTGTACCCACTGATTGGCGAACGCATCTACGGCCCGATCGGCCATGCGGTAGACATCTTCGCCATTATCGGCACCGTCCTCGGCGTCGCCACTTCGCTGGGGCTGGGTGTCACGCAGATCAACACAGGACTGAATCACCTGTATGGCGTGCCCATTTCCGTCCCGGTGCAGATCGCACTGATTGCGGGCACCACCGTACTGGCGACTATCTCGGTGGTGACTGGCCTGGACAAGGGCGTACGGAGACTCTCGGAACTGAACCTGACGCTGGCCGTTCTGTTGCTGTTGCTGGTGCTGATCGCCGGGCCGACCGTGTTCATCCTGCAGACATTCGTGCAGAACACCGGTAACTACTTCTCACAGATCGTCACCGCGACCTTCAACCTCTACGCCTACGAGCCGAACGACTGGATCGGCGGCTGGACGCTGTTCTACTGGGGCTGGTGGCTGGCCTGGTCGCCCTTCGTTGGGCTGTTCATCGCGCGCATTTCGCGAGGTCGCACCATCCGCGAATTCGTCACCGGCGTGCTGCTGGTCCCGACAGCCTTCACCCTGCTGTGGATGACTGTGTTCGGCGATACAGCGATCCACATGATCCTCTGGGAACACGTCACCAGCCTGGGCGAAGCCATCGAGCGAGACAGCTCACTGGCACTGTTCGCCTTCCTCGAGTATTTCCCCTTCGCCTCGCTGCTGTCGCTGATCGCAATCATCATGGTGGTGGTGTTCTTCGTCACCTCGGCGGACTCCGGTGCGCTGGTCGTGGACATGCTCGCCTCCGGCGGTCAAGGCCAGACACCTGTGTGGCAGCGCGTGTTCTGGGCCGGCTCCATGGGAGCGGTCGCCATCGCCCTGCTGCTCGCGGACGGCCTGACCGCGCTGCAGACCGCAACCATTGCCAGCGCCTTGCCCTTCACCATCGTGCTGCTCTGCGCCATGTGGGGCTTGCTCAAGGCGTTGCGCGTGGATGCCACCAAACAAGGCTTGCGCTACCAGACGGTCAGCACCACGCCCACAGCGCCGCAGTCTGAAGGTGGCTGGCGCCGTCGGGTGCAGAACCTGACCAAGTACCCACGCCGTCGCGACGTGGAGCGCTTCATCGTTGCAATCGCGGCGCCCGCGTGCGCTGAAGTGGCGGAAGAACTGCGCAAGCAGGGGTACGCCGTGGAGCTTACAGGCGGTGAAGACAACCGCACCGGGCTGCAGATCACCCATGAGGGCGCGCCTGATTTCATCTACCAGATCCGCCCGCGCGGCTATCCGATGCCGAGTTTTGTCGCCACCGAAGAGGGCGATTCTGACGAGGCGACCTACTTCCGCGCCGAGGTTCACCTCAGGGAAGGCGGGCAGAATTATGACGTGATGGGCTGGAGCCGTGATGGCGTGATCGGCGACATCCTGGACCAGTACGAGAAGCACATGCACTTCCTGCACATGGTTCGCTAAGCAACAACGCGCCGGGCTCTAAGCCCGGCGCTTCGTTTCAGCAACTGGCTTCGGCCGTCCGGCCACGATTGAGAAAGGGCCTGAGCTCCGCAAGCGGCAGCGGCTTGCTGATCAGATAGCCTTGAACCTGATCGGCTCCGAAGCGACGCAGCTGACCGAGCTGAGCGGCGCCCTCCACCCCTTCGGCTACCACCTCTAGACCCAGGTCATGTGCGAGGCTGATCATCGCGCGCACCAGCCGCCCATTCTGCGGGCGCGCCGCCATCTGACCGACAAAACTCTTGTCGATCTTGAGCAGACTGATCGGCAGTCGACTCAGGTGTACGAACGAGGAGAAACCGGTACCGAAATCATCCAGCGAGAAGCGCACACCTAGCGCTGCCAGAGCGTTCATGGTGCCGCGAACCTGATCGCTGCGGCGCATCACTGCGGTTTCGGTGAGTTCGAACTCCAGCCAATGCGGATCCACACCGCGTTCCTCGATCAGCCGCTTCAGGGTTGCCAGCAACTGGCTGTCCTGAAACTGGCGGAACGATAGGTTGACGGCCATATGCAGCTCGCCTGCACCGCTTTCGCGTAGGCTTTGCATGTCGCGCAGCGCCCGCGCGATCACCCAGTAGCCGAGCGGCACAATCAAGCCGCTTTCTTCGGCCATGGGGATGAACTCGTCTGGCCCGAGAAGCCCACGCTCGGCATGCGGCCATCGCACCAGCGCCTCCATACCAACGATGCGGCCGGTGTCGATGCAAAGTCGCGGCTGATAGTGCAGCTCAAGGTCATCGCGCCGCAGCGCACGGCGCAACTCGCCTTCCAGATCAGCAAGGTGACTGGCGCTGCGGTTGACCCGCTCGTTGTACAGATACCAGGAACAGCCTTGACTCGCCTTGGCTTGGCGCATGGCCACCTGCGCCAGCCAGAGCAGTTGGTCGGGGTCCGTATCGGCCTTCGCATTCGCCAGCCCAAGACTGCAGCCGAGCATCAGGGTGTCGCCGTCAATCCAGTAGGGCTCGGCCAGTGCCTCGACAATTCGGTCAGCGATCCGATCAGCGCGATCAGGCTGCCGCTCGGTATCGAGCAACAATGCAAACTCGTCGCCACCCAGGCGGGCCAGGGTGTCACCCACCTCCAGCTGTGCCTTCAGGCGCGCCACGACTTGCAGAATCAGACGGTCGCCAGCCTGATGCCCCAGAGCATCGTTGACCCGGCGAAAGTTATCCAGATCCAGGCACCCAAGCGTCAGTCCTTCTCCTTCGTGCTCGGCCAGGCGCGATGCAAGCAATGCCTGAAAGCCTTGGCGATTGGCAATGCCAGTCAGCGGGTCCTGCACGGCCAGCCTTTGCAGGGCGCCCTCCAAGTTGCACCGTTCGCGGGCATAGCGCACACAACGCCGCAGCATGTCGGTACTCAAACGGGCGCCGGGAAGCCAGTCGATGACACCTTCCGGCAGCTCCGCGGGCTCGTCTTCGAGCAACAAAACGGTAGGCCAGGGGAAGTGCGCCGACGCGGGGCGACAGCCCGGCGTGGCAATCAACAAGGCGTGGCCGGACTCGGCAAGCAGATCAATCGCGGCCGACCAGTCTTCAGCCACGCTCAGCCGATGACGGCCGCGCACGGACGACAGGGCAACCTGAAGCTCTTCGGTCCACGTGGGCACATCGGCCAGCAGAACCAGACGCATGGGTTGTATAGAAGATGTCACGGTGTTTCCCCGGTTCGTACGGAGCAGAAGATGGCAATGCCACCTCGACGGATACACCTCCCTGTGTGAAGCGGGGCGGCAAGCTGAGCAGCCTAAAGCGGGCGCCGCGGCGCATAGACTAGAGCATTGCAATGGATAACCCAGCCTCGCTGGCGACGACCGGTAGCCGCAGCCGGTCGACAGCACCAATTCACAGCCATAGCCCTGCTAAACTCTCGCCCCCGTTTCGATAGACCAAACGACGATGTCCCGACTCAATCCCCGGCAGCAGGAAGCCGTGAACTACGTCGGCGGCCCCATGCTGGTGCTCGCCGGCGCCGGCTCCGGCAAGACCAGCGTGATCACCCGCAAGATCGCCTACCTGATCCAGCAATGCGGCATCCGCGCTCAGTACATCGTCGCCGTGACCTTCACCAACAAGGCCGCACGCGAGATGAAGGAGCGCGTCAGCAGCCTGCTACGCGGCGGCGAAGGTCGCGGCCTGACGGTTTCTACCTTTCACAACCTCGGCCTGAACATCATCCGCAAGGAATACGCCAAGTTGGGCTACAAGCCCGGCTTTTCAATCTTCGACGAAGGTGACATCAAGGCGCTGCTGACCGACATCATGCAGAAGGAATACGCCGGCGATGACGGCGTGGACGAGATCAAGGGCTACATCGGCAGCTGGAAGAATGACCTGATCATTCCCGAAGAAGCGCTGGCCAACGCGCGCAATCCGAAGGAACAAACCGCCGCCATCGTCTATACGCACTATCAGCGCACGCTCAAGGCGTACAACGCGGTGGATTTCGACGATCTCATCATGCAGCCGGTGAAGCTGTTCCAAAACCACCCCGAGGTGTTGGAGAAGTGGCGCAACAAGGTCCGCTACATGCTGGTGGATGAATATCAGGACACCAACGCCAGCCAGTATCTGCTGGTCAAGCTGCTGGTGCAGGAGCGCGCCCACTTCACCGTCGTGGGAGACGACGACCAGTCGATCTACGCCTGGCGCGGCGCGCGGCCGGAAAACCTGATGCAGCTGAAGGACGACTTCCCCTCGCTGAAGGTGGTGATGCTCGAGCAGAACTACCGTTCCACCAGCCGCATCCTCAAATGCGCGAACGTGCTGATCGCCAATAACCCGCACGCCTTCGAGAAACAGCTTTGGTCGGAGATGGGTCATGGCGACGCGATCCGAGTGATTCGCTGCCGCAACGAGGAAGCCGAGGCCGAGCGCGTGGCCATGGAAATTCTCACCCTGCACCTGAAGACCCAGCGGCCCTACAGTGATTTCGCCATCCTCTACCGCGGCAACTACCAGGCCAAGCTGATCGAGCTGAAGCTGCAGCACCACCAGATTCCCTATCGCCTGTCCGGCGGCACCAGTTTCTTTGCTCGCCAGGAAGTAAAAGACCTGATGAGCTACTTCCGCTTGCTGGTCAATCCGGACGACGACAATGCCTTCCTTCGCGTGATCAACGTGCCGCGCCGGGAAATTGGTTCTACCACCCTGGAAAAACTCGGCAACTACGCCACCACTCGCAAGGTTTCCATGTACACCGCCTGCGACGAGCTGGGTCTAGGTGAACACCTCGACAGCCGCTTCACCGACCGGCTGTCGCGCTTCAAGCGCTACATGGACAACCTGCGCATGCAGTGCGCGCAGAACGACCCGATCGCTGCGCTACGCAGCATGGTCATGGATATTGACTACGAGACCTGGGTGCGCGGACAGACGTCCAGCGACAAGGCAGCCGACTTCCGCATGGGCAACGTCTGGTTCCTCATCGATGCGCTGAAGAACACCCTGGAGAAGGACGAAGAAGGCGAGATGACCATCGAGGAAGCCATCGCCAAACTGGTGCTGCGCGACATGCTCGAACGTCAGCAGGAAGAGGAAGAAGGCGCTGACGGCGTGCAGATGATGACGCTTCATGCATCCAAGGGGCTGGAATTTCCTTACGTCTTCATCCTCGGCATGGAGGAAGAAATCCTCCCGCACCGCTCCAGCATCGAAGCCGACACCATCGAGGAAGAACGCCGCCTGGCCTACGTCGGCATCACCCGGGCGCGGCAGAACCTGGCCATGACCTTTGCCGCCAAGCGCAAGCAGTACGGGGAGATCATCGAGTGCATGCCCAGCCGCTTCCTCGACGAGCTGCCCCAGGAAGACCTGGAGTGGGAAGGCCAGGAAGACGCGCCGGTGGAGGTCAAAGCCGCCCGCGGCAACGACGCGCTGGCGGCGATGCGGGCGATGTTGAAGAAGTAACGGCGCCTGCACGACTCAAGCAAACGTAGGGTGGATCACGATCCACCGATCCACCGGGCGACGGCACCGGGTGGCGCTCCACCAATTCGTGAGGCGGCGATTCACTGAGCGGGATCACGGTGAATGAAAAGAGCGTCATCCACCCTACCTGCTGACGACACCCGCAACATCGAAAGCCGCTGCTGCGCTTTATGTAGGAGCGAGCTTGCTCGCGATCATGGCATTCGCGGGGCCGCGGATCGCCAGCAAGCTGGCTCCTACAGTCAGGTTGGGGCCGTCTTGTCGTTTGGCATACAGCGTGGGCTATCAGCCGCTAACGATCGCCTCCAGCTCCTTCGCCGCCGCGCGCAGGCGGGGCACGAAGGCGAGCAGTGACTCCATCGAACAGCGAATCACCGGCGCATGGGTGAACAGACAGGCGGTCAATTCGCCGCGGGCATCGCGCACTGGGACGGCGCAGGCGACCATGCCGTCGATGAACTCCTCCGAATCGGTGGCCAGATCCTCTTCACGTATCCGCACCAGGTCGTCACGTAAGGCACTCAGATCAGTGACCGTATTTCGCGCCATCTGCCGGATCGGCAGCCTGGGTAGGATGCGCTCCAGCTGGTCGTCCGGCAGCGAGGCAAGGTAAAGCTTGCCGCTGGCCGTGCACCAGAGCGGCGTATGACTGCCGATGGGCAGGTTGATCTGCAGCGGCCAATTGGTCTGCACGCGATCAAAATAGAGCATGTCCAGGCCATCCGGCACCGACAAGCCGCAGGTTTCCCCGATCTCGTCGGACAACTGCCGCAGGATCGCCTGACGCAGCGCCTTGTGGCGGCCGCTGCCCAGGATATTCACCGCCGTCGCATGCAGCCGATCGCCCGGCAGCAGGCCACCCTTGAGGCCGAACTGCAGGAAGCCCTCCTTCTCCAGTGTCTGCACCAGGCGGTGGGCGCTCGGCTTGGGGATGTCCAGCTTGTCCGCCAATGCACTGGGCGTCAGCGGCTCCGCGGCGCTGGCTACGGCTTCGATGATCTCGAGCACGCGGGTAATGGATGAACCTTTTTCACGGGGGGTACTGCGCATCGCCTGCCCTGTTGTTAGGAAGAATGAAGCGCCATAGCGCGGAATGAGTGAATCTGTGGCGCGTTAACTGAAAACGCTGGTGGGCTGAAGCCCACCCTACGCGCGCCTACTCCAGGACTGGCATCGAGAAATCCGCACCGAGCGCGGATTACGTCTGCTCGCGTCAATGACGATCTTCATTAGCGTGAAGACAGCGGCCATGCTTAATCAGCCAGTAGGGTGGGCTTCAGCCCACCGCAGTAGTAATGCGGGCTCAAGCGGAACAGCGCCCGCTCTACCCTAAGGCGCTCGTCCCGACTTGCTCTATTTCATCGTTGGCATGGAGAAGTCAGCGCCGGCACGAATGCCGGTCGGCCAGCGCCGGGTCACGGTCTTCATTCGGGTGAAGAAGCGCACGCCGTCCGGACCGTGCATGTTCAGCGGGCCGAAGATCGAGCGCTTCCAGCCACCGAAGCAGTGGAAGGCCATCGGCACCGGGATCGGTACGTTGACGCCGACCATACCCACCTTGACCTCTTCCTCGTACTGTCGCGCGGTGTCGCCGTCACGGGTGAAGATCGAGGTGCCGTTGCCGAACTCGTGGTCGTTGACCAGCTTAAGCGCCTCGTCGAAGGTGTTGACGCGCACAACCGCCAAGACGGGCCCGAAGATTTCCTCCTTGTAGATACGCATCTGCGGTGTCACCCGGTCGAACAGTGTCGGGCCGACATAAAAGCCGTTCTTGTAACCCTCGACCTTCAACCCACGCCCGTCACAGACCAGGCTCGCGCCTTCTTCCACACCCAGATCAATGTAGCCGGACACCTTCTGCTGATGCTCGCGTGTGACCAGCGGCCCCATGTGCGGCTCGGGTTCGACGCCCGTGCCCGGGCCGGTGCGCATCTGGCTGATTTCGCCTTTGAGCATCTCGACCAGGTTGTCCGCCACCTCATCACCCACACACACCGCTACCGAGATCGCCATGCAGCGCTCGCCGGCCGAGCCATAGGCGGCGCCCATCAGCGAGCCAACCACTTGCTGCGGATCGGCGTCGGGCATGATCACCATGTGGTTCTTCGCCCCGCCCAGAGCCTGGCAGCGTTTGCCGTGGGCCGACGCAGTGCTGTAGATGTACTCGGCGATGGGCGTCGAGCCGACGAAGCTCACCGATTGCACGCGCTCGTCGGTCAGCAACACATCCACGGCCTCCTTGTCGCCATTGACGATATTCAGCACGCCTGCGGGCAGCCCGGCTTCGGCCAGCAATTCACCGAGCAGCATGGTTGCGCTCGGGTCCTTCTCCGACGGCTTAAGGACGAAGGTGTTACCGCAGGCGATGGCCACCGGCAGCATCCACAGCGGCACCATGGCCGGGAAGTTGAAAGGCGTGATGCCGACACAGACGCCCAGCGGCTGCATCAGCGAGTTGGAATCGATATCGCGCCCGACGTTGGGCGAGAACTCGCCCTTGAGCAGGTGCGGGATGCCGCAGGCGAACTCCACCACTTCGAGGCCGCGAGTGACTTCGCCCTGGGCATCGGAGAACACCTTGCCGTGCTCCAGGGAAATCAGCCGGGCGACGTCGTCACGACGTTCTTCGAGCAGCGCCTTGAAGCGGAACATGACGCGAGCACGGACCAGCGGCGGCGTCTTCGACCAGCCTTCGAACGCGGCTTGGGCGGCAGCGACGGCTTCACGAGTTTCTTCAGCCGAAGACAGCGAGACGTAAAGACGTGGCTCACCGGTAGCGGGGTTGTAAACGGTCGAATGGCGTTCGGAACGGCCAGCGACCGCCTCGTTGTTGATCAGATTACCGAGGGTCTGCATGGGTCACTCCTGGTTCCAGACGGTTTCGTAGAGGTCGATGATTTCAGCTTCGGTGGGCACCCGCGGGTTGTTGCCGGGCGAACCCGAGGCCAGCGCCTGCTTTGCCATGGTTTGGCGCAGTTCGAAGAAGCGCTCGCGGGTGATGCCGAACTGCTCGGGGCTAGGCACCTGCAGTTCCTTGTTGATCGCGCGCAGCTCGGTCAGCAGCTTTTCGTTGGCTGCCTCGACGCTGTCGCCCTCGCCCGCCACCCCCATGGCACGTGCGCAGTCGGCATAACGCTCCGGCGCGGCGGGAATCGAAAACGCCGTGATCGCCGGCAGCAGCATGGCGTTGGACAGCCCGTGCGGCACATGGAAAAACGCACCGATGGGCCGGCTCATGCCGTGGACCAGCGCCACCGATGCATTGGAGAAGGCAATGCCAGCCAGGGTCGCACCCAACATCATTGCCTCGCGGGCCTGGCGGTTGCTCGGCTCGTGATAGGCCGCACGCAGATTCGGCGCCAGCAAGCGCATGGCCTGCAGGGCCTGGGCATCGCTGTAGAGGCTTGCCTTGCGGCTGACGTAAGCCTCGATGGCGTGGGTCAGCGCGTCGATGCCAGTATCGGCAGTAACCCGCGGCGGCAGCGACAGGGTCAGCTCGTAATCGATCAGCGCGGCGACCGGCATGAAGCCGAGGCCGGCGCAGAGCAGTTTCTCGTCGCTGGTTTCGTCAGTGATGATGGTGAAACGGGTCGCTTCCGAGCCGGTGCCCGCCGTGGTTGGGACGGCGATCAGTGGCAGGCCCGCCTCGCTGACATCACGCGGGAAGCGGTAATCGCGTATTTCGCCGCCGAATTTGCCAAGGATGCCGATGGCCTTGGCCGAATCGATGGGGCTACCGCCACCGAGGGCGATGATCGAATCGTAATCACCCTGACGCACCATCTCGACGCCGGCACGAATCGATGCCGCAGTCGGCTCCGGCAGCGTGTCGGCAAAGCAGTCGCTGGGAATATCCGCGTTGGCCAGGATCTCGCTGATCCGGGCGACATAGCCCAGCTCGACCATCATCCGGTCGGTCACGATCAGTGGTCGTTTGCAGCCAAGGTTATGCAGCACGGAGACGATCTGCTGACTGGCGCCGGCACCGACTTCCATCAGGCGCGGCAGGACGATGCGATGGCTCATTGGCTTCTCCGATAGGGTTCGCGCTGCGCTCGGACAGGTCTAAAGGCCAGCCAGATGAGGCGCTATGTGAACGGATTGCATGAGAAAACTTTAGGTCTCGATTGAGAAAGTTCGTCTCAGGTGCCTGGAGACTAGAAACAATGACCGCAAGCGTCAAGCTAAAACGAGACGTTTATTCTCGTTATCGTGAGAACTGGTGTGTCAGGGCCGTATGGATACTTGATGAACGTGACGAGGGAGCGGGCCCGGATCGCCAGCAAGCTGGCTCCTACAGGAATGTGGGGTTGTTATGCCACAGCCGCACTGAACCCCAGCTTTTCATTGTTGGTGAGATCGTCAGCGCGGAGACACCTACAGACCACGAGCGGCTGACGACTCGGGCTTTTCGTAGGAGCTAGCTTGCTGGCGATCAGCTGTACTAAGAACGGGACAGCGCCTGACCGAGCAGACGCTGCAACAGATCGTCGCCCTCAGCCTGTAAGCGTGTTCGAGTCTGCGCAACCTGATCGCGGCTAGCGTCTTCGAGACTTGCCATATCGGCATCCACGTTGATCAAGGCTGCGCTGAGCCCGGCATGGATGAGCACTGTGCCGGCCTGGGCATCGCTTTGCACGTTCGAGTTGGTACATGGCCAGGCATCAACCGCCAGTTCGAGCGCCTCCAAGCAGCAATGCGCCAAAGCCAGCGGCACGGCACAGGCCTGACGAGACGCGGCCTGCTTCTGTTCGGGCTCACCCTCCCGAGCAGCGTTCAGGTAGTCCCCGAAAGCCCGGACATCATCATCCGCGAACGCACCGGGCCTGCCCAACAGTGCTTCCGCCGCTTGCAACAGCGCGCGGCGAGTCGGATCGGACCCGTGGGCCTCGCTGATACGCAGCCCCTTTACCACCAACGCAAGCCCGATATCGGCCGTGACAGCGGCGGCCGCACCGCAACCGGGCGTTGGTTGGTTTGCAGCCGTAGCCGCCCTGAAATCGGCCAGCCGTTGCGTCCAGAGGCTCGCCTCATCGCTCATACGGTCGATCCGTCAGCTAGCCTGCGCATTACCGTCGCCCCAATGGAGCAGCACGTCGAGCATGCGGTTGGAGAAGGCCCATTCGTTGTCATACCAAGCCAGTACTTTGACCAGATCGCCCTGTACGCGCGTGTGGCTGAGGTCGGCCACGCACGAGGTCGGATGGCCGAAGAAGTCGCGCGAGACCAGCGGCAGATCGTTGCACTCCATGGCGCCGAGCGGCATCTTCTGGGCGCCTTCCCGGAGGATCTGGTTGATTGCCTCAACGCCTCCCGGTGCACGCTCGGCGGTGAAGGTGAGGTCGACCAGCGACACGTTCGGTGTCGGCACCCGAACCGCCAGCCCGTCCAGACGCCCGGCCAGCTCGGGCAACACCAGACCGATAGCCTTGGCCGCACCGGTGGTCGACGGAATAATCGATTCGGCTGCAGCACGGGCGCGGTAGAGATCCTTGTGCGCTTTGTCCAGCAAGCTCTGGTCATTCGTGTAGGAGTGCACCGTGTTCAGCAGGCCCTGGCGGATCCCCACTGACTCATGTAACACCTTGGCCAGCGGTGCCAAGCAATTGGTGGTGCAGGAGGCGTTGGAGATCACACGATGGCTGCTGTCGAGCAGCTCATGGTTGACGCCGTAGACGACCGTCAGATCCGCGCCGTCCAGTGGGTGCGAGGCGAACACCCGCTGGGCACCGGCCTGCAGGTGCTGATCGATCAGGTCGCGCTTCTTGAATTTCCCCGAGCACTCCAGCACCACGTCGACACCCAACTGTTTCCACGGCAGCTGCGTCGGATCGCGTTCCTGAAGCAGGCGGATCGACTGGCCACGGATCTGCATCACGTCATCGCGCAAGTCGACCTGGCCGTGGAAACGGCCGAAGGTGGTATCGAAGCGCGTCAGATGCGCCATCGCCGAGCGCTCGCTGAGGTCGTTGATCGCTTCGATATGGATCTGGTTTTCCAGGTTTCGCTCGAACAGGGCTCGCAGTACTGCTCGGCCGATACGGCCATAACCATTGATAGCAACTCGCAACATGGTGCTCTCCTGGGTCGTTGAGGCTGGTGAAGGTTAGTCGGAGTATCCGCGGTGGCGTTCAGTACCGTCCGACGGAGATCAATGAATCGGGGAAACCCAGGCACCGCTCGTCAGTCGTAACTCTCACAGGCCCGTTACGCCGGGCTTGCCGCACTCAGGAGAAGGGCCACGAGCAATGAGCGAGTCATTCCCAGCACCCTGGTGGAAAGGCGCCACCATTTATCAGATCTATCCAAGGTCCTTCGCTGACAGCAACGGCGACGGCATTGGCGACCTCGACGGCGTACTGCAGCATCTCGACCATCTGCAGCAGCTCGGCGTCGACGCACTGTGGCTGTCGCCGATCTTCCGCTCGCCGATGGCCGACGCCGGCTACGACATCAGCGATTACTGCGACATCGACCCCCTGTTCGGTTCGCTGAGCGATATCGACCGGCTGATCACCGAAGCCCACGCCCGCGGCATTCGCGTACTGCTTGATTTCGTGCCCAATCACACCTCCGATGAACACCCCTGGTTCGTCGAGTCGCGCAGCTCGCGGGACAACCCGAAGCGTGACTGGTACATCTGGCGTGACGAGCCCAACAACTGGCGTGCCGCGCTAGGCGCCGGCAGCGCCTGGACCTGGGACGAGCAGACCCAGCAGTACTACCTGCACCTGTTCCTCGCCAAGCAGCCGGATCTGAACTGGCGCAACCCAGAAGTGGTGGAAGCGATGCACGACGTGCTGCGCTTCTGGCTTGATCGCGGCATCGACGGTTTTCGCATCGACGTCATCCACTGCACCGGCAAGGACTTAACCTTCGCCGACGACCCGCGCTGCCAGGCCGGCCAACCGCTGTCGGATTTCAATGACCAGCCCTACAGCCACGAAGTGCTGCGCGGCTTGCGCAAGTTGGTCGACAGCTACCCCGGCGACCGCGTGCTGGTGGGCGAGGTGAATATCCGCTCCACCGAACGCGTGCTGCAGTACTACGGCGCCGGCGACGAGCTGCACCTGGCCTTCAACTTCAACCCGCTCGACGCGCCCTGGGACCCGGTGCTGTTTCGCACCTGTATCCGCGATGTGCAGCACTGGCTGCAACCGGCCGGCGCCTGGCCCACCTGGGTACTGTCCAACCACGACAATGTGCGCCAGCGCAGCCGCTATCAAGGCTCCGAACGGGCCTCCCGTGCCGCCGCAGTGCTGCTGCTGACCTTGCGCGGCACACCCTTCATCTATCAGGGCGAGGAGCTGGGGCTGGAAGACGCGGTGATCACCGCCGAGACCCGTGTCGATCCGGGCGGCCGTGACGGTTGCCGGGCGCCGATTCCCTGGCAAGCTGAGCCGCCGCATGGCTGGGACGGCGCTGCACCCTGGCTGCCCTTCCCACCCGAGGCCGACGAACTGGCGGCCGAGCGCCAGACCGGCGCGGTGAATTCGATGTTTGCGCTTTACCAGCGCCTGCTCGCCGCGCGCAAGGCCAGCCCGGCGCTGCATCACGGCGATTTTGCAGAGCTGCCATCGCACCCTGATGTACTGGCCTACCACCGACAGCAGGGCGACGACTGCCGCCTGGTCTGCATCAATTTCGCCGATCACCCACACGCGTTTCCCCAAAATGCTCATTGGCTGGTGGAAATCGCCAGCGATGGCGTCGGGGAAGGCGAACCCTTCAATGGCAATTTGTCAGCCGGGCAGGCGCTGGTCCTGCGCCCGGCGGAGAGCTGAGCATGCGTCCACTCTGGTATCGCAACGCGGTGATCTATCAGGTCGATCCCGCCCTTTTCCGTGACAGCAACGGCGACGGCTGCGGCGACCTGCGCGGCATCACCGAACGACTAGATTACATCCGCGGCCTGGGTGCCACCGCCGTCTGGATCATGCCCTGCTACGCTTCGCCGTTCCTCGACGCCGGCTACGACGTCACCGACCACCTGCAGATCGCCCCGCAATTCGGTGATCTGGCGGACATGGTGGCGCTGCTGGAAAAGGCCGAGGAGCTCGGCCTGCACGTGATCATCGAACTGCTGGTGCAACACACCTCCAGCGAGCACAAATGGTTCCAGGAGGCGCGCCGCGACCGAAATTCGCCGTACCGCGACTACTACATCTGGGCAGATGAGCCGGACACTTCGATGGCGCCGATCTTTCCGACGGTCGAAGACAGCATCTGGACCTGGGATGAGGAAGCCGGCCAGTACTACCGCCACCTGTTCTACAAGCACGAGCCGGACCTGGACCTCGCCAACCCGCGGGTCATTCACGAAATCGAGCGGATCATGTCGTTCTGGCTGCGCCTGGGTGTGTCCGGCTTTCGCATCGACGCCGCGGTACACATGGTGCGCCAGGCCGGCGGCGGGGATCTGAAGAAGGGCTATTGGCTGCTGGAACACATGCGCGACTTCGTCACCATGCGCCGCCCGGAAACCGTACTGCTCGGCGAGATCGACACCGACCCGGAAAAGTATGTCGAGTATTTCGGGGACGAGGCGGACCGCGTCACCCTGCTGCTGGATTTCTGGACCAACAACCACCTCTTCCTGGCGCTGGCCCGGCAACAGGCCGAACCGCTGGTTCGCGCCTTGAACAGCCAACCGCTGCCACCCAGCCATTCGCAGTACGCACTGTGGATTCGCAACCATGACGAGCTGAGCCTGGATCGGCTGAAAGAAGATGAGCGCAACGAGGTCATGGACACCTTCGCCCCCGATCCGAAGATGCGCGCGTATAACCGCGGCATTCGGCGGCGGCTCGCGCCGATGCTCGATGGCGATGAACGCCGAATCGCTGCCACGCATGCGTTACTGTTTTCGCTGCCGGGCACACCGATCATCCGCTATGGCGAGGAAATCGGCATGGGCGACGACATGGAGCGCCCCGAGCGCCAGGCCGTGCGCACGCCGATGCAGTGGTCCAACGAGCCCAACGCCGGGTTTTCCTGCACCGCCGGCGAGCTGGCGGCGCCGCTGATCGATGAAGGCCCCTTCGCCTACGACAAGATCAATGTATTCGCCCAGACCCTGCGCAGCGATTCACTGATGGCCCGCACGGGCAACATGATCCGCACGCGGGTCGGGCTGCGTGAAATAGGTATCGGCAAGCGGCAGACGGTGGAAGTCGAGGATCCGGCGGTCTTCGCCATCCGCCACGACAACGGCTCCAGCGTGCTTATGCTGGTCAACCTGGCCGACAAGGAAACCACAGTGGAAATCACCGCCGACGATCTGCAGGACATGGTCGATGTGCTCGCCGACAGCAACTACGATCAGCCCGAAGGCTCGCCGCTGAAAATCCGCCTCGGGCCGTACGGCTACCGTTGGCTGCGGCGCAAACAGCAACTGTTCGGGTAATCCAGATGCCCCACCAGCTCGATGCAACCCAATGGCGCGCCTGGCATGGAGACGACTTTCCTCACGATTGCTGGTGTGTGGCAGGCGACGAGCTCTGCGCCGTGGCCGGTTCGCGGTGCATCGATCTGGTATCCCGGCAACGCTACGGAGATTTCATCCTGCGCTTCGAAATCGCCCTGCCCTTTGCCGGCAATTCCGGTGTGTTCTGTTGCGTCGACGAAGGTGCTGATCTCAGCTGGCACAGCGGCCCGGAAATGCAGCTGCTCGATGACCGCGGCCATCCCGATGGTTGCGAACCGACGACGCGCAACGGCGCGCTCTACGGTTTGCTGCGACCTGATATCGAAACGCAGATTGAGCCCGAACAGTTCATCGAAGCGGCGTTGAGCCTTCGCAACGGCGAAGTCGAGCACTGGCTGGACGGGCAACGGGTGCTGCGCTACCGGCTCGATGATCCGGCGCTGCGGGAACGCATCACCCAGAGTAAATTCAGTGGCTATCCTCGCTTTGCCCAATCTTTCGAAGGCCACGTGGTGCTTCAACACCACGGCGAAGCGGCGCGTTTCCGCCGCCTGTCGATCGAAACACCGGACTGAACGGTCCACTTGGACCTGCGAGCAGAATTGAGCGAGAATGCGCGGCTTTCCAGGCTGCGGTAAGCAGTGACGGACGGATGCAGAATCGAAACGAGCTGGGCGCTCGCCTCTATGGCGCAGCGCCCAACTGGTTTTCAGCGCCCCGATTCGTCAGGCAAACCCGGCCGCTCACGCTTGAGGTAGCGCGTTCGTGGAACAGCTGAAACAGAAGATCCGCAATGAAGGCATCGTACTCTCCGACCGCGTACTGAAGGTCGATGCTTTCCTGAATCATCAGATCGACCCTGTGCTGATGCAGCAGATCGGCCAGGAATTCGCGCGCCGGTTCCGCGACGAAAAGATCACCAAGATCGTCACCATCGAAGCCTCGGGCATCGCGCCAGCGATCATGGCTGGCCTGGAGCTGGGCGTGCCGGTCATTTTTGCTCGCAAGCATCAGTCGCTGACCCTGACCGATCACCTACTGACGGCCTCGGTGTACTCCTTTACCAAGCAGGTCGAGAGCACCATCGCGATTTCCACCAATCACCTGTCGCCAAACGACCGGGTGTTGGTCATCGACGATTTCCTGGCCAACGGTAAAGCGGCCAAGGGTCTGATTTCGATCATTCAGCAGGCCGGCGCGAGCATCGCCGGGCTTGGCATCGTCATCGAGAAGTCCTTCCAGGCCGGCCGGCAGGAACTGGAAGAAGCGGGCTTCCGGGTTGAATCCCTGGCCCGCGTGGCCGCCCTCAGCGATGGCCAGGTGGTGTTCGTGGAGTAAGCGCCCCGCGCCACTCCCTGCGCTTATTCCTTACGCCACAGATCAACCAACGCGCCCTGCGTGCCGGCAACCGGATCGCTCACCGGTACGCTGACCCGCTGAGCGCGCGCCTGTGCCTCATCATGGCCAGCTTCATCCGGGCGCAGCAGATCGTACTGCTGCTCGACCGGATAGCCGCCCACCACTTCGAAATCATCGCTGGCGCTGAGCTGGCAATGACCGGTGCCGGCCGGCAGCACCAGCGCGTCGCCAGCGCGCACCTCGACTTCCTGCCCCTGCTCGCCACCGAGCATCAGCCGCGCCGAACCCCGCGAAACGCCGAGCACCTCATGAGCGGTCGAATGAAAGTGGTGATAGTCGTACACACCCGCACGCCATTGGGCCGGCCACAGATGGCTATTGAACAGATTTTCGAACCCGCTGGCGTAGTCGTTTCCGGCTAACGGCAACTGCCGGTACACCAGCACCGGATGCGAGCTGTTCGGCGTACGACCGTCGCTGGAAAAATGCAATTGCTCGGGATGCGGGGCGGAACTGGGCATGGGCACCTCATCTTCGTGCGGAGGCCTGATGTCGGTGCAGGCCCCGGGAATGGGTTTGAAGTTTCGACCCGATGCAGCGCCGCTTTTCTCCCCCCAGACACGACAAAGCCGCCCGAAGGCGGCTTTGCCTGACCGGTTGAAGCTTAGAGCCCGGACATCTGCTTGATTGCAGCCATCAGCTCGTCATCCGAGCAGCTGGCGCAAGTGCCTTTGGGCGGCATGGCGTTGATGCCGGTGATGGCGTTGGCCAACAGCACATCGAGACCACCCTTCTCATCAGCACGCGCTTGCCAGGCAGCTGTATCGCCGACCTTCGGCGAGTTCAGCAGACCGGTGCCGTGGCAGGCGTTGCAGAACTTGCCGACCACTTCTTCACCGCTAAGCGCGCCGCCACCAGCGGCAGCAGCTGCCGGACCGGCTGCGGCGCATTCTTCACCTTGAATACACACTTCGCCTACCGGCTTGAGGCGCTCGGCGATGTCGTCGTTGGTCGCAGCCTGAGCGCTCACTGCCCACAGGGCCAATACGGCAGTCTGTGCTACCAGGATCTTCTTAATCAGGTTCACCTTATACCCTCATGTGGCTAGACACGCCCGCGGCCACGGTATCGCGAGCGGCGGTCAGTATAACGGCAAGCCATGCCCGCCGAAACAATACGAAAGGCCCTGTCATCCTCAGCGACGCTTTGTCGCAGCGGCACCCGTCCGTCGCTTGGACCAGCGGCACGGGTCAGAAGTTGGCCGGCGTGGTCGCGCTGATCAGCTTGGCCGGCGCATCGAATGGATTACGAAAGCGATGCGGCTTGCTGCTCTCGAAGTAGTAACTGTCGCCTGTTTCCAGCAAATAGGTCTGGCCACTCACCGTCAGCTCCAGGCGTCCCTCGACCAGCATGCCAGCCTCTTCGCCCTGGTGCGCCAGCATGTCGGTGCCGGTATCGGAGCCAGGCGGATAGGTTTCGGCGAGAAATGCGATGGCGCGACCCGGATGCGCTTTGCCGACAAGCTTCATGCTTACCGCGCCGTCGGAAATATCGATCAGCTCGCCGGCCTTGTAGACCACCTGGGTATCGCTGTCCTGCTCGAAATCAGGCGAGAAAAACTCGACCAATGACATTGGAATCCCGCTCAGCACCTTCTTCAACGAACTGATTGACGGGCTGACGCTGTTTTTCTCGATCATGGAGATCGTGCTGTTGGTGACGCCCGCACGTTTGGCGAGTTCGCGTTGGGACAGGCCCTTGAGTTTGCGGATGGTTTGCAGTCGAACGCCAACGTCCAATACGGGAGCCCCCAATAAGAGCGATTGCTGAGGTCGCTATGATGGCGAGGGCGTTCAGTATTTTCAACACAACGGGACGAAATGACAGATCGCCCCGGATGGCGATCGGGCTACGCCGGTAATGCGGCCACAACCGACAGCTCAACCAGGATCTCGGCCTCGCAAAGCTTGGCCTCCACCGTGGCACGCGCCGGCGCGACGCCTTCCGGCAGCCACTGATCCCAGACCGCATTCATGCCAGCGAAATCGGCATCGATGTCCTTCAGGTAAATGGTCACCGAAAGGATGTGCTGCTTATCGGTACCGGCCTGCCGCAGGAGGCGTTCGATATTGTCGAGCGTCTCACGGGTCTGTTGTTCGATCCCCGCATTCATGTCCTCGCCCACTTGGCCGGCCAGATAAACCGTGTTGCCGTGGATGACGATCTGGCTCATGCGAGCGTTAGTGTGCAGGCGCTGTATGGGCATGCTTGTGCGATTCCTTGTGGGTGCCATAGCGGGAAATATCGAGGCCGTCGGTACTGATCTGCGTGCGCTTTTTCGCCAGCATGTCCGCCAGCAAGCGACCAGAACCACAGGCCATGGTCCAGCCCAGGGTACCGTGCCCGGTGTTCAGATACAGATTGCGATAGCTTGTGCCGCCAATGATCGGTGTTCCATCCGGTGTGGCCGGGCGCAGGCCGGTCCAGAGTTCGGCCGTACTCGGGTCGCCACCCTGCGGGAACAGATCGCCGACGACCATTTCCAGCGTTTCTCGCCGGCGCGGATTGAGCGAAAGGTCATGGCCTGCAATTTCGGCCATGCCGCCCACCCGGATGCGCTGATCGAAACGGGTAATGGCGACCTTGTAGGTCTCGTCGAGCACGGTGGAAACCGGCGCCATCGCGGGGTCGCTGATCGGTACGGTCAATGAATAGCCCTTGAGCGGATACACCGGCGCGCGGATGCCGAGCGGCTTGAGCATCTGCGGGCTGTAGCTGCCCAGCGCCAGCACGTAGCGATCGGCCTTTTCCAGCTTGCCATTGATCCAGACGCCCTCAAGCTGGTCACCGGCAAACTGCAGCCGCTGGATGTCCTGGTTAAAACGGAACTCGACGCCCAGCTCGCGGGCCATTTCGGCGAGCTTGGTGGTGAACATCTGGCAATCGCCGGTCTGGTCATTAGGCAGGCGAAGCGCACCACTGAGCTTGTCCGATACCTTCGCCAGCGCCAGCTCGGCGTGTGCGATGCCGGCGCGATCGAGCAGTTCATAGGGCACGCCGGAAGCATCCAGCACGGCGATGTCCTTGGCGGCGTTATCGAGCTGTGCCTGGGTGCGGAACAGTTGGGTCGTGCCGCACTGCCGGCCTTCGTAATCGATACCGGTTTCAGCGCGCAGCTCATCAAGGCAATCGCGGCTGTATTCGGACAGCCGCACCATGCGCTCCTTGTTCACCGCGTAGCGCGCTGCCGTGCAGTTGCGCAGCATCTGCGCCATCCACAGGTATTGCTGAATGTCGCCCGTGAGCTTGATGGCAAGCGGGGCATGGCGTTGCATCAGCCATTTCATGGCCTTCAAAGGTACGCCAGGCGCGGCCCAGGGCGACGCGTAACCGGGGGAAACCTGGCCGGCATTGGCGAAGCTCGTCTCCATCGCCACGGCTGGCTGACGGTCAACCACCACAACCTCGAAGCCAGCCCGCGCCAGATAGTAGGCACTGGTGGTACCGATCACGCCGCTTCCCATAACCAGAACACGCATCGCCGTCTCCCACCCGTGCTGCCGGGCTTTTTCGAGTCACTGTTAATGCGGAGTATAGAAAGCGCTATGTAGTGGTTTTCGCTATATAACAGGCTATATTTGCGATTTATTCACGCCTGCAACCGCATATATAGAGGCGATACGCCTATGCGCACTAAGCATCAAACCCGCCGCGAGCTGGACAAGATCGACCGCCAGATCCTTCGCCTGCTGCAGGCCGAAGGACGCATGCCATTTACCGAACTGGGCGAGCGTATCGGCCTGTCGACCACGCCGTGTACGGAGCGCGTTCGACGTCTGGAGCGCGAGGGCATCATCATGGGTTACACGGCGAGGCTGAACCCGCAGCATCTGAAAGGCGGATTGCTGGTATTCGTCGAGATCAGCCTGGCCTACAAGTCAGGCGACATCTTCGAAGAGTTTCGCCGTGCCGTGCTCAAGCTGCCTCATGTCCTGGAGTGCCATCTGGTTTCGGGGGACTTTGACTACCTGATCAAGGCGCGGATATCGGAAATGGCCTCCTACCGCAAGTTGCTCGGCGACATCCTGCTTAAGCTGCCGCATGTGCGCGAGTCGAAAAGCTACATCGTGATGGAAGAGGTCAAGGAATCGCTGGAACTGCCGGTGCCGGAGTAGGAGCCGGAAGCCGATCAGAGTTCGCTGCCAGATCAACCCAAATCCCGGCGCATCAAAAGCCGAGCCGAACGAGCCGTTGGGTCAGCCGTTAGCCAACCGAGAACCGTCAGGTTTTGCTTCAGCCTCGCGCGGCTTTTGCTCTGCAATAAACATCCGGTCTACCCTTCGGTCCATGCAAACCGTCCAAGGCTCGACCATGACCACCCCGCAATCAGCTGCTCGCGCGCAGCACCACGCGTCGTCCTACTACGCGGCCACCACCAATCGCACCCTTGATCTCAAGCACTTGCAAGGTGAGCTGGAGGCGGACGTCTGCATCGTCGGGGGCGGCTTCAGCGGTCTCAATACGGCGATCGAACTGGCCGAGCGCGGCCTCTCCGTAGTGCTGTTGGAAGCCCACCTGATCGGTTGGGGCGCTAGCGGGCGCAACGGCGGACAGCTGATTCGTGGAGTGGGGCATGACGTCGAGCAGTTTCAGCCGGTGCTGGGTGACGACGGCGTGGACAGCCTCAAACGTATGGGTTTCGAAGCGGTGGACATCGTGCGCGAGCGCATCGAGCGCTACGCCATCGATTGCGACCTGACCTTGGGTTACTGCGATCTGGCAACGAAACAACGGCACGTAGAAGGCTTCGAAGCAGACTATGCCGATCTCCAGCGTCTGGGCTATCCGCACCCATTGAGGCTCCTGCCAAGAGACGCGATGGGCGAAGTCATCGGTTCTGATCGCTACGTGGGCGGTCTGATCGACAGGGGCTCGGGCCATCTTCATCCACTCAACCTGGCATTGGGCGAAGCAGCCGCAGCCCTATCGCTAGGCGTGCAGCTGTACGAACGATCCGCTGTCGAACGGATCGATTACGGTCAGCAGGTTCGGGTTCACACCGCGCAGGGCAGCGTGCGTGCCCGTCAGCTCGTGCTGGCCGGCAATGCTTACTTGGGTTCTCTGAACAAATCACTGGCGGGCAAGGTGCTACCGGCCGGCAGTTACATCATTGCCACCGAGCCGCTTCCCGAGGACGTCAGACAGGAATTGCTGCCGCAGAACATGGCGGTCTGCGATCAGCGAGTGGCGCTGGACTACTTCCGCCTGTCGGCCGATGGCCGGCTGCTATTTGGCGGCGCCTGCCACTACTCCGGACGCGACCCGAAGGACATCGCCGCCTACATGCAACCGAAGATGCTCGAGGTGTTCCCCCGCCTACGAAACACCCGAATCGATTACCAATGGGGCGGCATGATTGGCATCGGCGCCAACCGGCTGCCACAAATTGGACGACTGCCAGACCAGCCCAACGTCTACTACGCCCAGGCCTATGCCGGACACGGCCTGAACGCCACGCACCTGGCAGGACGCCTGCTCGGCGAGGCCATCAGCGGGCAGCTCGCGGGACGCTTCGACCTGTTCTCCCGTGTGCCACACCCGACCTTCCCTGGCGGTCAGCGTCTGCGCTCGCCACTGCTGGCCCTCGGCATGCTCTGGCACCGGCTTAAAGACCAGTTCTGAATTTCGCCGTTGCGCTGGCGTCCAAACTGTCGAGGAACATAACAATCGACAGGAGTGACCTTGCGCCTGCACCTGCTCCTTGTGGCAGTGCTATTCCTGGTTGGCTGTGCCGGCCAGATTACACCCGCCCCAACGTCTTACGCGCTGCCCAACCAGAACTCGGCACTGACCCAGCAAGTCGAGGCGCTGGCGGCCAAGCAGCCTGCGGGCACCTCCGGATTTCGCCTGCTGTCCGACAGTGCCGACGCCTTTTCGGCGCGTATCCAGATGATTCGCCAGGCCAGGGCGAGTCTCGACGTGCAGTACTACATTGTCCACGATGGCTTGAGCACCCGCGCGCTCATAGAAGAGGTGGTGCGTGCGGCGGACCGCGGCGTCAGGGTACGGCTGCTGCTTGATGACACCACGAGCGACGGTAGCGACTACCAGATCGCCACTCTGGCGGCACACCCGCACATCCTGATCCGCGTCTTCAACCCCTTGCATATCGGCCGCAGCACCGTGATTACCCGTTCGCTCGGGCGGTTGCTCAACCTATCCCAACAACACCGCCGCATGCACAACAAGCTGATGCTGGCCGACAGCAGCCTGGCCATCGTCGGCGGGCGCAATCTGGGCGATGAATACTTCGATGCCGATCAGAGTTTCAACTTCACTGACATCGATCTACTCGCCGCCGGCCCGGTTGCCGAGCAATTGGCGGTCAGCTTCGACCAGTACTGGAACCACACGCTGAGCGTGCCGATCCAGCAGTTCTTGCGTCATCCGCCCAACAAGGACGAGCTTGAACTGGCGCGCCGCGATATCACCCGCTACCTCCAAGCCGAACGACAAAAGGACGAGCGCCGCTATCAGCATTTGATGGGCGGGCTGCAGGAGCCATCTCCGCGCGACTGGCTGACCGATCTGATATGGGCGCCTGGCGAAGCGCTTTGGGATCACCCCGACAAGATCGAAGCACCCGGCATTCCAGATGAAAGTCTGCTGCTGACCACTCAGCTGCAGCCGAGCATGGACGGCGTGCGACGATCCCTGACGCTGATCTCCGCTTATTTCGTGCCGACTGAACAAGGTGCTGCATACCTCGCCGGACACGCCAGAAACGGCGTTGCGGTACAGGTCTTGACCAATTCTCTGGAGGCCACCGACGTGCCGGCCGTGCATGGCGGCTATGCGCCCTATCGGGCCGATCTGCTAAAAGCGGGAGTGAGATTGTTCGAGTTGCGCCGACAACCGGACCAGGAGACCCGCTTCAGTATCAGTGGCGATTCCGAATCCAGCCTGCACAGCAAGGCAGCGGTGTTCGACCAGGAGCGGGTCTTTCTCGGCTCGCTGAACTTCGACCCTCGCTCAGTTCTGTGGAACACCGAAGTCGGCATCCTTATTGACAGTCCAGAATTGGCTCGCGAGGTGCACAAGCTTTCGCAGGAGGGCACTTCGCCTGCCGTCAGCTATGAAGTGCGACTGATCGAGCGCAACGGCGTGCGGCGGTTGATCTGGATCGCCGAGGATGACGGGCAGCGAAAGGTATTGCTGCAAGAACCGGGCGGTGCTTGGCGACGGTTCAATGCCTGGTTCAGCCGGGTGATTGGCCTCGAGCGGATGCTCTGAGCGACTACAACTGGCGCAAGTGGTTTCGTGTCACTTCAGCCAATCTTGCCGCGCAAACGGCCGCCGATCCAAAAATAGCTCTTTTGTGTGATACCAGAGCGCCACCCCTTGGCTAGGCTACCGAGCTGATGCCGTGCTGGTCCCGACCGCCTGGCACTTTGCTTCTATAAAAATAAAAAGGAGCGCGACATGAATCATCGCAAATGGCTATGGATGGTGGTTTTGCTGGCGTGCTGGTTCCCAGCTCTGCTCAATCCTGCCCATGCTCAAACCTACACTGCGCTGGAAAGCATGCAGATCCACGCCAACCGAGCGACCAGCAGCCTGTTGCTCTATCGAGGCGAAGGTTTCCAGAAGGCGCACCTGGCCCGAATGGAAAGCGACCTCAAAGCGCTAGCAGACAGGGTCGACAGCTTTCCCGGCGCCGGCAACGATCTGAACCAATTGCATCAAGTCTTACAGACAACGCTTCGCGAAGGCGCAAGCTTCGGCCGCAAGGAAGACGACATGCCTTGGGGTTGGCCGCTGCAGATGAGCAAGGCGCTGCGCGATTTCCTAACGGCTGTGCGCAGCCAGCAAGGCGCCAACGTTCGCGCCGAGCTGCCAGCCAAGGTGGAATACCTCACCGTGCAGTACCTCAGCCGCGCCTATGTAGGCTCATTCGAAACCGCCCGCGAACAACCGGATACCTACCTCGGCCAGGACGAGCGCCGCCTCGTACCGTCGATCGACGAGCAACTGGCTGCGCTGGATGGCAAATCGAACGTGGCCATTGCCAAGCTCAAAACACGTTGGGAGTTCCTCAAGGTGGCGCTCGAAGACATGAACAGCGGCAACAACAGCTTTAACACTGCGTCAGGCCGCGCGTTCGCCCCGATCATGGTTGATCGCCACGCGCGCAGCCTCAGCGATCAATGGATGGCGCTCGCCCCTGACTGAGCGCCCTCCTGTCAGGCATCGGCCGGCTGCTGGCGCAGTTGAACCGGGCCAACACGCGCTTCGATCGCGTGGCGCAGGGGTTCGCGCAGACCGAAGATGAAGCCCAGCTCAGCAGCAACGAACAGTGGCCCGATGATCAGCCCGGTCAGATCGTCGACGAACGCAGGCTTGCGTCCTTCGAAGTAGTGGCCGATGAACTGGATAATCCAGCCGACTACAAATAAACCGCCACCGGCGCTCAGCCACAGCGCCGTCGATTGCTGCGCAAGCGCTGCACCGCCCCAGACGCAGAGCAACAGCACCGCCCCCATGAGCACGCCGAAGCGCAGATCCAACCGAAGATAAAACAGCGTCGAGATCAAGGCGACCAGCGCAACCGGGCTCAGCCATAGCCCGAACGCCTCCACACCTGGACGCGACAACAGCACGGCGACAGCCAGCACGATCATCGGAATGCCGATGAAATGGCTGAGCAGATTGCGCGGGTCTCGGTGATAGGCCGCGTATTGGGCGAGGTGATCGGTGAGTGTTTTCATGGGGACGAGCTCCGAATAGCCTGACTGGCAAGCTTAGCCAGCTCGGCAAGGTGCCGCGCGGTGTCGAGTGGTGGTTGAGCGCCAAAGGTCATGGCGCTTGCGCCAATCGGCGGCTCAGCTAGGGCTCCGGACGATAGCCCAATCGCAGGCCACCCCAGTGACGGCTGTTCACCATGATCGGCACCGACAGGTCATGCATCAGCTCTCCGGTATCGCGGCTATAGGTCTGCAACAACACCTTGCGCTCGTGGCTGCCACAGCGCGCGCCGGTGCGGTCATTGAACAAGCGCTTGCTGCGGCTCTTGACCTTATCAATCTCCGGATCGCCGACCGGGGGCTGGCTGAAGGCGCGGTTGTGGGTCGGCACGTATCCGTCCGGCGTGGTCGCGATGGCGTAGATCAACGCCTCGTTGCGCGCGAGCAACGGCTCCTGGATGGCAGGCAGTACTTCGTCGGCATAACGATCGAAACGGGTGTTGTAGCGGATAGGATTGGTGCCCGGCTGCGCCCGGTAATTGCGATCAAACAGATCGTCGACACCCAGGCGCCCGGCTTTCAGATCCGCCTCGAAACGCGCCCCGATGGCAGCTGCCGCTTCGCGCGCGAGATCGTAAACATCTTGGTGGTAGGCATCGAGTTGCACCTCGGCGAGCTGTTCGCTGACGGTTTCCGCCTGCTCTACCAGCTTCTCTGCCGCCTTCTCCAGCTGGCGGGTCTGGGTCTCGCTCTCCAGAGCGTCTCCACGCAACTGCTCTACCGCGACGAACAACTGCGCGAGTCGCTCATGATTGCTTGCCGTGCCGGCAGCGATTTCCGCCACCTGGGTTTCGACATTGCCAGCCAACTCGGCAATTCCAGTGAGCTGAACGCCTGTCCCTGCGATCTGTGCGGCGGCTTCGTCCAGTTCGCTGGCCTGCTTCTGGATATGGCTGACCACCGCGCCACTTTGCTCGCGGATATCGCTAACCATCCGACCCACCTCTTCGGTAGCACTGCTGGTGCGACCGGCCAGGTTTCGCACCTCATCAGCCACCACGGCAAAGCCACGCCCGGCCTCACCGGCGCGTGCCGCCTCGATCGCCGCGTTGAGTGCAAGCAGGTTGGTCTGGCTGGCAATCGACTGAATCACATCGGTGATCTGGCGGATTTCTTCGGTGCGCGCCGAGAGTCCGTCGAGCAGTTCGCGGCTGGCCTTGGTCTGTGCGCTGAGCTGCTGCATGCGTTCGATGGCGTGTTGGAGTTCGACACGCCCACTATCGCTGCTACGCCGCACGGCTTCGGCCGCTTCCAACGCCTGCCGTGCTCGGGCAGCGCTGTCCTGTTCGGTCGCCGTCATCGCCTCGGCGCCATTGGCGATCTCGCTGACCGCAACCAGCTGTGATTGCAACCGTGCCGCCAGTTGCTCAGCGCTGAACGACACTTGAGCTGCCGACAGGGCGTTATGACAGGTATGCCGGGAGAGGCTCTTGCTCAGGGCAGCGGAACTCAGCTCGCCGGCGTCCTCTGCAACCGGGGTGCCCGTCTCCCTGCGCCAAGGGCCGAACCAAGGCCATAGGGCAAGCAACAGGATCGAGATCGCGGTCAGATAGAACGGCAACTCCATCCAGCCATGAAACGACAGCAGCCCCAGCAGGGCCGCTGCGTGCAACAGACAGGCCTTGGGGTGAAGGCGGAAGGTAGGGCGCATCGTTGGCCTCTTGTTTTCGTCCGGTAAAAAGGCGTTGTACCACCTCTGCCAACAAAGAACATTGTCCCTTGGTGGCACATGGCCTTGCCGGACTGGAAACGATTACACACCCGTCGCCGCCCGGCATGGCCGAGTTACCGGGTTAGCGGCTGGACGCGGCCAACCTTAAGCGGCCGTCAAGCCTGACCGTACGTCAGGCCACCGCTTTTTAGCGAGACTGATCCGGAGCCGTCAGCGGCAGACCGAGCTGTACCCGGCGGCGTAGCCAAGGGCTCGGACGATAGCGCGGTTCGTGACCATAGCAGCGCTGCATGCCCTCCAGGATAGTCAGGATTCGAGCCGGGTTGTAATGCGCGGCGAAGCCCAGCGGCCCCTTTGGATAGCCAAGGGCCACCGTGACCGCGCGGTCGAGCGTTTCTGGGGAAGCGATGCCCTTCTGGGCGATCTCACAGCCAAGGTTGACGATGCTGGCCACGATGCGTTGGCTGACGAACCCCGGAGAGTCGTTGATCACCTCGACCGGCACGCCGTCGGCGCCCAACGCCTGGCGTGCCTGAGCCTCCAATGCTGGGTCGAGCGCTGGTTGACGCATCAGCACGCGGCGTTTTTCAAGGTCACTGAAGAGGTCGAGCGCCATGGTGCGCACGCCGGGCAGCCCCAGGCGCTCGATACAGCTACTCGCATCTTCTCCTAGCGGCGTGATCAGACAGATTGCTTGGTCCGAAGGCTCGGCACCCTCCTCGAGAATCGCGCCGGCCTGCTGCAATACCGACCTGATGGAGCTGCGCAGGTCGGGCTCGATACTGTCGAGCCAAAACGGTCGATCAATGCTTACCGGCTCGAAGCGGGGCTCAGGCGTGCGGATCTGCTGGCCGTCTTCGTAGCGATAGAAACCCTGGCCGGTTTTGCGACCGAGCAAACCGGCCGCCACCCGCTGCGCGGCGAGGTAAGACGGTGTGTAGCGCGGATCGTAGTAGAACTGGTCATGCACCGACTCCATCACCGCGTGGGAAATATCCAACCCGGTCAGGTCGAACAATTCGAACGGGCCCATTCGAAACCCGGGCCCGTCCCGCAAAATACGGTCGATCTGTTCCGGCGTGGCGATGCCCTCGCTAAGGATGCGCTGCGCCTCGGTGCCATAGGCACGACCGGCGTGATTGACCAGAAACCCGGGAGTATCCGGCGTAATCGCAGGGAAGTGCCCCGCGTGCTCGGCCAGTTGCACCAAGCGCTCAATGACCATCGGGTCGGTGCGCTCGCCGCGCACCACTTCGACAAGTTTCATCAGCGTCACTGGATTGAAGAAGTGATACCCAGCCACCCGCTCGGGGCGCGCGCAGGCACTGGCAATGCGGGTCACGGACAATGAGGAGGTGTTGGTCGCCAGGACGGCGTCGCCCGCAACCAGACCTTCAAGCTCGACAAACAGGCTCTGCTTGGCTTCCAGGTTTTCGACGATGGCTTCGATCAGCAGATCGCAGCCGGACAGCTCGGCCAGCTGATGGGCTGGCTGCATGCGCTCCAGAATCGCCGGCAGCTCATCGGCGCCCAAACGTCCCTTGGCCACGCTGCGCTCAAGCAGTTCACGGTTGAACTGCAGGGCTTGATCGATGGTTTCGGGCCGAGCGTCATACAACCAGACCTGCTGACCAGCGCTGGCAAATAGCTGTGCGATGCCGCGCCCCATGGCGCCGGCGCCGATAATGCCGATACGGGAAAACATGGGAACCTCCTCAGTGGATGGCGTTGCGATTCTGAAATATGATCGACCGATATTCCGCAGTGCGAAACCATGTTCCATCTATTTGAACCTGAGCCTAAAGACTGCCAGACTCCATAGCAAGCCATCCGTGATCGAGCGCCATGTCCGCTTCCGACTATTCGTCCGCCCAACTCCAGCAGGTCCACGCCTCCGTTACCGGTTTCTTCCAAGACATCGGCTGCGACCTGCTCGCCTACGGTCCGGAGCACGCCACGCTCGCCCTGACTCTGCTGCCGCGCCATTTGAACAATGCTAGCAACATGCACGGTGGCGTCATGGCGACCTTGATGGATGTTGCGATGGGCCTATGCGGCACTTGGGAAGCCGACCCGGCGGACCGGCGTGTCGCGATAACGCTGTCGATGAACATCAACTTCAGCGCAGCTGCTGTGGCGGGCAGTCGCATCAGGGCGCAGGCTCGATGCCGCTCTGCTGGCCACAAGGTGTTTATGGCCAGCTGCGACTTGCTGGATGAGCAGGATCAATTAATCGCGTTCGGCGAGGGTGTGTTCAAGCGCGGCTCGCTTCGACGGGAGCTCCCGGCCTAGATGACCGCCCTGCTGCCACTGGCTCTGTTCTTTGAGCTGCTGGCTCTAATCACCCGAATTCAGCCGATGAGTGTTATCAGCGGCGCCCTGCTGAGCCTGTTCTTCATCTGGCATTGGCGCTCGCTGATGCCCTATCCACGTCGGCTCGGGGTCGTCACCGCTGCACTGCTCGGCTACTGGCTGTTGTCTGGCGAAGCAAACTGGCAGCAGGGCGCGCGAATGTTGTCGTCAGCCGCCTATTACGCAGCCTTTATTGGCGCGCTGGGTCTGATGCACTGCCTGGTCAAGCGTCTGCAGCAACTCAGCGAGTTGCATCGCCTCCTGCTGGCCGGCCCTCGCACATGGCTCTACCCGGGCTATCTGCTGAGCACATTCGCGATCAGCTCGGTGCTCAGTTTCGGCATGCTCAACCTGATATGTGGCTCGCTGGAAAATCATCTTGCACGCCGTCCATACAGCGATCGTCAGCGCCGCGAAGGCCGCCGCGGCGTGATGGTTACCGCTCTGCGAGGGTTCGCCCTGGTGCCTTTGCTGGCGCCGACGAGCGTTGCGGTGGCGATCCTCACCCGCGAGCTCGGCATTAGCTGGAGCACGTTACTACCCTTCGGCCTGCTAGGCGGGCTGATCCTGCTGTTGTTCGGCTGGCCGGTGGAGAACCGTCGCTTGCAGCAGTTGGCGGACTATCCGGTCGTCGATGCCGGCTCGGACACCCAGCAAGCCGGTGGCCGCCTGAATGGCCTGTTGTTGGGCAGCCTGATCGGCATCGCGCTGATCGCCCTGCTGGCCGCCCTTACCTGGCTCTCCGCCACCCAGGCCGCGATGCTGACGGTGCCGACCGCCGTGATCGTGATCCTGCTCTGGCAGCGGACCGCGCCGCGCCAGGTGTTCAGTGAGGTCAGTGAAACATTGATCGGCATGCGCAACGAGACATTCATCTTTGCCAGCTCGGCATTACTGGCCGGGTTGGTTGCAGCCGTCTTGCCGGTGCATCACCTGGCGGATCAGCTCGGAAGCACGCCGATGGCACTGTTCGGGCTGGGTGCGGTCGGTGCGCTGGCGGTCATGGCATTGGCGTTACTTGGCGTCGCGCCGCTGATCTCATTGAATCTCTGCGCCGCGCTACTGGCGCAACTGGCGAGCCAGGGCCTGGCGGTGACGCAACCGGCTGTGGCGCTGTTGTTCGGGTTTTCACTGGCCATGCTCCTCTCGCCCTACGGCCCCTCAGCCGTACTGTTGGCCCGCCACGCCCAGCTGTCACCCTGGCGCATCGCTGTCGGCTGGAATGGGCGTTTCGTCCTCAGCGTATTGATCCCACTGCTGCTGATACCCCTGCTGGCATGAGGACCCTCGGCTCACATCCAGCCGTATTCGGCCATCGACAATGGTTCGCCATCTCCGACAATGAAATGATCGAGCACTCGCACATCGATCAATGCCAGGGCATCGCTGAGCTTGCGGGTCAGCTGACGGTCAGCCTGACTCGGCTCGGCGACACCGGATGGGTGATTGTGGGTCAGGATGACGGCTGCGGCATTCTGCGCCAGCGCGCGCTTGACCACCTGGCGGGGGTAGACGCTGGCTCCGTCGATGGTGCCGTGGAACAGCACCTCGAAGGCCAACACCCGGTGTTTGGAATCAAGGAAAAGACAGGCAAAGAGCTCGTGCGGCTCGTGCCGCAGACGCGCCTTGAGATAGTCACGCACTGCCTGCGGGCTTTCCAGCGCTGAGTCACGACGGATGCGCTCAGCCAGATGCCGTCTTGCCATTTCCAATACGGCTTGCAGTTGGGCGAACTTGGCCGGCCCGAGCCCCAGGTGTGCGCTGAACTGTTCGCGGTCGCTTTCCAGCAGCGCACGCAGGCTGCCGAACTCATTGAGCAGGTACCGCGCCAGATCCACCGCGCTTTTCCCGGCCACGCCGGTGCGCAAAAAAATCGCCAGCAGCTCCGCATCGGACAGGGCCGATGCGCCTTGCTCCAACAGCTTTTCCCGCGGCCGTTCCGCCGCCGGCCAGTCACGAATGCTCATGCCACCTCCATGTCGAGCGTGCCCCTCGTCCTGTGAGGGCGCTGTGCTATCTTAGCGGCCTTTTATCCACGGCAACCGGTCCTCATCGGAACCAGTTCTCACCCCGTAACAAGGCAGGCCTATGCAGCGGCTTTATCGTAAACGCATCGTCCTGGGCGTCGGCGGCGGCATCGCCGCTTACAAGAGCGCGGAGCTGGTGCGCCGGCTACGCGACCAGGGCGCCGAAGTGCGCGTCGTGATGACCAGCGGCGGCCGTGAATTCATCACGCCGCTAACCCTCCAGGCCCTGTCTGGCCATCCGGTTCACCTCGACCTGCTGGACCCTGCGGCAGAAGCCGCGATGGGCCATATCGAGCTGGCCCGGTGGGCCGACTTGGTACTGGTAGCGCCAGCTACGGCTGATTTGATGGCACGCCTGGCCCAGGGCGTTGCCAACGACCTGTTGACCACGCTCGTACTGGCGACCAACGCACCGGTTGCACTGGCCCCAGCCATGAATCAGGCCATGTGGGCAGATCCCGCCACCCAAGCCAACCGCGCGCTACTTGAGCAACGAGGGATCCGCCTGTTCGGCCCGGCTTCTGGTAGCCAGGCCTGTGGCGATGTGGGTCTTGGCCGTATGCTTGAAGCGGATGACCTGGCTCAGGCCGCTGCTGACTGTTTCGAACGCAGCCTGTTAACCGGAAAGCACCTGTTGATCACCGCAGGTCCGACCCAGGAAAACATTGATCCGGTGCGGTACATCACCAATCACAGTTCCGGGAAGATGGGATTTGCCCTTGCCGAAGCCGCCGCCGAGGCCGGTGCGCGCGTGACCCTGGTCGCCGGGCCGGTGTTCCTGCCTACGCCCGACCGCGTTCAGCGCATCGACGTGGTCAGCGCCCGCGACATGCTCGCTGCGTGTGAAGCAGCGATGCCTTGCGACCTGTTCATTGCCGCTGCAGCCGTTGCCGACTACCGCCCGGAAGTCGTTGCGCCGCATAAACTGAAGAAAGACCCCGCCAAGGGCGACGGCCTGCTGCTGCAGATGGTTCGCAACCCCGACATCCTCGCAACGCTAGCCGGACGGCCGGACCGGCCGTTTAGCGTCGGCTTCGCCGCCGAGACCGAAAACCTGCTGGAGTACGCCACGCGCAAGCTGCGGGACAAAAATCTCGACCTGATCGTGGCCAATGACGTCGCCAACCCGAGCATTGGCTTCAACAGCGAAGAAAACGCCGTCACGGTGATCGACCGCCAGCAGTACGAAACCCGTTTCAGCCAGGCCAGCAAAGGGCACATTGCTCGTCAGCTGATTGCCTTCATCGCCGACCGTTACCACCAGGCCTGACCATGCACAAACTTCAAGCAAAAATTCTCGACCCCCGTCTTGGCACGGATTTCCCGCTGCCCGCGTATGCCACCAGCGGCTCCGCCGGGCTCGACCTGCGCGCCATGCTGCAAGCCGATACGACGCTGGAACCGGGGCAGACACTGTTGATCCCAACCGGCCTGTCCATCCATATCGCCGACCCTAACCTGGCGGCGCTAGTCCTGCCGCGCTCTGGCTTGGGGCACAAGCACGGCATCGTGCTGGGCAACCTGGTCGGGCTGATCGACTCGGATTATCAAGGCGAGTTGATGGTGTCCTGCTGGAACCGCGGCCAGACCAGCTTCAACATCGCCATAGGGGAGCGCATCGCCCAGCTGATGCTGGTGCCGGTGATCCAAGCGCAATTCGAACTGGTGAACGAGTTCGATGGCAGTGAGCGTGGCGCCGGCGGCTTCGGCCACTCTGGCAGTCACTGAGATAGTTCTCGCCTTTTTCAGGACGAACCGAGGAGCTCCATGAAACTCTTCAAGCGCACCGCCAAGGACGACGGAGTTCTCAACCCCGCCGATACCGCCCCCTCCCGCCCGCGCCGTAGCGTCGGCCTGAAGACGCTCACACCCGGACTAATCCCGGGGCTGCTGGGGCTCGTGGTCGCTGGCGCGTTGCTTTGGACCGCCCATCAGAGCAGTCAACAGCAGCAAGCCCGCGAACTCGCCAACGCGTGGGGTCAGAGCCAAGCTTCGGCGATCAATCAGGCGCTCCGCCAACTGGCCGAAGACACGCGCGCTGCCGCCAGCGATCCGCAACTGCTCGAAGCACTGCGTAGCGAGCAGCCGCATCAGATACGTGCCGTCGAACGTGAGCTCGGCTACCGGGACGGCGTCATAGATGCGCATCTCAGTCTGCGCGGCCAAGCGCGAACGGATGCCAGCCGGCCTGGACCGCTGAATTTTTCCGCACTGGATATGCTGCAGCGCGCCGAGAACGGGCAAACGCCTGCAACCGAAGCGTTCAAGGTCGGCAACCGCTGGTTGCTCTACAGCGCGGCGCCGTTGCGTCTGGCTCCCGAGCAGCCGATTCAGGGCACCCTCCTGTTGGTAACCAGCCTGGAGCGCTTCCTGGCCACCCTGCCGCAGTTGCCGACCGAAGCCGGGCAATTGCGGCTGGCGCAACAATTCAACGGAGCTCCGACACAGCTTTTGGTTCAGCGTGGCGGGGCTGGCCTGGATCAGGCGTCAATAGAGCTGCCAAGCAACAACCCGAACTGGAAGATCAGTTTCTTGCCTGCATCGGAGCTTGGCACTGCGGGCCATTCGCCTATACCGATACTGGGGGCGGCCCTGGCGGCCCTCTGCGGGCTGCTGCTCGGCCTGCAGGCAGTCCTTAGCGCACAGCAAAGGAGGCTCCGTGAAGATGTCTTGCATCTGGGCCAGATGGTTCAGGAACTCTCCAACGGCAAGACCATCAAAACACCGACCTTGAGCCTGCCGGCGCTCGACGCACTGGCCAAGAGTCTGGTCCGACTGCCGCTCCGCACCGCCGGGATGTCATCGACCAAAACCCCGACTGCAGAGCAGCCCGCGGTTCGGCAAGCCCCATCTACCGAATATGTCGACCCTCTTTTCCAGGACACCGACATTCTCGACATCGACATTCTCGACGAGGACCAAGATTGGCTTGGCCTCGATACCAAGGAGCGAGAAAACGCAATGAGCGCCCCTAAAGCCCCGCAACTGCCCGCGAGCATCTTTCGCGCCTATGACATCCGCGGCGTTGTCGGCGACAGCCTGACCACCGAAACCGCTTATTGGATAGGCCGGGCAGTAGGCTCCGAAAGTCTGGCCCAAGGTGAGCCGAACGTGTCGGTCGGCCGCGATGGCCGACTGTCCGGACCTGAGTTGGTCCAGCATCTGATCCAAGGATTGGTGGACAGCGGTTGCAGCGTCAGCGACGTCGGCATGGTGCCGACCCCGGTGCTCTACTATGCCGCCAACGTCCTGGCAGGCAAATCCGGCGTGATGCTCACCGGTAGCCACAACCCGCCGGACTACAACGGCTTCAAGATCGTGATCGCGGGCGACACCCTCGCCAACGAGCAGATCCAAGCGCTACGCCAGCGCATCGAAACCGGCAATCTCAGCGAAGGCGTTGGCCAAGCGGAGCAGGTCGACGTGCTGGAGAGTTACTTCAAGCGCATCCGTGACGACATCGCCGTGGCCAAGCCGATGAAGGTGGTGGTGGACTGCGGCAACGGCGTCGCTGGCGTGATCGCGCCGCAACTGATCGAAGCACTGGGCTGCAAGGTCATACCATTGTTCTGCGACGTTGATGGCAACTTCCCCAACCATCACCCCGATCCGGGCAAGCTGGAAAATCTCGAGGACCTGATCGCCAAGGTCAAATCCGAAAATGCCGACCTGGGCCTGGCGTTCGACGGCGACGGCGACCGTGTCGGCGTGGTTACCAATGCGGGAACTGTGGTCTATCCAGACCGTCTGCTCATGCTGTTCGCGAAGGACGTAGTCTCGCGCAACCCAGGCGCCGACATCATTTTCGACGTCAAATGTACCCGACGCCTGACACCGTTGATCAGTGGCTACGGCGGCCGGCCGGTGATGTGGAAGACCGGTCATTCGCTGATCAAGAAAAAAATGAAAGAGACCGGTGCGCTGCTCGCAGGCGAGATGAGTGGTCACATCTTTTTCAAGGAGCGCTGGTACGGCTTCGATGACGGCATCTACAGCGCCGTGCGGCTGCTGGAGATCCTCAGCCAGGACAAGCGCAACGTGGAACAGGTCTTCTCGGCTTTCCCCAATGACATCTCGACGCCCGAAATCAATATTCAGGTCACCGAGGAAAGCAAGTTCACCATCATCGAGTCGCTGCATCGCGACGCCCATTGGGGCGACGCCAACATCACCACGCTTGATGGTGTGCGGGTCGATTACCCGAAAGGCTGGGGCCTGGTACGCGCGTCGAATACCACACCGGTGCTGGTGCTGCGTTTCGAAGCCGAAACCGAGGAAGAGCTCAAGCGCATACAGGAAGTCTTCCGCGCGCAGCTTTATACTGTCGCGCCTGACCTCACCCTGCCGTTCTGACTTGCGGAGCCTTGCATGACCCTCAGCCGTGAAGCCGCCACACAATTCGCCCAGGTTCTGTCCGAGGCACTGCCCTATATCCGCCGGTTCGTCGGTAAGACGCTGGTCATCAAATACGGCGGTAATGCGATGGAAAGCGAGGAGCTGAAAACCGGCTTCGCTCGCGACATCGTGCTGATGAAGGCAGTGGGTATCAATCCGGTGGTGGTTCACGGTGGCGGCCCGCAGATTGGCGACCTGCTCAAGCGCCTGAACATCGAAAGCCATTTCATCGATGGCATGCGGGTCACCGACAGCCAGACGATGGACGTGGTGGAAATGGTCCTTGGCGGCCAGGTCAACAAAAGCATTGTGAGCCTGATCAACCAGCACGGCGGCGCGGCCATTGGCCTGACCGGCAAAGATGCCAATCTGATCCGTGCGAAAAAGCTCAAAGCCACACGCCAAACGCCAGAGATGACATCTCCCGAAATCATCGATATCGGCCAGGTTGGCGAGGTCACCGGCGTCAACACCGAGCTGCTGGAAATGCTCGTTCGCGGCAACTTCATCCCGGTCATTGCGCCAATCGGCGTAGGCCCGGACGGCGAGTCCTACAACATCAACGCCGACCTGGTCGCTGGCAAGGTCGCCGAGGCGCTGAAGTCGGAAAAGTTGATGCTGCTGACCAATATCGCCGGCCTTATGGACAAGCAAGGCCAGGTGCTGACCGGGCTGACCACCTCACAGGTCGACGAACTGATCGCCGATGGCACCATCTATGGCGGCATGCTGCCGAAGATTCGCTGCGCCCTCGAAGCCGTCCAGGGCGGCGTGCACAGCGCGCATATCATTGACGGCCGTGTACCGAATGCCGTGTTGCTGGAAATCTTTACCGACATCGGCGTCGGCACGCTGATCACCAATCGCAAAACGTCCGCTTCTCACTGATACGGTCATGAAAAAGCCCGGCCTCTTTAATGAGAGCCGGGCTTTTTTTCGCCTTGTTCAAAGCGCTATTCGGACTGACCAAGCAACTCGGCCACTCGCTCACGCTCTCGGCCATAGCTGACTTCTGCCTGTTTACGGGTCTGCCTGTAACGCTCAACGTCCCGTTTCAGGCTGGCCTGCTCTTTTGCCAAATTGTCGATCTGTACCAGCAGCTGCTCGGGCACCTTCCGTCCGGCGCGCTCATGGTTTGCCGCCTGACTCTGAAGATTCGCCTGCTGTGTCCGCAACGATTGCAGGTTGCCGCGAGTGATACCGATAATGCTGTCGAGCTCAGATAGCCTGCGCGCCTTTGCGCGCTCGACATCAGCAACACTGGCATACAGCCGCAGCAGTTGGGCATCAGTCTCAGCTCGGGCTTTGGCTTCCAGCAGAAGTTGGCGCTCTTGAGCAGTTGGCGCAGGCGGCACTACTTGCGTCACACGGCCTTGGTCGTTGAGCACTTCATAACCGCGGCCAATGAACTGCGGTGGCACACCGTGCCGGTCGAGGACCACAACACCCTTGTCATCGACATACCGATACAGCTCAGCTTGCGCTACCGTCGCGCCCAGTAAACCCAACAGCAACAGCGCGCTGCTCCCTATTCGCATACTTCAGCCTCTTCCGTATTCGGTGCTTGCGGCACTGCCCGTCGAAATGCCTGATTGTTCTTGTCCGAAGGGTCTCAGCTTATACAAACCCCATCACAGTTGTGCAGCAATAAGTACACCAACTGCGAGAATGAACCGCTTGATCATGACTGATTCAAGCGACAAGACGCGGCTCGCAAGGGTTTAGATTGGTAGCGCCCGAGCGAAACAACCCGGATAGCGGAGTTCAGAAGAACCGGAGCGCTGCCGGTAGTAGCACGCCACCGACGGCCCTCCTAACGCTGAAACCGTCACAATTCGTCAGTTGCTGACAAAAAGCACAGCCGTTGCCGCAGCCATAGTCAGCGGTAAATTATCGCGAGACCTGCACCCGCCGATGAGTCGCCAGACGAGCCGGTCTTAGATGCCATATTGATCCCGGTAGGCCTCGACAGCGGGCAAGTGGCGCTTGAGCTGCTCATCCTGGCCAAGGAACTCCAATACCTGAGCCAGTGAAACGATGCTCACCACGGGCATGCCGTAGTCCTGTTCCACTTCTTGAATGGCGGACAGCTGACCATGCCCCCGCTCCTGCCTATTCAGCGCAATCAGCACACCGGCAGCTTGCGCGCCCTGTGCCCGGATGATCTGCATGACTTCGCGAATCGCGGTGCCGGCGGTGATCACGTCATCGACAATCAGCACGCGACCGCTGAGCGGCGCACCGACCAACGTACCGCCTTCGCCATGGTCCTTCGCTTCCTTGCGGTTGAAGCACCAGGGCAGGTCACGCTGATGGTGTTCGGCCAGCGAGATCGCCGTCGCAGCAGCGAGAGGAATACCCTTGTAGGCGGGGCCGAAAATCACGTCGAAATCGATACCACTCTCGGCGACTGCGGCCGCGTAGAAACGCCCCAACTGAGCCAGCGCCGATCCGCTGTTGAACAACCCGGCATTGAAGAAGTAGGGGCTGGTGCGCCCAGACTTCAGAGTGAACTCACCGAAGCGCAAAACCCCGCGCTCGATGGCGAAGCGAATGAACTCGCGCTGGTACGCCTGCATGAAGGATATTCCCGGAAGACACTGACTTAGCTAATTGCGAAGAGCTTGGGTTATCATACACGCACGTGTTTTTAGGGGCCATTTATGCGGATCATCAGCGTCAACGTGAATGGCATTCAAGCGGCGGCGCAGCGGGGTTTGCTCAGCTGGTTGCAAGCGCAGAATGCCGATGTCATCTGCCTGCAGGATACCCGCGCCTCCGTAGTAGAACTCGACGATCCGGCCTACCAGCTCGACGGCTATTTCCTCTATACCGTTGATGCCGAACTTCCCGAACAAGGCGGTGTTGCGCTGTACTCCAGGCTGCAGCCAAAGGCTGTCATCATGGGTCTTGGGTTCGAAACCGCCGACCGCTACGGCCGTTATCTGCAAGCGGATTTCGACAAGGTCAGCATCGCCACGCTGCTGCTGCCAACCGGTCGCGGCGGGGACGAAGACCTGAACCAGAAATTCAAGTTCATGGACGATTTCGCTCATTATCTTGATAAGCAGCGCCGCAAGCGTCGCGAATACATCTACTGCGGCTCGCTATATGTGGCCCACCAAAAACTGGACGTCAAGAACTGGCGCGATTGCCAGCAGACGACCGGCTTTCTGGCCCCGGAGCGCGCCTGGCTCGATGAGATCTTCGGCAACATGGGCTATATCGATGCCCTACGCGAAGTCACTCGTGAGGGCGATCTGTACAGCTGGTGGCCCGACACCGAACAGGCCCAGATGCTGAACCTGGGCTGGCGATTCGACTATCAGATCCTCACGTCCGGCATGCGCCGCTTTGTCCGCAACGCTCGCCTGCCGCGCCAGCCACGCTTCTCCCAACATGCCCCACTGGTCGTGGATTACGACTGGACGCTGAGCCTCTGAGCTATCCGCTAGAACAGCCCTAAGCGGGCATGTTCTTGCCGTGCCGACCTGAGCCAGACGCTACTTAACAATGCGCCAGCAAAACGGATAGCGATAAGGTTTTCCCTCGTTGGCACGGATGCCGGCGATCACCACCAGCACCAATGCCACCACGCTGATAAGCGCCATTAAGGGAAAGCCGATCAGAACCCAGGCAAGCACCCCGCAAATCATCAGCAGGATGCTAAAGGTAATCTGAAAGTTCAGCGCTTCCTTGCCCTGCTCGTCGACGAAGGGATCCATATCCTTTTTCAACTGCCAGACGATCAACGGGCCCAGTACATTCCCGATCATTGGCACCAGAAACCAGAAGAACGCCGAGTAATGACAGAACATGGCCCACTGCCGCGCTTGCGGAGAGGGCTGCGGAACCAATTCCTGATCAGACATGACGCTCTCCTCCGGATTAATCAGCCAGCGAAGCAACCTGCAGAGCGAATAGCTCCTGCATACCGGCCTGCGCCAACGCGAGCATGGCATTCAACTCATCTGGTTGGAACGGCGCACCTTCTGCGGTGCCTTGCACTTCAATGAAGCCGCCAGCACTGGTCATCACCACGTTCAGGTCGGTCTCGGCCGCCGAGTCTTCGAGATAATCGAGATCGAGGACTGGTTCGCCCTGGTACATACCTACCGACACAGCCGCGACCATTTGCTTGAGTGGATCGCCACCCTTCAATCCGCCGCGCTTCTTCAGCAATTTCAGCGCATCGACCAGCGCCACCATCGCCCCGGTGATCGACGCAGTGCGAGTACCGCCATCGGCCTGAATCACATCACAATCGATGTAAATGGTGTTTTCACCCAGCTTGCTCATGTCCAGCGAGGCACGCAACGAACGGCCAATCAGCCGCTGGATTTCCAGCGTACGCCCACCCTGCTTACCCCGACTGGCTTCACGCTGGTTACGCTCGCCGGTCGCTCGCGGCAGCATGCCGTACTCGGCGGTCAACCAGCCCTGCCCTTGTCCTTTGAGGAAGCGCGGCACGCCATTTTCGATACTGGCGGTGCAGATCACCTTGGTGTCGCCGAACTCCACCAAAACCGAGCCCTCGGCGTGCTTGGTGTAATTGCGAGTAATGCGGATCGATCGCAGCTGATCGGCCGCGCGGCCACTGGGACGCTTCATGAGGCTTATCCTGGTCTGAGTGAATTGACGGCCATTATAGAGGCCTGACCTACGCTAAGGGCCACCGTCGAGGCATTCCGATCAGTAGTCGGCCATGCCAATCGAGCACCTGCTACGCCAAGCGACTCAGCTACAAGAAGAGGACGCACCGGCGTCACTGGCTGCATTTTCCTTTACAATCCTCCGCCTTTCGTCATCGCACCGAGAGGTTTCCCCATGATTCACAGCATGACCGCTTTCGCCCGCGCCGAGCAGGCCGGCGAGCACGGCACCCTCAGCTGGGAGATCCGCTCGGTCAACCATCGCTACCTTGAACCGCACCTGCGCTTACCCGAGGCTTTCCGCGATCTCGAAGGCGCGGTCAGGGAGGCGCTGCGCAAGGGGCTGTCGCGCGGCAAGGTTGAGTGCACCCTGCGCTTCGCTGAAGAGACCGCTGGACGATCGATGCAAGTCGACCCGGAGCGGGCTCGCCAGCTAATCAGCGCGGCTGAAAAGGTTGCGGCATTGATCAAGCAGCCCGCCCCGCTCAACCCGCTGGAGATTCTCGCCTGGCCAGGCGTGCTGGTCGGCGACTCGACGGACCCGCAAGCACTCAATAACGCCGCACTGCAGTTGTTTCATCAGGCCTTGGAACAGATGAAGGCTGGCCGGCTACGCGAAGGCGAAGAGCTTGCTCACCTGATCAACGAACGCCTTGATGCCATCGGTACGGAAACCGCCACGCTTCGCAGCCAGGTGCCGCAGATGCTCGCAGCACAGCGCCAGAAACTCATCGACCGCTGCGCTGAGATGCGCGTCGAACTGGACGCTCAGCGCCTCGAGCAGGAGCTGGTAATGCTGGCGCAGAAGAGCGATGTCGCCGAAGAGCTCGACCGTCTTGGCACCCATGTCACCGAGGTGCGCCGGGTGTTGAAGTCCGGCGGAGCGGCCGGGCGGCGCCTGGACTTTCTCATGCAGGAACTCAACCGCGAGGCCAACACGCTCGGCTCCAAGGCGTTCGACACGCGCAGCACCCAGGCGGCGGTCAATCTCAAGGTGCTGATCGAGCAGATGCGCGAGCAGGTCCAGAACATCGAATAGCAACTAAGCTTGGCCTGACTTGCGGGCCAATCCGCCAGATCCCAAGACAGCAATCCGCTAAGAGAATTACATGGCAGCCTCCACCGGTACGCTCTACATCGTTTCCGCGCCTTCCGGGGCCGGCAAGACCAGCTTGGTCAAGGCCCTGCTCGATGCGCAACCGCAGGTTCGGGTTTCGGTTTCACACACGACCCGGCCGATGCGACCAGGCGAGGTGGATGGCGTGAACTACCACTTCGTCAGCCGTGAGGAGTTTCTGCAGCGCCTGGAGCATGACGAATTCCTCGAACACGCTGAGGTCTTTGGCAACCTGTACGGCACTTCGCAGCGCTGGCTTGAGCAGACCCTGAACGAAGGCTTCGATCTAATCCTCGAGATCGACTGGCAGGGCGCACAGCAGGTTCGCCGCTTGATGCCGCAGGCCAAGTCGATCTTCATTCTGCCGCCAACTCAGGAAGCCCTGCGCCAGCGCCTGACCAACCGCGGCCAGGACAGTGATGATGTGATCGAAACACGCATGCGTGAGGCGGTCAGCGAAATGACCCATTACGTCGAATACGATTATCTGGTGATCAACGACGACTTCGCCCACGCGTTGATTGACCTGCAGGCAATCTTCCGTGCCAACCAGCTGTTGCAGGCCGCTCAGCAACAGCGCTTCGAAGGGTTGCTCGGGCAATTGCTGGCCTGAAACAGCTGCGAAGCCGCACTCAATGGACGGGACGGCTGGCACCGAAACGCAGGAAAACTTCTCCGCGTCTGCTTAAGGTTGGTAGCCTGGAGCTGCTTTCCTGTTTTACCGCTTCCCTATTGGCTGGTGATTTTTTAGACTATCCCGTCCGCTCGCCCATTCGGGCACGCTTTACCGTTATTGATGAGGAACACCATGGCCCGCGTTACCGTTGAAGACTGCCTGGACAACGTAGATAACCGCTTCGAGCTGGTCATGCTCGCTACCAAGCGCTCGCGCCAACTGGCCACCGGTGGCAAAGAGCCGAAGGTAGCTTGGGAAAATGACAAGCCGACCGTCGTGGCCCTGCGTGAAATCGCCTCAGGCCTGGTGGATTACGATGTAATCGCTCAGGACGAAATTGTCGATGACGAGCCACTGTTCGTCCAGTACGAGGAAGAGCCCAACGAGGCCCTCTGATTAAATGCCAGGTCGAAGTCGAACCGCAGCCATAGCGCCCCATCGGCAAGGAGCAATCCCTTGCCAGCCATAGACGCTCTTGCTGATCGCCTGTCGACCTATCTCGACGCTGACCAAGTCAATCTGGTCCGTCGTGCCTATTTCTACGCCGAGCAGGCCCATGACGGCCAGCGTCGGCGCAGCGGTGAAGCCTACGTCACCCACCCCCTCGCGGTAGCCAACATCCTCGCTGATATGCACATGGACCATCAGAGCCTGATGGCCGCCATGCTGCATGACGTCATCGAGGACACCGGTATCGCCAAGGAAGCGCTCACCGCGCAATTTGGCGAAACTGTCGCCGAGTTGGTGGATGGGGTCAGCAAACTGACCCAGATGAAGTTCGAAACCAAGGCCGAAGCCCAGGCGGAAAACTTTCAGAAGATGGCCATGGCCATGGCGCGCGACATTCGCGTGATCCTGGTCAAGCTCGCCGACCGCCTGCACAACATGCGCACACTTGAAGTGCTGGCTGGTGAGAAACGCCGGCGCATCGCCAAGGAAACTCTGGAGATCTACGCCCCCATCGCTAATCGGCTGGGCATGCATGCCATGCGCATCGAGTTCGAGGATCTGGGCTTCAAAGCCATGCATCCGATGCGTTCGGAGCGTATCCGCGCTGCAGTTCGCCGCGCACGTGGCAACCGCAATGAAATCGTCGACAAGATTGAGCAGTCACTCGTCCACTGCCTGGAACGTGACGACCTGCAAGGTGAAGTAGTCGGACGAGAAAAACACCTCTATAGCATTTACAAAAAGATGCGCGGCAAGCGAAAGGCGTTCAACGAAATCATGGACGTCTACGCGTTCCGGATCGTCGTCGACAAAGTCGATACCTGCTATCGCGTACTCGGCGCGGTACACAGTCTCTACAAGCCCCTGCCCGGCCGCTTCAAGGATTACATCGCGATCCCCAAGGCCAACGGTTACCAGTCTTTGCATACGACTCTGTTCGGCATGCACGGGGTGCCCATCGAGATCCAGATCCGCACCCGCGAGATGGAAGAGATGGCTAACAACGGCATTGCGGCACACTGGCTGTACAAGTCCAACGGGGAAGAAACCGCGAAAGGCACCCACGCCCGCGCACGGCAGTGGGTCAAAGGCGTGCTGGAACTGCAGGAACGCGCCGGCAATTCCCTTGAGTTCATCGAAAGCGTGAAGATCGACCTGTTCCCGGACGAGGTCTATGTCTTCACGCCCAAGGGCAGCATCATGGAGCTGCCGAAGGGATCCACCGCGGTGGACTTCGCCTACGCCGTGCACACCGACGTCGGCAACACCTGCATTGCCTGCCGCGTCAATAGGCGCCTGGCGCCGCTCTCGCAGGCGCTGGAAAGCGGTTGTACCGTTGAGATCGTTACCGCTCCGGGCGCACGCCCCAACCCGGCCTGGCTGAACTTCGTGGTCACAGGAAAGGCGCGAACGCACATCCGCCATGCACTGAAGCTGCAGCGTCGCTCGGAGTCGATCAACCTCGGCGAGCGCCTGCTGAACAAGGTGCTCGCCGGTTTTGAAACAAGCCTGGACAAGGTTTCGCCAGAGCGTATCCAGGCGGTGCTCAACGAGTACCACATGGAGGTCATTGAAGACCTTCTCGAGGATATCGGGCTGGGCAATCGCATGGCCTACGTCATTGCCCGACGACTGCTGGCCAGCGAAGGCGAGCAGCCACAAAGCGCTGAAGGACCACTGGCGATTCGTGGCACCGAAGGCCTGGTGCTCAACTACGCCAAGTGTTGCACGCCGATTCCTGGCGATCCCATCGTCGGCCACCTGTCCGCGGGCAAGGGTATGGTGGTGCACCTCGACACGTGCCGGAACATCGCGGACGTGCGGCACAACCCGGATAAATGTATTCAGCTGTCCTGGTCCAAGGATGTCACTGGCGAGTTCAACGTCGAGCTACGCGTTGAGTTGGAGCACCAGCGCGGCCTGATCGCCCTGTTGGCCGGCAGCGTCAATGCGGCGGACGGCAACATCGAAAAGATTGGCATGGACGAGCGCGACGGCCGAATTAGCGTCGTTCAGCTGGTGGTCAGTGTGCATGACCGCGTACATCTGGCGCGTGTGATCAAGAAGCTTCGTGCGATCAAGGGCGTCATGCGCATCACGCGCATGAAAGCCTAGGTCCACACGGCAACGCACCGGGGCTTTTGCCCGCTCGCTGCAGCCCGTATCCTCTGGGGCCGCACTCTTCTATCGGAGCACCCCATGAGCAAGACCGTGATCCACAGCGACAACGCACCCGCCGCCATTGGCACCTATTCCCAAGCAATCAAGGCTGGCAATACCGTCTATATGTCCGGTCAGATTCCGCTGGACCCGAAGACAATGGAACTGGTGGAAGGCTTCGAAGCACAGACCGTGCAGGTCTTCGAAAATCTCAAGGCCGTCGCCGAAGCTGCTGGCGGTTCGCTCAAGGACATCGTCAAGCTGAACATCTTTCTCACCGACCTCGGCAACTTTGCCACCGTCAACGAGGTCATGAGCCGCTATTTCCAGCAGCCCTACCCCGCCCGTGCAGCCATTGGCATCGCCGCGCTACCCAAGGCTGCACAAGTTGAAATGGACGCCATCATGGTGCTCGAGTGATACCCAGCTAGCCAATCAGCGGTGCAGGGAACGCTACTGATGATTCTGCCCGGGCGCGCGGCACTACGCCTCCTGCTTGCCTGCAGCGGCCTGCTTGCAGCATGTGCGCTCTACCTCACCGAGCCAATGCTGCTGCAGACGCTGCGCAACAACTTGTTCGACCAATACCAGCGCTGGCAGCCCCGGCCCGAACCGGCACAGACCAAGGTGCTGGTGCTTGATATCGACGAGGACAGCCTCACGCGTATCGGACAGTGGCCCTGGCCTCGCGATCTGTTGGCGCAGCTGACGGATCGACTGCGTGAGGCCGGTGCCGCTGTTGTGGTGTTCGATGTGTTGTTCGCCGAACCGGACCGCTACTCTCCGACGCAACTGCTCGGCCAGCTTGCCCCCGAGCTGGCAGCGCAACTGCAGGCGTTACCTGACCACGACCAGCTGTTCGCCAATGCGCTAGAGCGTCAGCCCAGCGTTCTTGGTTTTGCAGCAACCCGCGAACCAAGTCAAAACACTCCCGTGAGCCGCTTTGCCGTGCAGCTGCGGGCCGATACCGAAACGCCTGAGTTTCCCGCCTATGCCGGGACCGCCACCGCGCTGCCGCTGCTCGACAGCGCTGCAGCGGGGAGCGGCGCGATGACTTTCCAGCCAGATTCGGATGGCGTGGTAAGGCGCGTGCCGCTGATGATCAGGGTGGGCGACCACCTGCTGCCATCGCTGTCAGCCGAAGCCATACGTGTTTACCTGAAGCAAACGCTCTACCGCATCGATACCAATGCGCGCAGCGCCGTTGAGCAGCTCCATATTGGCCGTATAAGCCTTCCAACAAATCGCCACGGCGAATTCTGGGTGCACTACCGATCAGACATGAGCGCACAAAGCCTGCCCGCCTGGAAGCTGTTCGAGGAACGGTCGGACGCCAGGTTGCAAGACGCGATCGTGCTGGTCGGAAGCTCGGCGCAAGGGCTGCAGGACCTCCGCTTCAGCCCGCTTGGCGGCATGATGCCCGGGGTCGAGGTGCATGCGCAGGCAGTCGAGCAGGCGTTGTTCGGCACACCGCTGCAGCGCCCATACTGGGCAAGCCCGCTCGAGGCACTGACGCTTCTGCTTGCTGCGCTGCTGTTGTGCGGCGTAACGCTTAGCACCGGTGCCCTTACGGGCGCTCTGGTTTCCGGCGGATTGTTGCTCGCCCTGAATCTGATTGCCTGGTGGGCCTTTTCGCGCCACGGATTACTGTTCGATGCGATCAGCCCCAGTATTGGCCTGGCCATTACCTACCTGGGCGCCAGCGTTGCGCGCCATCGCGCCAGTGAACGGCAGCAGCGCTGGGTGCGCGCAGCTTTTTCTCGCTACATCTCACCGAATCTGGTCGAACACCTGGTCCGCAACCCCGCGCAGTTGCGGCTGGGAGGCGAACGTCGGCACTGCAGTTTTGTGTTCACCGACCTCACCGACTCTACTGCGCTAATGGAGGCGCAATCACCCGAACAGCTAGTCAGCATGTTCAACCAGTACCTGGAGGGCATCATCCAGATCGCTTTTCGCCATGAAGGGACGCTCGAGCGGATCATGGGCGATGGCCTGGCAATTCTATTCTCCGCACCGCTGATTCAAAGCGACCACCAGAACCGCGCCCTCGCCTGCGCCCTGGAAATTCGCCAGTTTACGCGCCAGCACGCGAACACCCAGCGAGCGGCAGGCGTTGCCTTTGGACGGACCCGCATCGGTGTGCATAGCGGCGAAGTGGTGGTGGGTAACTTTGGCGGCTCCACACTGTTTGACTACCGTGCCCTGGGAGACGCGGTCAATGTAGCCGCGCGGCTCGAAGGCCTGAACCGCTATCTGGGTACCGAGCTTTGCGTGTCGGAGACGATACGCAAAGCCAACCCGCACAGCCCTATGCGCCCTGTCGGCAACGTACTGCTCAAAGGCAAGGAGCAGTCTATCCGGCTCTACGAGCCCTGCGAAACGGAGGCGGACGATCCGTATGAGGCGGCTTATAGGTTGATGTCCGATGGCGACGAAGGCGCCCTCGCGAGTTTCGAACAGTTGCACGCGCAACGGCCCGGTGATGAGCTGGTGCGCTTTCAGTTAACGCGGCTGCGCAGCGGACAGCGCGGTGAGCATATCGTGATGACTGATAAATAAGCCGTCTCAGCGCACGCTGATCTCGACTCGCCGATTGCGCGGCTCAGACACGCCGTCAGGCGTCTTGATCAGCAGGTTGCGCTCGCCATGCGACGAGACTCTTAGATCAATCACCTCGATATGGCGCTTTCGCAACATCTCGGCTACAGCCTTGGCTCGGATTAGCCCCAGCTGCTCGTTCCAGCGTTGGCCACTGAGTGTGTCGGTATGACCTATGACCGATACTGCCGAAGGGCCACGTTGGCGGATCGTTTCGAATGCATCCTCGATAGCCTGCTCCGACTCCTCGGTGAGTTCGGCGCTGCCAATCTTGAAATACAGCTGGAAACGTTGCGGCAGCGCTGGCTGCGCGGCCAGGGCGGCCGAGAAGTCACGTGCGATGCGCAGGTTGCCAACCTCGAACGGCCCCGAGCCAAAGCCGCTTGAACCGATCACGGCGCCCTGATGCTTGCGATCAAGACGCGTCTGACCCTGTGCATCTTCGATGACCACCGCACCCGTGGTGCCATCGGGGCTTTCCAATAGCACGACGTAATTACCCGTCGCACAACCGGTCAGCAGGGCGAAACCCAACAGCGCAAACGTTTTTTGTAGCATTCGCCTCACTCGCTAACCTTCACCAGAAAATGCGTACCGCGCACGCCGATCGTACCGGTTGGGGTTTTCAGCTCGACCGCCTCGGGCTTGAGCTTGGCAATCACGCCCGAGATAAAGTTCAGCGTGCCTCGACTGATGCGGGCGCTCAGTTTCAGCTCCTCATGGGCCGGCTCGAACTGATACTCGTCCAAGGTGAACTCGCTGTTGGGACCGAAAGACATCACCGTGTTGTCGCTCAGCGTGACTCCCATCGAACCCTGGGCACCGGTGCGCAGCGTCGCTCCGATGATCACAGCCTGGCCCACCCGCGCATCAATGGTCTGCCCGCGGCTGGTCATAGTCGCCTCGCCCTGCACTTTCATGATGTATCCGATGGGCTCGCTGATTTCGTCCGCAGTTACCACTCCTGAAGCCGTCAAAAAGCCAAGGACCAGCACAGTTCGGGCAATTTTTCCTACCGGGGCAATTCTAGTGACCATGATCAATGTAACCTCCGTGGCTGGCCAATGGCCTGCGAATCGGTGCACAGCGCCTCTGGCTTCGGCCACCGATGTTTTCCTGGCATTTCCGTCAAGTAATCGCCGCAGGATGCAGTATGACCTCTAGCAAATACAAGCTCAGCTACGAGACCTGGGCCGCAGCACTGGTGACGATGTTCATTCTCGTACCCACCGTACCGGTACTTCTCTTGGCCGGATTCGAGTGGCTCGGCCTACGCGAAATCTTGCTCGCTGAGCTGCTGTTCATGTTTGTCTGCCTACCGCTGCTCTTCGTCTGCCTAACGAGCATTCGTCGCTCATTGGGCGCTCTGGCAGAAGACACCCGTCGCATCCGGGAGCTCGATTTCAGCCCGCGCAACAGCCCCCGCTCGCCCATCCGTGAGCTCGACGACCTGCACCGTCAGCATGACATCATGCGACGGTCAATACGTGCACAGAACCTGGCGCTGGAAGAGGCCCAAGAGAAACTGGCGGGTCTGGTCGAAAACGGCATGTTGCTGTCTTCCGAGCGCGATAAGCACCGCCTGCTCCAGCACATCCTGATGCAAGGTAAGCGGATCTGTAACGCTGATGCCGCCACGCTCTACCTGATGACCGATCACGACAGCCTGCGCTTCACCCTGCGCTCGAAGGCTGACCAATTACCTGCATTCGAACTGCCGTTGCATGACCCGGAAACCGGCACGCCCAACGAGCGGCACGTATCCACGTACGTGGCCCTGCGCAGGGAAACCGTGATCATCGATGACGTCTACCGCGAGACGCGCTTCGACCTGTCGGGAACACGGCGCTTCGATATGGAGTCGGGCTACCGCACGGTCTCGATGCTCTGCGTGCCGCTAGTCGCACACGGCGGCGAAGTGCTCGGCGTACTGCAATTCATGAACGCGACCGACCCCGGTAGCGGCGACGTCACCAGTTTCAGCAGGCAGAACCTCCGCTTCGTCGAAGCGCTGGCATCCCAGTCGGCCGTTGCGCTGGAGAACCACAACCTGATCGACTCGCAGACCGCCTTGATCGACTCGATGATCGAAATTCTGGCCGGCGCCATCGATGCCAAGAGCGCTTATACAGGCGGGCATTGCGCCCGCGTTCCTGAACTTGCACTGATGCTGGCCGAACAAGCCAGTGCAGCGGTAGAAGGACCGCTGGCGGACTTCCGTTTCGAAACGGAGGAGCAGTGGCGGGAGTTTCGCATCGGCGCCTGGCTGCACGATTGCGGCAAGATCACCACGCCCGAACATATCGTCGACAAGGCGACCAAGCTGGAAACGGTCTACAACCGCATCCATGAGATCCGCATGCGCTTCGAGGTACTGCTCCGCGACGCCATGATCGAGCGTCTCGAAGCCTTGGTTGCCGGTGCGCCATCGGCAGCCGTCGAGGCTCGCCATGCCGCTACAGTGGCGCGTTTGCATGAAGAATTTGCCTTCGTCGCTGAGTGCAACATCGGTGGCGAGCTGATGGCGCCGGAGCGGATCGGACGTTTGCAGCGCATCGCCGAGCAGCGCTGGATGCGCCACTTCGATGACCGATTGGGTTTGTCTCACGAGGAGCTGACACGCCTGGAACGCTTCCCGGCCAGACACTTGCCGGTGTCCGAGAAGCTGTTGGACGACAAGCCCGAACACCTGATGCCACGCATCGAGACCAAGGCACTGGACCCCAAGTACGGCTTCAAGATGAGCGTGCCAGAGCATCAGTTCAACTTTGGCGAGCTTTACAACCTCAGCGTCAGCCGCGGCACGCTAACTGCCGAGGAGCGGTTCAAGGTCAACGAACACATCGTGCAGACCATCGTCATGCTGGAGAATCTGCCGTTTCCCAAGAATCTACAGCGCGTTCCGGAATACGCCGGCACCCATCATGAAACCTTGCTTGGCACCGGCTATCCGCGACAACTGGGGCCCGATCAGCTGTCGATACCCGCGCGAATAATGGCTATCGCCGACATCTTCGAGGCACTGACCGCGTGTGATCGCCCCTACAAAAAGGCCAAACCGCTGAGCGAGTCGATCCGCATCCTGGCGCGGCTGCGCGACAGGGGCCATATTGATGCCGACCTTTTCGCGCTGTTCCTCTCATCAGGACTGCACCTCAGCTATGGCGAGCGCCATCTCAGGCCCGAGCAGCTCGACCAAGTCGATATCACCAAATTTCTGCAGCGCCCGATTGCAACCGGGACCTGACAGCCGCCGGCCTTTTATCAACTGGCGACGCGACCATCCCATAGCTCCTTGTCGTCAAGCTGGCAGGATTCCACGTAACGCGGCATGCCGCCGATCTCCTGCAACTCCGTCATGCCTGCGAGCTGGCTGACGATGCGGTAACGTTTGCCTGCGGTCTTGTCTTGCAATGGATAGAGCGCGGCAATCTGCTGCGCCAACTCGGTCAAGGTGGACATGGTGCGGGTAATGCTCTGGGTGCGAAAAGTCAGGCTATTTACTATGAATAGACACGCATTGCGCGACGCAGCCGACGCTTAGCAGGCCGCTCATCGGATCGGTGAATTTCAGGCTTGTTTGGCAACTTTCGTCCCGCCTGTTGTCTCGTTCTAGAGCGCGCATCAAACCAACCATAAGCGCGCCGCTTTAACGCCTGACGTGAGGTTCTTGTTCCATGCTGACACTCTCAATAAACGGCGCCGACCTTGAGGTCGACGTTCCCGAGGACATGCCCCTGCTCTGGGTTCTACGCGACGTGCTGGCGCTGACGGGCAGCAAATACGGTTGCGGCATCGCCCAGTGCGGCGCCTGCACCGTCCATCTCGACGGCGAGGCGGCGCGCTCGTGCGTGTTGCCGGTTGGCGAAGTGAAGGGTCGCAAGGTCGTGACCATCGAGAGCATCGGCAACACCGACCTCGGCCAGCAGGTGCAACAGGCCTGGCTGGAAGACGAAGTGGTGCAGTGTGGTTACTGCCAGTGCGGACAGATCATGTCAGCCGTCGCGCTGTTGGAGAAAAACCCGCAGCCCGATGACCAGACCATTGATCAGGGCATGGCCGGCAACCTCTGCCGCTGCTGCACGTACACCCGCATTCGGAGCGCCATCAAGCGCGTCGCCCAAGCATGAGGAGTCGCGAAATGGCCCACCCAGACACGACTCTCGAATCCCGCTCACGGCGCAACCTGCTGAAGGTCGGCAGCTTGGCCCTTGGTGGGCTGGTGATCGGCTTTTCGCTGCCCTTCCCGGGTCGCAGCTTCGCCGAACAGGTGCTCAGCGAAGGACCGGAAGACCAGCCGATGTCCAACGCCAAGGCACTGGACGCTTTTATCGGCATCGATCGCGATGGAAAGGTGATCTTCACCGTGCCGAAGATCGAAATGGGCCAGGGCGCGCAGAGCGGCCTGGCGGTGATGATTGCCGAGGAGCTGGAAATCGGCCTCGATCAGATCACCCTCAAGGAGGCGCCGCCGAACGAGGCGATCTACAACGATAAATTGCTGAATTTCCAGGCGACTGGCGGTTCGACCTCTATCCGCAGTAATTGGGAGCCGTTGCGCCAGGCCGGCGCGGCCGCACGATTGCTGTTGATACAGGCGGCCGCCCAACGCTGGCAGGTCGGCGCCGATCAGTTGCGTGCCGAGAACGGCCGCGTGCTGGGCCCCGATGGTCAGAGTTTCGGCTATGGCGAGCTGGTCGATGACGCCTCCAAGCTGCCGGTGCCGGAAAATATTCCGCTCAAGCCTGCCGAGCAGTTCAAGCTGATCGGCAAACCCACCCGGCGTTTGGACACACCGGCGAAGGTCAACGGCACGGCGCGATTCACCATCGACCTCGTGGTGCCCGGCATGAAGTACGCCTCAGCACGCGCCTGCCCGGTCATCGGCGGCACCGTTCGCAGTGTCGATGACCGCGCTGCCCGGAAAGTGCCCGGCGTCATCGACGTGATTCGCCTTGGCGATGCCGTTGCAGTCATAGGCGAGCACACCTGGGCTACGTTTGCCGGTGTGCGCGCGCTGGAAATCGAATGGGACTACGGCGACAACGCCGATATCGACTCCGCTCAGATGGAGCGTGAGATCAAGGAAGCACTGGACAAACCCGGCGCCCTCGCCAACGAACAGGGCGACATTGACAAGGCGCTGAAGGACGCTGCGAAAACCTTCGAAGCCGAATACCAGATGCCCTTTCTCGCCCACGCGGCGCTTGAGCCCATGACCTGCGTCGCCCAGGTCCGCCCGGACGCAGTGGAACTCTGGGTCGGGACGCAGGTGCCGGTACGCGCGCAGACGGCTGCTGCCGAAGCCTCTGGCCGCCCGGCAGAGCAGATCATCGTCAACAATCAGCTCATTGGCGGCGCCTTTGGACGTCGGCTGGAGGTGGATTTCATCCATCAAGCCGCGGCCATCGCAGCGAAGGTCGATTACCCGATCAAGCTGACCTGGCTGCGCGAGGAAGACACCACTCATGACATGTACCGCCCGCATTACATCGACCGCTTCGCCGCGGCGATGGATGCCGAGGGCCGTCTTCTAGGATGGCGTCACACCATTGCCGGTGCGTCGGTGCTGGCCCGCTTTGCTCCAGCCGCGGTCCCCGATAGCGGGCTGGATGGTGACGCGGTAGAGGTCGCGATTCATCCGATCTATGCGATGCAGAATCTGCGGGTGAATTATGTACCGGTGCCACCCAAAGCCCTGCGTCAATCCTGGTGGCGCGGAGTGGGACCACTGCGCAGTACCTACATGCTCGAAAGCTTCATTGACGAAGTGGCACGTAGCGTCGACCGCGACCCGGTGGAGTACCGCATGGAGTTGCTCGGCAGCCACCCGCGTGCCCAGGCCGTACTGCGCCTCGCCGCTGAGCAGGCTGGCTGGGGCGAGCCTCTTGAGGCCGGGCACGGCCGCGGCGTCGCGGTGCAGGAAGTCTTCGGCAGTTTCCTAGCAACCGTGGTCGAGCTACAGGTCACCGAAGACAAGGGCATCAAGCTCAAGCGCCTGGTGGTGGCCGTCGATTGCGGCCAGGTGATAAACCCGGTGTCCGTCAAATCGCAGATCGAAGGCGGCACGCTGTTCGGGCTTTCGGCTGCACTGTTCAACGAGATCACTGTCAGCAAAGGCCGTGTCGAGCAGAGCAACTTCCACGATTACCGCCAGCTACGGATCAGCGAAGCGCCGCCGGTGGAGACCTTCATCGTCGAAAGTCGCGAGGCGCCTGGTGGGGTAGGTGAGGCCGGGACGGCAATGATCGCCCCCGCGTTGGTCAACGCCCTGGCTTCAGCCAATGGCACGCGAATCCGCCGTCTGCCGCTGGCACGTGCCGGTTATTACGTGATTTGAGGAGCCCAGCATGATGACTCGACTTTCTCTCGGCAGCCTGCTGGGCGCTGCGCTTGCGCTTTACGCTGGCGCGACCCTCGCGCAACCCGCCAATAGCGCACTGCTCGAACGCGGCGAATACCTGACCCGTGCGGCCGACTGCCTGGCGTGCCACGTAACCGAAGGCGGCAAGCCTTACGCAGGCGGCCTTCCGGTGAAAATGCCGTTCGGCACGCTGTATTCCACCAACATCACACCGGACAACGAGACCGGCATCGGCACCTGGAGCGACGATGACTTCGTCGAGGCCATGCAGCAGGGCGTCGGGCCGGATGGCAAGCATTACTATCCGGCGTTCCCCTACACCTCCTACACGCTGATGCCACGTGAGGACATCCTAGCGATCAAGGCCTATCTGTTCAGCCTGGAGCCGGTGAACCAGCCGAACAAAGAGAACGACATCGGTTTCCCGTTCAACCAACGCTGGGGCATTGCTCTGTGGAACCTGCTGTTCCTCGATGACGAACGATTCGAGCCCGACCCGGAGCAGTCCGAGCAGTGGAATCGTGGCGCCTATCTCGTTCAGGGGCCAGGGCACTGCGGTGAGTGCCACACACCGCGAAATCTGATGCAGGCGAAGAACGGCTCCGAGCACTTGGCGGGCGCGACGATCCAGGGCTGGAATGCCTGGAATATCACGTCCGACGAGCAGGCTGGGATCGGTGGCTGGCCGGATGACGCCTTGGCGCGCTACCTCGCCCAAGGCGTAGCGCCCGGCTACGGCGTCGCCGGCGGCCCAATGGCCGAAGTCGTCAATTACAGCCTGCGGCACCTGACGCCCGAGGATATCCAGGCCATGGTGACCTACCTCAAATCGGTTCCGGCGAGCCCGGCCGACGTGATTCGGCCATCGGCGCAGCAACTGGCGAGCGGGCCACCGACCGACAGCGCCTATCCGCTGGGGCAAAAGCTGTTTGCGGAAACCTGTGCCAGCTGCCATCAGTGGGACGGCAGCGGTCGTCAGAGTGACTATGCCTCGCTGCGCGGCCTGCGCACGTTGAACGATCCGCAAGGGCTGAATCTGGTCCAGGTGATCCTCAACGGTGATGCCTTGCACGGACCAAACGGACATCACCTGATGCCAGCCTTCAACCGCCACTTCAATGACCGTGAGGTATCGGCTCTGGGTAACTTCATGCTCAGCCATTTCGGCTCGCAGCGTGGCGAACTGACGCCGGAGACTATCGCCGAGCGGCGTAACGGCGGGCACTGACCTAAGGGCGGGCTGAGCCGCGACGCCCTTCGCATAGGCGAAGGGCGTTGATGGGCAGCGTTGAACCGTCGCGGCGCCAGCCCATTCGTATCCTGCGTCGAAGCGATGCTGCGTCAAGGCTTGAAATCACGAACGCCGTACGCCGTTTCGGTTCCACGACCAAACGGTCATTCGTCGCAAACCGCCCCGCCATTCGTCGCGTTGCCACTCGTATGGTGGCACGTGCCGTATTCTCGCCGGCTATCGGAGTTCAGCAACCCGATTCGCAGTCCGGCATATAAATCGCATCCAACGAGCCCGTACTGTGCTGCGCCACACAATTGGCGCCGCGGGGTTTCCCGCGAACAACTGTGGTCCGCCAACCCGGCGGTTGTTTGTCGAAAACATCGGGCTGTCCCGATTGGATGTGAAATGAAAATACCACGTCTGCTACAAGGTCGCCGCGGCCCTGTGCTCTCCGTTTCCCTGTTGCTGCTGATCGCCGCTTGCGTTGCGTTCTGGCAGTTGTGGCCAGCTGCACCGTCAACGCCCGCGACGGGTGCAGCGGCCAGCATGCTCGAAGCCCTGCAGGAGTCGACCGCCCCATGGCAAGCCAATCGCCGTGATCTTTCCGTGTTGTTGGGCGACTTGCGTGGCGACGCCATTGTCAGCGCCGCGCTGGGCAAAGATGCGGTCTACATCAGCCGGCACGACGGGCTGCAATATTGGGTGCCCGATCAGTCCGGGCGCGTTGCCCAGCTCCTGCTCGATCAGTACGCCAGCAGCGAAGGTCAGCTTTTCCCGCTGACATTGTTCGAGACCGACGCCGAGGCGCCCTGGTACAAGAGTGCGCTGCCCTACGCGCCATTCATCCTGCTGCTGGTGGGTGCTTTGACCTACCTGGCAATCAAGAGCCAGGCGTTTCAGGTGCATCGCAAGGGCAGCGGCATCAGCTTTGCCGACGTCATCGGTGCCAGCGAAGCCAAGCAGGCCTTGAGCGACGTCACTGCCTATCTGCGTGACCCCTCCGCCTATGCCGCCTTGGGTGCCCGTCCGCCCAAGGGCGTGCTGCTCACCGGCGAGCCCGGCACCGGTAAGACTCAGCTGGCGAAGGCCCTGGCTACCGAGTCCAACGCCAGCTTCATTCAAGTCACCGGTAGCGACTTCTCATCGATGTACTTCGGCGTCGGCATCCAGAAGGTCAAGGCGCTGTTCCGTACCGCGCGCAAACAGGCGCCGTGCATCATCTTCATCGACGAGATCGACGGCATCGGCAAGCGCGCCGAACAGCAGCGCTCCAGCGATGCCGAAAGCAACCGCATCATCAACCAGTTCCTCGCTGAAATGGATGGCTTCGACGGTGCTAGCGGCGTGCTGGTACTGGGCGCCACCAACTTCCCCAACTCGCTGGACTCGGCCCTGGTCCGCGAGGGCCGCTTCGATCGCTCGATTGCCGTCGGCCTGCCAGGGCTGAACGACCGCGAGGCGCTGTTCCGCCTGTATGCGGACAAAATCCGCGCCGAGCAGGATCTGGATTTCGCCCAGCTGGCGCGTAACACCGTGGGCCTGACGCCCGCCGCTATTGCCTACATTGCCAACCATGCCGCCCTGCTTGCTGCACGTGGCGCAGCGAAGACGGTCTCCATGGCGCATTTCGTCGACGCGGTGGAAACCTGCCGCATCGGCGAGCAGCCGTCAGGTGTGACGCCCATGTCGCCCACTGACCGCAAACGCATCGCCGTGCACGAAGCGGGGCACGCACTGGTTGCCGCTGCGCTGAAAACCGGTCGAGTAGAGAAAGTCACCATACTGCCACGCGGCCAGGCGCTGGGCGTGACGCTGGTAACGCCGGTGGAAGACAAGCGTCTGCACATGGAATCCGAGCTGCGCAACCGCATCCAGATGCTGCTGGCCGGCCGTGGTGCCGAGCAGCTGTACTTCCACGAAGTCTCCTCCGGTGCCGGCCAGGACCTGCAGGAAGCCTCGAAGATCGCGCTGTCGATGGTTGGCGCACTGGGGATGGGCCCGAACGGTTCGCTGCTGAGTTTGCAGGCGGTACGCGACGCGCACATCGAGTTCGATTCCGGCGAATCCATCCGTGCGGCCGACACTCTGCTCAAGCAGCTCGACCGTGAATGCATGGCCCTGCTGAAGCGGCTCAAACCGGCACTGGATGAGATCGCGGACCAGCTGCTGGCCGAGGAAACCGTGCCCGGAGAGGATGTCCTCGCAGCCATCGAGCGCCTGCCCGAACATCATCATGAGGCCACCGTCAGCTCCATCATTGGCCATGCCATGAGCAGCATCGATCGGGTGGCTGCCAGTGCCATGGAGAACAGCGAGTTCCTCGGCCTGGCGCCGGTGGTGGAGCAACCCGAGGACGACGGTCCGGGAATGCTCTGAATCAAGGTCGCAAGCAAAACGGCGGGGCTGGGCGAAGACACGCGCAACCTCCGCCGCTCTCGTTTCAACGAACCGTCAACTTGGCAGCATGGCTATTGCACTGCGCTGCCTCGCGTCGGCGTTGCACGACTCAAGCACGCTAATCGAGAACCACCAAATGGTTGGGTAACTCATTACGCTCGTGGGTCGCTGGTACATGCTGGGAGAGCAGCGAGCCACAGGCTTCGATGCACCCGAGAAACCCGTCCAGCACCTTGCCGTTGCGCACATCGCGGGTGAAGGTCTCGACGATCGATTCCCAGGCATTGTTATCGATGCGGCTGGAAATACCCCGATCCACCAGAATTTCGACATAGCGTTCGGCTTCGGAGACGAAGATGAGCATGCCGGTGTCGCCAGTGGTGTGATGCAGGTTCTGTTCGATGAACTGCCGCCGCGCCAGGTTGCAGGCGCGCCAATGCCGTACCGACCGAGGAATCAGCCGGCTGGTCACACTCGGGATGCGGAATAGTACCGCCAGCACGACGAAGGTCAGCCATTGCACCAGCAGCAACTGCCAACTAGCCAACCAGCCGCTGAAGAACAGCAGCGCGCCGGGCAGCACCAGTGCAATCAAGCTCGCCCAGAGTAACGGGATGTAGCGATAGTCATCGGACTGGCCCGCCAGTACGGTCACCAGTTCGGCGTCGGTCGTGCGCTCCACACGGGCGATGGCCTCAGCCACCTGCTGCAGCTCGCTTTCGCTCAAAAGGGTCATTGCATGTCCATCATTGATGAGGCTCTCGTCGTTCTGATCTGATGGGTTGCGCCTGTACGGCACGCCCCATCGAGTTCACGTGCTTATTACCAGCCGCCGGAAGCTCCACCGCCGCCAAAGCCGCCACCACCGCCGCCGAAACCGCCGCCACCGCCAAAGCCGCCACCGCCCCCACGGCCCATGCCGCCGAGCAGGGCGCCGAGTAACAACGCGCGACCGGCACCTCGTCCGCCCCCGCGACCTCCAGGCCCGCCACCGATCACGAAGATCGCCACCAGCATCAGAAAAAAGCCGAGGATGCCGAGGCCACCTGGCTGTTGCGCGCCCATCGGCATGGCCGGCTGCAGCTCGGCGGCCCGCAGCGGATCGCCGCCAAGCACCTGAACAATGGCGGCAGCGCCTTCGGTAATACCACGGGTGAAGTCACCCTCGCGAAAGGCGGGGGTGATGATGCGGTTGATGATCACCGAGGACTGCGCATCGGTGAGGCGGCCTTCCAAGCCATACCCGACTTCAATGCGGACCCGACGGTCGTCGCGAGCAACGATCAGCAGCGCACCGGTGTCTTCGTCCTTCTGCCCGATACCCCACTCACGGCCCAGCTCGACACCAAACTCTTCGATGCTGCGACCTTGAAGATCCGGCACAGTGACGACCACCACCTGCTCGCCGCTGGCCTGCTCATGCGCGGCGAGCATACTGGTCAGCCGCGCCTCGGCCTGGGTGTCGAGTAGTTCGGCCTGGTCGACCACCCTGCCGGTAAGCGCAGGCAGCTCGACGCTCTGGGCGGCTATGCCGCTCGCCCAGAACAACAGCGCGAGGATCAGGGGGAGCGTGCGGGTCATTGAAACTGCACTTGCGGCGCCTGTTCAGCGTTCTCGGTTGTGGCTTCGAAGTTTTCACGGATCGGCATGTCGCCGTACATCAGGCTATGCCAGATGCGGCCGGGAAACGTCCGGATCTCAGTGTTGTAGCGCTCGACTGCAGCGATGAAGTCGCGACGTGCGACAGCGATACGGTTCTCGGTACCTTCGAGCTGCGATTGCAGCGCAAGGAAGTTCTGGTTGGATTTGAGGTCCGGGTAGCGCTCGGACACCGCCATCAGCCGGCTCAGCGCGCCGGTCAGCTGACTCTGCGCCTGCTGGAACTGCTGCATTTTCTGCGGATCGTCGAGGTCGTCTGCGCTGATCTGAATCGAGGTAGCTTTGGCGCGCGCCTCGGTAACTGCGGTGAGCGTGTCCTGCTCCTGACGGGCGAAGCCCTTGACCGTCTCGACGAGATTGGGAATGAGATCAGCGCGGCGCTGATACTGATTCTCGACTTGGGACCAGGCTGACTTCACCTGCTCATCGTATTGAGGAATGTTGTTGATGCCACAGCCGGCCAGCAGCCAGGACATGAACAGGACAACCGTCAGTTGCCAGGTGAATCGATAACGCTGCATCTGCATGATTCGCTCGTCCATCCAAAAATCCAGGGTACAGGATAAGGATAGCCGTGCGGCCTGAGAGTTCAGGTTGTCATGGTGTCAGATCACCCCGGCACGACGCAGCGTGTCGATCTGCTCGGGAGCGAAGCCTAGCAAGCGCTGTAACAAGGCTTCGCTGTGTTCGCCAAGCAGCGGCGGGGCCTTGCGGTATTCCACCGGCGACTCGGACAATCGAATCGGGCTGGCTACCTGGGGTACGGTACCGGCCAATGGATGCGGCATCTCGACACGCAATCCGCGCGCCTGCACCTGCGGATCGGCAAACACCTGGGCCAGGTCGTTAATCGGCCCGCAGGGCACGCCAGCCTGCTCAAGTACCGCGACCCATTCGGCCGTCGTGCGGAACACCGTGACCTGGCGGATCAGTGGCACCAGCTCCTTGCGATGCGCCACGCGTGCCTTGTTGCTGGCGAAGCGTGGATCGTCGGCCCATTCTGGGTGCCCGGCCACCTCGGCAAACTTGCGGAACTGGCCGTCGTTACCGATGGTGAGGATGATGTCGCCGTCGGCGGTTGGGAAATCCTGATACGGCACAATGTTGGGATGGGCATTGCCCATGCGCTTGGGCGCGACACCCGTGGTCAAGTAGTTCATCGCCTGGTTAGCCAGACAGGCCACCTGTACGTCCAGCAGCGCCAGTTCGACATGCTGGCCAATTCCGCTCTGCTCGCGATGATTGAGCGCAGCAAGCACGCCAACCGTGGCGTAAAGACCGGTGAGAATATCCGTCAGCGCCACGCCGACCTTGACCGGACCGGCGCCCTCTTCGTCCTCGGCGCGACCGGTCAGGCTCATCAGGCCGCCCAGGCCCTGGATCATGAAGTCATAGCCGGCACGCTGGGCATAGGGACCATCGCTGCCGAAACCGGTGATCGAGCAATAGATGAGCTTGGGGTTGATTGCTTTGAGGCTTTCGTAATCGAGTCCGTAGGCCGCCAAACCGCCCACCTTGAAGTTCTCCAGCAGCACATCACACCGCGATACCAACTCACGGATAATCCGCTGACCCTCGGGCTGGGTGAAATCCAGGGTCAGAGATTGCTTGTTGCGGTTGGCAGACAGGTAATACGCCGCTTCCGAAGTATTCTCGCCCTCCTGATCTTTCAGGTAGGGCGGGCCCCAATGACGGGTGTCATCTCCAGTACCAGGCCGCTCGACCTTGATCACCTCGGCGCCAAGATCACCAAGAATCTGCCCGCTCCACGGGCCAGCGAGCACACGCGATAGGTCGAGGACGCGGATATGGGAAAGGGCGCCGGGCATGAATGAAGCCTCAAGAGATTATCGCCGCCGCGGGAAATGAGCCTGCAGCTGTGCGAGGAAAACGTAGGGTGGATCGGGGCGCGTAGCTGACGCGTTACCCATCCACCAAGCGGAGCTGAAGTTGTCGGCGTAGCCGAAGGTGGATGAGGTAGCGCCATCCACCCTACGGTCACCGCTTAGAAGAACGCCTGAATGCCGGTCTGCGCGCGGCCCAGAATCAGCGCGTGCACGTCATGGGTGCCTTCGTAGGTGTTGACCACCTCGAGGTTGACCAGATGCCGGGCCACGCCGAATTCATCGCTGATACCGTTGCCACCCAACATGTCGCGGGCCAGGCGTGCGACGTCGAGCGCTTTGCCACAGCTGTTACGCTTCATGATCGAGGTGATCTCCACTGCCGCGGTGCCCTCGTCCTTCATCCGACCGAGGCGCAGGCAGCCTTGCAGCGCCAGGGTGATCTCGGTCTGCATGTCGGCCAGCTTCTTCTGGATCAGCTGATTGGCAGCCAGCGGGCGACCGAACTGCTGGCGGTCCAGGGTGTACTGACGGGCGGTATGCCAGCAGAACTCGGCGGCGCCCAGTGCGCCCCAGCTGATGCCGTAACGGGCCGAATCCAGGCAGGTGAACGGGCCGCGCAGGCCACGAACGTCCGGGAAAGCGTTCTCTTCCGGGCAGAACACGTTGTCCATGACGATCTCACCGGTGATCGAGGCGCGCAGACCGACCTTGCCATGAATCGCCGGGGCGCTCAGGCCTTCCCAACCCTTCTCCAGTACGAAGCCGCGAATGGCACCTTCATCATCCTTGGCCCAAACCACGAAGACGTCGGCGATCGGGCTGTTGGTGATCCACATCTTGGCGCCGGACAGGCGATAGCCGCCGTCGACCTTCTTCGCTCGGGTGACCATCGAGCCCGGGTCGGAGCCGTGGTTCGGCTCGGTCAGGCCGAAGCAGCCGATGTATTCGCCGCTGGCCAGTTTGGGCAGATATTTCTGCTTGGTTTCCTCGTTGCCGAACTCGTTGATCGGCACCATCACCAGCGACGACTGCACGCTCATCATCGAGCGGTAACCGGAATCGATGCGCTCGACCTCACGAGCGATCAGGCCGTAGCACACGTAGCTCAAACCACTGCCACCGTACGCTTCAGGAATGGTCGCGCCGAGCAAGCCGGTGTCGCCCATTTCACGGAAGATTGCCGCATCGGTGCGCTCGTGACGGAAGGCTTCAAGCACCCGTGGCGCCAGCTTGTCGGCGGCGAACTGCTGAGCGCTGTCGCGCACCATGCGCTCTTCATCGGTGAGCTGCAGATCGAGCAGCAGTGGGTCGATCCAGTTGAAGCTTGCTTTGCCGGCCATGGGTGGTCCTCTTGTCGTAGACGGTGAACCGGACTCAGCGCCCGGTGCAGCATTCGGATGCATTGATCCTAGAAGCTGTGGCGCCAGCCGGCAAACGAGTAATTCGCAATGATCTGTGCGATTTACTCACTCCAGGCTATGCTAAATGTACTGAATACCCGCTTATTAGTGAGGCAGCCGCATAATGCGCCGCAAGATTCCCAGCACAGCCGCGCTTGTCGCCTTCGAAGCGGCCGCGCGCCACCAGAGCTTTACCCGTGCTGCCGAAGAGCTGGCCCTGACCCAGAGTGCGATCTGCCGGCAGATCGGCGGGCTGGAAGAATTCCTCGGGCTGGAGCTGTTCCGCCGTTCCCGCCGCGGCGTGAAACTGACTGAGGCCGGGCAGTCCTATGCACGGCGGGTCGCCACGCAGCTCGATGCGGTGGAGCGCGATACGCTTTCGGTAATGGGCCAGCAAGGCGCGCAGACCATCGAGCTGGCGCTGGTGCCGACCTTTGGCACGCAATGGCTGCTGCCACGGCTGCGGCAGTTTCAGGCGTTGCATCCGGAAATTACCGTGAATCTGACCAACCGCACCCGCCCCTTCCTATTCGCCGATACCGAATTCGATGCGGCGATCTACTTCGGCGACGGCGACTGGTCCGGTACGGTCGCCTATTCCCTGATGCCGGAGCAGTCGGTGCCAGTGTGCAGCCCGGCCCTGCTGGACGGTGCGAATGCGCTGGCGCCACAGACCATTGGCGAGATGCCATTGCTGCAACAGACCACACGCCCCTATGCCTGGCGCCAGTGGTTCGATTCGCTGGGCATGAAAGTCGCCCGGGATATGACTGGCCCCCGCCTGGAGCTGTTCTCGATGCTGGCCCAGGCCGCCGAGCATCAGATGGGCGTGGCGCTGATACCGCCGTTCCTGATCCAGCGCGAACTGGCCGAGGGACGCCTGGTGATTGCGCACCCACACTCGTTCCGGCGCGAGAGCCAGGCCTACCACCTGATGATCCCGGAGCGTCGCGTGGAGTCGGCGGCCTTGAACGCCTTTCGTGACTGGCTGCTCGACGAAGCCCGCGCATGGCTGGCGCAGCAGGGTCCGATTGCATCGCACTGAAATGCCATTGCCACCCCGAAACCACCAGGCCGGCCGTGCGCTTTGTGAACCGGCTGCTTGAATCATCCCTAACGGTGGTTCCTACTGACGCCCGCGCCGTGACCAACAGGATGTAGCTCAACGGCGTGTCAACCCAGATCATCCAGCCTCACTTGCCAGGGAAGGTAGAAGCATGAGCGGTTACGTCCCCAACATTCCTCAAGCCAAGCGCGAAGCCGAGCTGCGCAACGTCGAACCGGTCGATATACACGCAGAGCGCTGGTCCGAATACGAACGCCACGCCAGGGAACCCGTCAAGCCTGCCGAGAAGATCAAGCTGGCTCTACGCATCGGCGTGTTCTTCGACGGCACAGGCAACAACGCCACCAACACCGCACTCGGCCTGGCCTGCGGCGCGCAGCACCCCATCCAGAAAGAAGACCTGGACGCCAGCTGTAAGCCCTATATGGCCAAACCGGATAGCAGTTATGGGAATGACATAACGAATATCAAAAAGCTCAGCGAGCTTTACTCCGCTCCGCCAATACCTGAAGGGACCGGCCCGTATAAACGTCTGTCAAGTAGGTTGTATGTGGATGGTGTCGGCACCGAAGCCGGACAAGAAGACCGTTTTGTGGGTGCCGGAGCTGGCCGAGGGGCGAGCGGAGTCTCAAGCAAGGTGCAAGAAGCGTTTAGTCGAATCAAAGACGTGATCGACGACGTGTTTAAACAGAACCCAGACTGTGAAATCAACTCAGTGACGTTTGACTGTTTCGGCTTTAGCCGTGGCGCCGCCGCTGCGCGACATTTTGCCAACGAAGTGGTACGAGGTGACCAAGGGCCCCTAAGGGCAGCCCTGCATGACAACCCAAAAGCGTTCTGCTCATCTTTCGTGGCCCGCTACCAACGCGGTATTGATGTTCGATTCATCGGGCTCTTTGACACCGTTGCTTCTGTCGGAGGGCTAGCAAACCTGGGAAATATCAGAAGCTCGATCACCCCGGGACTCAATCTTCATCTGCCGCGAAAGTATTTCAGTAACGTCGTCCAACTGGTGGCCCGTGACGAGGTGCGCGCGAACTTCCCCCTGAGTACAGTGAAGCCAGACCATACCGAAATCACTCTGCCTGGCGCTCACTCTGATATCGGCGGAGGGTATCTGAGCGAAGTAGAAGAATGTGTCTTGGTCACGCCGATGCAGGCACTGGTGGTAGCCAAGGGCGTCGACGTGAAGACGACCTCCATTTACCGGGACGCTGAGCAAGCCAAACGGCGGTTGGTCACTGAAGGCTGGCCTCCGTCCATGCTTGAAGTTGTCACGCCTGACCCTCAGCTGGTACCTGTCGACCCAGCCGATCGACTGGCACCAAGGCAAACACGCGTGTACGCCGGACTGCAGCTGACACGGCGAGTCAGAGGGGAGCTTTCAGGCGTCTATTTACGCGTCATGTATATGCTAGCGAAGAAAGCGGGAGCGCCTATGGATGACATTCCTGCGGAACCGCAGTACTTACTCCCTGCGGAACTCGAACCGCTCGTCAACCGTTTCGCTACGGGCGACTACAGCACCACCTCCGCCGAGGAGGAATTGTTAAAGCAGCGTTATATACACGTCTCGGCCCACTGGAACCACCCAGTTAAGACTCGCTCGGCCGGTGGCATGAAGCTTGTCTACATCAACGCGCCAAGCCCTGACGGAATCCGGCGTCGACATCCACATGTACCTGACTGGACTCTACTGTGACCAAGCCATTCTTCTCGCTGTTGGCCGTACTTGTTCTATGCGGTTGTCAGGCTCACGACCCCCTTTCAGCCATGAAGGACCCCAAAGCGCGCTGGTGGAGCCTTGAGTTTATCGGACCGAATTATATGACCGGTTGGGTAGAGTCCAGCGTCGTTCAGGACATCGATGGACGGCTGATTGATCATGGCGGCGGCGGGGTTATTGGTAACGGAAACCCAGGCTACGCAACCGAAACAGCTAAAGGCTGGGTGGGTGGAGTGGGCAGCAATACCCGGGGCGTCGTGGGGGCGGATCTGCCGAAACGTATATATGTTCGCTGGCAGTCGATAGTCGAGCCGCAAACCTATCGCGCATGGGTGGATATCCCAGAGCAGGCTCGGGAACTCATGCTTGCCTCCGTGCAACGCCGCTGCCCTGATACACCTACACGAACAGCACGCTATATGGCTTCGATGTACTTTGGCTTGGCCCCAGGAGGGACCGTCCAAGTCTGGGTTGTAGACAGCTGTGGTTACCCAGTCAAGGTTGCTCGTACGGAAGCTGAAGTGGAGCCAATGGGTCCGTCGCAGGGCAAGACCAACGGGCGTTACGCTTACACAATCAACGATAAAACCCGTCGCTACATCATCAAATACGGCATCCCATACGGAAGTTGGTAAAGCACCCAAACATTCCTGAGCATGTCGCAGCGACAACCTAACGAATCAAGCCGCTTCCGGCTTCTTCTTCCGAGGCTTGAGATACTTGGTCAGCCCCTGAAACCACATCACTAGCGCGGGGTTGCCCTGGATCTGGATGTCTTTGTTCTGGATGCCTTGCATGAAAGCGAGCTGCTTGTTCTTCGCGTTCATGGTGGCGAAGCCGTAGGCGCTGTCCTTGAAGCCGATGGCAAAGGCCGGATCGGTGGCGGGACCGCCGTGACTGGTGACGCGCTGATCCTTGACTCTGTAATGCCGAGCTACCTTGCCGTCCAGCGTGTGCAGCTGGAAGGTCAGGTCTTTGTCGCCGAGTTGCTTCTGGAAATCGGGGTTGTTGCGGCTGGCCTTGGTCATCAGGCGACCCAGCATCCAGAGAAGAAAGCGAAATTTCATGATTGGCCGACCGTTGGCAGGAAAAGCGGCATTGTAGCGGCTGGTCTGAGCGGCGAAAGCAGGAGAACAGAAGGGTCTGGAGTGGACTGCTCAGTCAGGCTGACCCGGAGCCTGGGCGGCCCCGGGCGGCGCGATTTTAATTGATCGCGTCTTTCAGCATCTTTCCCGGCTTGAAAGCCACGGTGTTGCTGGCCTTGATGGTGACGGGTTCGCCCGTCTGCGGATTCTTGCCCGTACGGGCCCCGCGGTGACGTTGTACGAAGGTGCCGAAACCCACTAGGGTCACGCTGTCCTTACGGTTGAGTGCGCTGGTAATTTCATCCAGTACGGCGTTGAGTACACGATTGGCCTGATCCTTGGTGAGATCGGCCTTGTCGGCGATAGCGGCTGCGAGTTCCGGTTTGCGCATAGGTAGCCTCTAAGACTTTCTTGTTGTTGTGATCCGCTGTTCTCCGAACAGCGTCCGAAACGCTGCAACAGCTCTAGGCTGCGGCAGCGGCCTCTGGGAGCATGGCACGCTGCTAGCACTCGCGCCAGTCCTCGCCAGCGCTTTGCCGAATCATTACGAAGACTTTAACGACAGAACCTGAGGCAGTTCCGCCAACACCGGTGGCAGTTGCTTGTTCAGCGCCAGGCGCTCTTGCACAGCCGTTCCGGTGAGTGCGTAGCCGAGCAGCTTGCCGTCAGGTCCACGGAAGGTTGCCTTGAGGTTGTTGCCCTCGCCTTCAACGTTCCAGCTGCCGTGGCTACCAGCAGCTGGCGGGGACACCACCAGGGGGCATACCGGTGTTTTCACAGTGATAGGCATCGGCCCGTAGGTGACCGGCGTCGGTTGGCCAATGAGCGTTCTGGCCAGCGCACGGACGCCGCTCATCAACGGCATCACATAGAGCAGGTTGAGCCCGTCGACCTCAGCACAGTCGCCCAATGCATACACATGCTCGATCGAGGTCTGCAGCAGTCGGTCCACTTCAATGCCGCGATTGACCTTCAAGCCTGCCGCCTCGGCCAGCTCGATACGCGGACGCAATCCCACCGCGCTGACCACCAGATCGCACCCCAGGCGCTGGCCGTCTGACAGCTGCGCCTGGAGGGCGTCACCGTCACGTTCCAGCCGCTCGAGCACCGGTCCCAGGTGAAACCGCGCACCCAGCGACTCAAGCCCTCGGCGGACCGCCGCCGCGGGTTCGGGCGGTAGCAGTGACGGCATGAGCTGCTCGCACGGCGCGACCAGATCGACCTCATAGCCGCCTTGCAGCAAGTCATTTGCAAATTCGCAGCCGATCAACCCGGCCCCGAGGATCAACACGCGCCGCTTACCGTGTGCGGCCTCGCGGAAGCGCCCGTAATCGAGCAGATCGTTGATCGGGAAGATGGCCTCCTGCGCATCGCCGTCGACCGGCACCTGAATGGTCTGCGCCCCCCAGGCGACCACCAGATCGCGGTAGGGAACGGGCTCGTTGCCGATCCAAACGCGACGGTTGGCCGGATCGAGGCGCGTCACTCGAGTATGGGTGCGAATTTCGGCGTTGAGCTGAATGGCCATCGGGCCGGCCACCGTCATGCCGAGCGCATCGGCATCCTTGTTCATGGCGAAGCCGGTCGAGAGCATGGGCTTGGAATAGGAGCGGCCGTCGTCAGCGGTAATCAGCAACAGCGGCGTTTCACTGTCCAGCTTGCGGAATTCCCGGGCGAGGTTGTAGCCCGCCAGTCCGGTGCCAATGATGACCAGCGGTGCGTTTGGGTTCGAGTCGTTCATATCAGCCGATCGCGATCATTTCAAAGTCCATCTTGCCGACGCCACAGTCAGGGCACAGCCAGTCCTCGGGCACGTCTTCCCAGGCGGTGCCTGGCGCGATGCCGTCGTCCGGCCAGCCCTCGGCTTCGTCATAGATGAGCCCACACACCACGCATTGCCACTTTTTCATCATTCACCTCGATCAGTCTCGGTTGCGCTGCACGCTATACCAGAACGCGATGAGCGCCAAACCCTGGCGCCTCGGTGATAGACCCCGTACCTGCGAAAGATTTCAGGGCAAAACAAAACGGGCGGCCTAGGCCGCCCGTCCGGGTTCACGCACGCAGCTGTTAACTAGCGGTCGCGATGCCCACTAGCGGATCGCTGATACCCATCACATAGAAGCCGATCAGGCCGATGGTGCCAGCCAGTACGAGGTAGTACAGCGTCGGCAGCATGGTCTTGCGCAGCGTGATGCCCTCTCGTCCCAGCAGGCCGACCGTGGCCGACGCCGCGACGACGTTGTGGATGGCGATCATGTTGCCAGCCGCGGCGCCCACTGATTGCAGCGCTACCATCAATGCGCCAGAGATACCCAGCAGCCCAGCAGTGTTGTACTGGAACTGCGACAGCATCAGATTCGACACGGTGTTGGAGCCGGCAATGAAAGCACCCAGTGCGCCAACCGCAGGCGAGAAGAACGGGTAGACCCCGCCTACGCTGTTGGCCACCAGTTGTGCCATGGCCACTGGCATGGAGACCAGATCCGAACCGTTGACACCGGAGTTGATCAAGATCCGCACCATCGGAATGGTGAAGATCAGCACGAAGCCAGCGCCCAGCAGCGTCTTGCTCGATTCGGCGATGGCAGCGCCCAGCTGAGCGGCTTTCATCCGATGCAGGAAGAAGGTCACCAGCACTACCATGCAGAGAATCCCGCCTGGCAGATACAGCGGCTCCAGCGTGCCGGACACACCGGTTTCACCGAGGATGTCCCGCCAACCGAAGCTCACCGACATCAGCGCCGCCTTGAGGTCCGGGAAGATCCGCGACATCACCAGGAAGATCGCCAACAGCAGGTAAGGCGCCCAGGCCATCGGCACGGAGATCGGTGTGCGTCCGGCGACGTCTTCGATCTTCATCTCGATCTTGCCCATCCACTCAACCGGCCACTCGCTGGCCGGGGCGAAATCCCAGCTGGTCTTGGGCAGCAGGAAGCCCGCCTTCGCCGCCGGAACCACAATGGCCAGGCCGACCAGAGCGCCGATCATCGACGGGAATTCCGGACCGAGGAACACGCCCGCCGCAGCGTACGGAATCACGAACGCAAGACCGGTGAAAATGGCAAACGGCGCCATTGCCAGACCTTCGCTCCAGGAACGATTACGACCGAAGAAGCGCGTCATGATGCAAATCATGATCAGCGGCATGAGGATGCCGCACAGCGCATGGATGATCGCCACGCGGGAGTAGATCAGCTGGAAGAACACTTCCCAGTTGCTGCCCACGGTTGCCAGCTGACCGCCGAGCGTGGCCTGGTCCAGACCACCTGCGACACCCACCAGAATTGGCGTACCCACCGCACCGAAGGACACTGGTGTGGATTGCACCATCATCCCCAGCACCACCGCCGTCAGCGCCGGAAAGCCCAGTGCGACGAGTAGCGGCGCAGCGACCGCTGCTGGAGTACCGAAGCCCGAGGCGCCCTCAATGAAGCAGCCGAACAGCCAGGCCACGATCAACACCTGGACGCGCTTGTCCGGGCTCACGTTGGCGAAGCCCCGACGAATCGACGCGATACCCCCGGAGTGTTTAAGCGTGTTCAGGAGAAGGATGGCGCCAAAGATGATCCAGAGGATCGCGGCGGTGAGAATCAAGCCTTGCAGCGTGGAAGCCAGGACCCGGTTGAAGGTCATGTCCCAGGCCAGCAGCCCGATCAACGCAGTGAGCACGAAAACCAGCGGCATTGCGTACTTGGCCGGCCAGCGAAAGCCGATCAGCAGTACCCCCGCCAGCACCAGCGGCACGAAGGCCAGTATGGACAGCAGTGTCTGACTCATTGTTGGGTTCCTTGTTTTTTGTTGTGAACCGCTTACATCCGGGAAAGCCCGGTCCCACGCATGGCTGAAATGAAGAATCACCTCAGTCCGAGAAGCTGACTAGCAAGTCATGTTAGCCCGCCCCTCTTGCTCGAAAGCCCCGGACGCTGGAAGCGCCCGGGGCTCATCAAATCGCGTCGGCGATCAGCTCATGCTGACCGCCGACTGTCTTGCTGATGCCGCTCAACCGACCTGCTGCTTGAAGCGCTGACGCCAGGCATGCAGCAGCGGCTCGGTATAACCGCTGGGCTGCTCGCGACCCTTGAACACGAGGTCACAGGCCGCCTGGAAGGCCGCCGAACCCGCATAGTCGGCAGCCATCGGGCGATAGGCCGGATCGCCGGCGTTCTGCTGATCGACCACCTTGGCCATGCGTTCCAGGGTCTCGCGCACCTGCGCTTCATCGACCACACCGTGATGCAGCCAGTTGGCCAGGTGCTGGCTGGAGATACGCAGCGTGGCGCGGTCTTCCATCAGGCCGACATCATGGATGTCCGGCACCTTGGAGCAACCAACGCCCTGCTCGACCCAACGCACCACGTAGCCGAGGATGCCCTGGCAGTTGTTGTCCAGTTCCTGCTGGATCTCGTCGGCGGACCAGTTGCGCTCCGGCGCGACCGGGATGGTCAGCAAATCGTTGGTCAGCTTGTCGCGCTCGGCGGCGAGATCGACCTTTTCCAGCTCAGCCTGAACGGCCTGCACATCGACCTGGTGGTAGTGCAGCGCATGCAGCGTCGCACCCGTCGGCGACGGCACCCAGGCGGTGTTGGCACCAGCCTTGGGATGACCGATCTTCTGCTCGAGCATGGCGGCCATCAGGTCCGGCATGGCCCACATGCCCTTGCCGATCTGCGCCTTGCCACGCAGCCCGCAGTTCAGACCGACCAGCACGTTGTTGCGCTCGTAGGCCTGGATCCAGGCGGTGCTCTTCATGTCGCCCTTACGCAGCACGGCGCCGGCTTCCATGATGGTGTGCATCTCGTCGCCAGTGCGATCAAGGAAGCCGGTGTTAATGAAGGCCACACGGTTCTTCGCGGCGCCAATGCAGGCCTTGAGGTTGACGCTGGTGCGGCGCTCCTCGTCCATGATGCCGACCTTCAGCGTATGGCGCGGCAGGCCGATCAGGTCTTCGACGCGACCGAACAGCTCATCGGTGAAGGCGACCTCGGCAGGGCCGTGCATCTTCGGCTTGACGATGTACATCGAGCCGGTGCGCGAGTTGCCCTTGCGCTGCTGGTCATGCTTGGCGATCAGGCTAGTGACCACACCGTCCATGATGCCTTCGGGGATCTCGTGGCCTTCACCATCGATGATCGCCGGGTTGGTCATCAGGTGACCGACGTTACGGATGAACAGCAGCGAGCGGCCATGCAGCTTCAGGTTGGAGCCATCAGCGGCGGTGTACTCGCGATCTTCGTTCAGGCGGCGGGTGATGCGCTTGCCGCCCTTCTCCATATCTTCGACCAGATCGCCCTTCATCAGGCCCAGCCAGTTGCGGTAGACCAGTACCTTGTCGTCGGCATCGACCGCGGCGGTTGAGTCTTCGCAATCCATGATGGTGGTGACGGCGGCTTCCAGCAGCAGATCCTTAACCCCAGCGGCATCGGTCTGGCCGATGGGGCTGTTCGGATCGATCTGGATTTCGACGTGCAGGCCGTTGTTCTTCAGCAGAATCGCAGTCGGCTCGATTGCTTCGCCCTGGAAGCCAACGAACTTCTCAGGTTGCTTCAGCCGGGTGACACTGCCGTTTTCCAGGGTGACCTTGAGCTCGCCATCCTGCACACGGTAGCTGACCGAATCCGCATGGCTGCCTTCGGCCAGCGGCGCGGCCTGATCGAGGAAGTTACGTGCGAACGCGATGACCTTGGCGCCACGTACTTCGTTGTAGCCGGGGCCTTTCTGCGCGCCGTTCTCTTCGCTGATGGCGTCGGTGCCGTAGAGCGCGTCATACAGCGAGCCCCAGCGGGCGTTGGCGGCGTTCAGTGCATAGCGCGCATTGCCGATCGGCACCACCAACTGCGGGCCGGCCTGGGTGGCGATTTCGCTGTCGACGTTGCTGGTGCTGATCTTCACCTCGCCCGGCTCGGGCTGCAGGTAGCCGATGGACTCGAGGAAGCTGCGGTAGGCCGGCATGTCGCTGATCGGGCCGGGATGGCTGCGGTGCCAGTTGTCAAGCTCGACTTGCAGGCGGTCGCGCTCAGCAAGCAGGGCACGGTTCTTCGGCGCCAGGTCATGCACCAGCTGGTCGAAACCACTCCAGAAAGCAGCCGCCTCGACGCCGGTGCCCGGCAGAACTTCGTCTTCGATGAAGCGTTGCAGGTTGGCCGCGACTTGCAGACGGCCCAGGGTTACACGCTCGGTCATGTTGTTCTCCTATCCGAATCAGTTGGCGACAGCGGCAACGCCAGCCTTGGCGACCTGTGCATCTTGAGCAGCGGTCACGCCGGAGACGCCGACCGAACCGATCACCTGCCCATCGACGATCACCGGCACGCCACCTTCCAGCGAGCACACCACCGGCGCAGACAGGAAGGCATTGCGACCGCCGTTGACCATGTCCTCGTAGCCCTTGGTTTCGCGACGACCCACCGCGGCGCTGCGCGCTTTCTCAGTGGCGATGTAGGAGGCGATCGGCGCACAGCCGTCCAGACGTTCCAGCGCCAACGGATGGCCGCCGTCGTCGGCAACCACAATGGTCACGGCCCAGCCGTTGTTCTGCGCTTCGCTGCGCGCGGCGGCCAAAATGGCGGTCACTTCGGTCTGGGTCAGCATGGCTTTGGTTTTCATTGTTTCTCCTGTCTTCAGATTCGGTTGTTCGTTTGGGCCGCGGCCAGAGCTGCCAAGTTGACCGGTAGGGTGGGCCGGGCAACGTTCCGCTTCAGCCCACCGGGCGGCATGTGATCAGCTATTGGTGGGCTGAAGCCCGCCCTACTTCGACTTCGGCGATTTCAATCTAGCCTTCGACGTTGTCACCCCATCGCCTCCTCGACGATTTCGATCCAGTGCCGCACCGGTGTCCGCCCGGCGCCGTCGAGGTGCGTCTGGCAGCCGATGTTGGCGGTGACGATGACTTCCGGCTTGCCGCTTTCCAGTGCGTTGAGCTTGTTGTCGCGCAGCTGATGAGAGATCTCCGGCTGGGTGATCGAATAGCTGCCTGCAGAACCGCAGCACAGATGCGCATCCGGTACCGCGGTGAGATGGAAGCCGAGCCGGGTGAGCACGTCTTCGACCGCGCCGCCGAGTTTCTGTGCGTGCTGCAGGGTGCAAGGGCAATGAAAGGCCATGCGCTTGTCGGTCTCGACCTTGAGCCGTTCCAGCTCAGCGCTGCGCATCACTTCCACCAGATCCTTGGCCAGCTCGCTGACCCGCGCGGCCTTGGTCGCGTAAGCCGGATCGCCTCGCAGCAGATGACCATAGTCCTTGATGAAGGCACCGCAACCACTGGCGGTCTGAACGATGGCTTCGGCGCCGCCTTCGATGGCGGGCCACCAGGCGTCGATATTGCGGCGAGCACGGTCGAGGCCGGCTTCCTGGGCGTTCAGGTGATAGTCCACGGCCCCGCAGCAGCCGGCTTCACGCGCTGTCGTCACGCTGATGCCAAGGCGATCAAGCACGCGCGCCGTGGCGGCATTGGTGTTCGGCGACAGGCTCGGCTGCACGCAGCCTTCAAGGATCAGCACGCGGCGTGCATGCAACACCTGGGGCCGCGGCTTGGCGGGGGTAACCTGACGTGGCAGGTGCGCCTTGAGCGTCGCCGGCATCAACGGACGCAGCGTGTTACCGGCACCCAGCAGCGCCTTGAACAGACCCGGGCGCGGAATCACGGTGCGCAGGCCGGTGCGTAGCAGGCGTTCACCGGCCGAGCGCGGCACCTGCTGTTCCATGAAGTCGCGGCCGATATCCAGCAGATTGTGGTACTGCACGCCGGACGGGCAGGTGGTTTCGCAGTTACGGCAGGTCAGGCAGCGGTCCAGGTGGGTCTGGGTGGCCTCGGTAACTTCGCCGCCTTCGAACATCTGCTTCATCAGATAGATGCGCCCACGCGGGCCGTCCAGCTCATCGCCAAGCAACTGGTAGGTCGGGCACGTGGCGTTGCAGAAGCCACAGTGCACGCATGATCGGAGGATGCTTTCGGCCTCCTCCGCCCGTGGCAGCTTCTTCGCGGCTTCGCTCAGATTCGTTTGCATATCAGACCTCGGAATACATGCGGCCGGGATTGAAAATCCCCTGCGGGTCGAGCGCCGTCTTGAGCTGGCGGTGGTAACGCAGCAGCGGCTCAGCCAATGGCTGAAACGGGCTGGTGGTCGCGCCAGCGGTAAAGCAGATCGCATGACCCCCGACTTCACTGACGATGGCGCGAATGGTTTGCGCATCGGCATCGGATTTGAGCCAGCGCTGGGCGCCGGCCCAGTCAATCAGCTGCTCGCCGGGTAGCGCCAGCACCGGGGTATCGGTAGGCAGCGACAGACGCCACAGCGGACGGGCATCACCGAAGAAGCCCAGGCGCTGTTCGCGCAGTTCATTCCAGTAGCCAACGTCCAGCGTCTCGCCACCGATACGGTCGCAAGCGGCGTTAACCGAGCCTTCGCCGCCTTCGAGACGCAGATGCAGCGCCTGTCCGTCATGGCTCGCCGCCGTGATCGGCACCGGTTGCTGTCCCCACTCGGCGAGCTTGAGCAGTGCACGGTCGACCGGAATCTCGACCCGCAGGCTGCGACACAGGCGCGGCTTGGGCAGCACTTTCAGCGAGACTTCAGTGATCACGCCAAGACAGCCGAAGCTGCCGGCCATCAGCCGTGACAGGTCATAGCCGGCGACGTTCTTCATCACTTCGCCGCCGAAACGCAAGTGTTTACCGAGGCCAGTAATTACGCGTGTGCCGAGCACAAAGTCGCGCACAGAGCCGGACCAGGGCCGGCGCGGACCGGACAGGCCAGCGGCGATCATCCCGCCAACTGTGGCCCCTTCGCCAAGATGCGGCGGTTCGCACGGCAGCATCTGGTTGGCCTCGTCGAGCGCGGCTTCCAGCTCCGCCAACGGGGTGCCGGCGCGAACGCTGACCACCAGCTCGGTAGGGTCATAGGTGACGATGCCGCGATGGGCGCGGGTGTCGAGCAGCGTGCCCTGGACCTCGCGGCCGAGAAACGCCTTGCTGCCGCCGCCCTGAATGCGCAGCGGGATATTGCTGGCCAACGCCTGGTTGACCTGTTCCAGCAGCTGTTGGCTGTCGTCGAAGGAAACCGTCATCAGAAGCGCTCCAGTTCAGGGAAGGGCAACTGCCCGCCATGGACGTGCATGCCGCCGAATTCGGCGCAGCGATGCAGTGTCGGGATGTTTTTACCGGGGTTGAGCAGGCCGCTGGGGTCGAACGCAGCTTTAACCGCATGGAACAGGGTCAGCTCGTCGGCGTTGAACTGGGCGCACATCTGGTTGATCTTCTCGCGCCCGACGCCATGCTCGCCGGTGATCGAGCCACCCACCTTGACGCACAGCTCGAGAATCTTGCCACCCAGCGCCTCGGCGCGCTCCAGCTCGCCTTCGGTGTTGGCATCGAACAGGATCAGCGGGTGCATATTGCCGTCGCCGGCGTGGAACACGTTGGCCACACGCAGGCCGTATTCGTCGGAAAGATCACTGATGCCCTTGAGTACACCCGGCAGCTCGCGGCGCGGGATGGTGCCGTCCATGCAGTAGTAGTCTGGCGAAATCCGTCCGACCGCCGGGAAGGCGTTCTTGCGTCCGGCCCAGAACTTGACCCGCTCGGCCTCGTCCTTGGCCAGCCGCACTTCGGTGGCGCCGGCTAGCTTGAGCACCTCGCCCACACGGGCGCAGTCATCATGGACGTCGGCTTCGACACCATCCAGCTCGCAGAGCAAAATCGCCTCGGCGTCAACCGGGTAACCGGCATGGATGAAGTCTTCGGCGGCGCGAATCGACAGATTGTCCATCATCTCCAAGCCACCGGGGATGATGCCGGCCGCGATGATATCGCCCACCGCGCGGCCGGCTTTTTCCACCGAATCGAATGCCGCCAGCAGCACCTTGGCCACCTGCGGCTTGGGCAGCAGCTTGACCGTGACCTCGGTGACGATGCCGAGCATGCCCTCGGAACCGGTAAACAGCGCCAGCAGGTCGAAACCTGGCGAATCCAGCGCGTCGGAACCCAGTACCATGCGCTCGCCCTCGACGGTGAGGATCTCGACCTTGAGCAGGTTATGCACCGTCAGCCCGTATTTCAGGCAGTGCACACCACCGGCGTTCTCGGCGACGTTGCCGCCGATGGAGCAGGCGATCTGTGACGAGGGATCCGGGGCGTAATAAAGGTCATAGGGCGCCGCCGCTTGGGAAATCGCCAGATTGCGCACGCCGGGCTGGACGCGAGCGAAGCGACCGGCCGGGTCGACTTCGAGAATCTTGTTGAAGCGCGCCATGACCAGAAGGATGCCCTGCTCCAGCGGCAACGCACCGCCCGACAACCCGGTTCCCGCGCCTCGCGCCACAACCGGCACGCCGCGCTTATGAGCGATTTTCAGTAGGGTTTCGACCTGCTCGATGCGCTCGGGCAGCACCACCAGCATCGGCGTGGTGCGGTAAGCGGAAAGGCCATCGCACTCGTAAGGCTTGAGGTCTTCGCCGCGATGGAGAATGTCCATGTCGGGCAATTGCGCCTTGAGCTCGGCAAGCAATGCCGCTTTGTCGACCTTGGGCAGCTCACCATCGACGCGTTCGTCGTAGAGGATATTCATGGCAGTCGGTGCTCTCATTGTTCACCGCGCGCACGGCCAGCTGCGGTGGTTTGACGCATCATTAGCCCGACACCTTCCTGCCGTCCACACTAAAAACCACTGGTCCTACCAGTTTCTTTCATTAGCCTTTCAGCGGGAATGGCCACAAGCACCGGATATACGGGCCTTTAGCGGAGCGATTCGAGATTGATGTAAGATCCGGCCAAACTGGTCCTACCAGTAACGGAGCCCACTATGCTGACTGAAAACTCCCAGGATCGCCGCCAGCTGTCGGACGTAGTAGCCGAGCGTATAGAGCGCCTGATCGTCGACGGCGTGCTCAAGGTTGGGCAGGCGCTACCATCGGAACGGCGCCTGTGCGAAAAGCTGGGCATTTCGCGCTCGGCACTTCGCGAAGGGCTGCGGGTGCTGCGCAGCCGCGGGATCATCGAGACCGCCCAAGGGCGAGGCTCCCATGTGGCAAAGCTGTCCGGTGAGCAGGACGCGAGCCCACTGATGCACCTGTTCAACTCCCAGCCGCGCACCCTATACGACCTACTTGAGGTCCGCGCCTTGCTCGAAGGCGAATCGGCCCGGCTGGCCGCACTGCGCGGCACTGATGCCGACTTCATCCTGCTGCGCCGCCGCTACGAGGAAATGCTCGCCGCGCACACCACGGAAGAAGCCGACCCGCGCGAGCATGCACGCCTCGACCACGCCTTTCACCTGGCCGTCAGCGAGGCGTCGCACAACCCGGTGCTGGTGCATACGCTGCAGTCGCTGACCGATCTGATGCTCTCCACCGTGTTCGCCTCGGTGAACAACCTCTATCACCGACCGATGCAGAAGCGGCAGATCGACCGGCAGCACTCGCGGCTATTTCACGCCATTACCGAGCGCCTGCCGGATCAGGCCCAGCGCGCCGCGAGAGACCATATCCACGGCATTCGCGACAACCTCAAGGAGATCGAACAAGAGGAGCAGCGTCTGGTGCGGGCGACCATGCGACTGGAAGGCTGGGGCTGACGCCCACCCCGGCAGACACAATTGAGCCCTCAAAGCACGATGTTGACGCTAGGGAATATCCGCTGACTCTGCCCATCCCTCCCTTGCATGAATCCCTGCGCCGCCCCTAAAGGCTGTCCGCCCTGTAGTCCAGCGCGCCCGCCAGTCGTGGCTGGCTCCGACTGATTGCTGAACTGTGAAAGACGCTCCCTGTCGACTTTATTAAGCGCGGACGAACCGTCACAGGTTGCGCATATGCGCTGCCGCTTCGGCAATTCCGCGTCCTTAGCCAGTCATTCGGAGGAATGTTGCATGAACAGATCAGCCAAATTTGCACTCGGCAGCAGCCTGCTTGCGCTCATGCTCGGAGTAGGTGGTTGCACCATCGAGAAGGAAGAATCCGGTCGGTTGCCCGACGTAGATGTGCAGGGCGGCAACATGCCTGAGTACGACGTTAAAGACGCTGACGTCGATGTGGGTATCAAAGAACGATCTGTGCCACTTCCGAACGTAGACGTCGACACCGAGTGATAGCCCCTGGAAGCACCGGGCTCGATAGCGCCCTTACTAAGGAGGACCCGTGCGAAACAATCACCCCCGTCTCGCCAGCCGCAGCGATCAGACGCCTGACGGATAAACCGTGATTGCTCAGCAAAACCCCAACTATTACCTGTGAGGAATGAACGATGAACGCATTGAACAAGAAGCCACTAGCACTCGCCACCGCCCTGATGGCCGCCAGCCTAGCGCTGCCCGCCGCCGCCCAAGAGACGCAAAAGGGCATGCAGACTCAGCAGGCAGGCACCTCCATTCGAGTTGGCCATAACGTCGTTGATGCCGTTGACGATGTTCGCGAGAACGTTGCCGATTTGATCGGATCGCTGCGCCAGTCCGGGGTATCCATGGGCATCACCAACTGGCAGCAGAGCGATGGTCAGCTGGCAAAAATGGAACAACAGCTTAACCAACAGATGGAGCACCGGCTGGACGAGAAAGCCGAACGCACTGACGATGATTGGATTACCTGGATCCGCGACGAAGATTACAAGGTTGGCGTGACCAAACAGGTCAACGAGCTGGCCAGCAACTTGGACGAAGTGGCGAAGATGCTCAGCGGCGCGTCAAGCCAGAAGATGCAGGAAATCGACAGCGCCGACGTCGTGAATCAGGTCGATGACCTGCAGGAAACTGTCGAGGACTTGGTTCAGGCACTGCAGGACATGGACGGTATGAACGTCAACAAGCAGAACCTGCAGCAGGCACAGCAGCGCCTGGATACCCTGGAGAAGGAGCTGGACCGCCTGAATGATATGGCCGAGGCGGAATGGCGCACCTACGCCCTTGGCGAGCAGTTCAATCCCGCCGTTCATAAAAACATATCCGAGCTTGCGCAGATCCTGCGGAGCCTGTTCCAGCAAAGCTAACCCCGTCCTAGGACTCGGTTCGCACCAAGCCCCGCCAGCGCCAAAGAGTCGCATGGCGGGGCTCGCTCCCTCCCGTACAACATGCCCTCAGACCCCGACGCTTCGGTCGAGAAGGCGTTCAACCTCGAGCGCTCACGTCGCAGTGCTAAACGGTCTTGGTGCCCAAGGCAAACCCTACGCCTTTAAGCCCGCTAAGAGCCCCCATGCTAGACTGGCCGCCTCTTTCCGCTACCTGTTACCGCCCGTGCCCGATTCTCAAGCCTGGCTGCCTGCCGACCGCCTTTGCGCCCCACCCGCACCTGATCTGCACGACTGGCTTTACCTCGACAAGGGGTCGCTCACCCGTCGCCTGACCGAGCTGGCCGACGGCGCGTTCAGCGTCGAGCCCCTGAATGAAGGCTGGCAGGTCATGCGCGCTGACGAATGCGCCGCGCTGGACGTAGCTGAAGGGAGTGAAGGCTGGGTTCGCGAAGTCTATCTACGTGGCCACCATGAGCCCTGGGTATTCGCCCGCAGTGTCGCCGCCCGCCAGGCCCTGGAACAGTCCGGACTGGATCTGCCACACCTGGGTAGCCGCTCGCTCGGCGAACTGCTGTTCAGCGACCCGGCGTTCAGCCGCGGCCCACTGCAAGCCCGACGCTACCCCGCCGCCTGGTTGCCGCAGGATGTTCGCCAATCGCAGCTGTGGGCGCGCCGTTCCTGTTTCAGCCAGGACAAGCTGCGCGTGCTGGTGACCGAAGTGTTTCTGCCAGCACTGTGGCAGGCCGCACGGATCACCACCTGAACGCGGCACAGACTGCCCGTAACCGCCGCTCACCGACCGGAGCCCCGCCGATGTATCAAAAGCTTCTGCAATCGAGCAATCGCCTTCATCCGCGCGCCTGGGACTTTATCCAGCTGATGCGCCTGGATCGCCCGATTGGCACCTATCTATTGCTGTGGCCGACGCTCTGGGCGCTGTGGATCGCTGGCGAGGGGTCGCCCAGCGTGAAAAACGTCGCAATCTTTGTGCTCGGCGTGATCCTCATGCGTGCGGCCGGCTGCGTGATCAATGATTTCGCCGACCGCAACCTGGACGGGCACGTCAGCCGTACCAAGGGCCGTCCACTGGCGACGGGCAGGGTCACCTCGAAGGAGGCCTGGATCCTCTTTGCCGTCCTTGTCGCACTGAGCTTCGGCCTCGTCCTGCTGACCAACGCGGCCACGGTCTGGCTATCGTTTGGCGCGCTCGGTGTCGCATCGCTCTACCCCTTCATGAAGCGCTACACCTACTACCCGCAGGTTGTGCTCGGCGCGGCGTTCTCCTGGGGCATGCTGATGGCCTTTACCGCCGAGCGAGGCGAACTGCCCCCCGAAGCCTGGCTACTGTTCATCGCCAATGTGCTGTGGACGGTCGGCTACGACACCTATTACGCCATGGCCGACCGCGAGGACGACTTAAAGATAGGCATCAAATCCACGGCGATCCTATTTGGCGAGGCTGATCGGGTCATCATCGCCACGCTACAGGGCCTCGCCCTGTTCTGCCTGATTCTCGCTGGCGTGCGCTTCGAACTCGGGCAGTGGTTTCATCTTGGGCTGACCATCGCCGCGGCCTGCTTTGCCTGGGAGTTCTGGAAAACCCGCTCGCGCAAGCCACAGGTGTGCTTCCAGGCCTTTTTGCATAACCACTGGGCAGGGCTGGCGATTCTTGCGGGGATCATGCTCGACTACGCTACAAGAGCGGGCTAGTGCGCCCCAGCACGCAGCATGACCGAACCCAGCAGCTTCGAGACGCTTGCTAGACGGGGTTGGGCGGCATTCGTTCTGGGGCAGAGGCGCCAACTCCTGTCACATGGCTGCAACATTTCCGTTATCTAATGCCGAGCGACAATAAAACGGACCGAGAGCGGACATGAACGGTAAATGCATACTGATCGTCGATGACGAAGCGCCGATTCGGGAAATGATCGTGGTGGCGCTGGAGATGGCCGGCTACGAATGCCTTGAAGCGGAAAACGTCCAGCAGGCCCATGCGCTGATCATCGATCGCCAACCGGATCTGATCCTACTCGACTGGATGCTGCCCGGCACATCCGGCATCGAGCTGGCTCGGCGCCTCAAGCGCGACGAGATGACAGCCAACACACCGATCATCATGCTCACCGCCAAGGACGCCGAGGACAACAAGATCCAGGGCCTGGAAGTGGGCGCCGATGACTACATCACCAAACCCTTCTCGCCTCGTGAACTGGTGGCGCGCCTCAAGGCTGTGCTGCGCCGCGCCGGCACCAGCGACAACGAAACACCGATCGAGATCGGCGGTCTGCTGCTCGACCCCATCAGCCACCGGGTGACTATCGACGGCACACCCGCAGACATGGGCCCGACCGAATACCGCTTGCTGCAGTTCTTCATGACCCATCAGGAGCGTGCCTACACCCGTGGGCAGTTGCTCGATCAGGTCTGGGGCGGCAATGTGTATGTCGAGGAGCGCACGGTGGATGTCCATATCCGCCGCCTGCGCAAAGCACTGGGCGAAACCTATGAAAACCTGGTGCAAACCGTGCGTGGCACTGGTTACCGTTTTTCCACCAAGAGCTGAACAAGCCGCAACCGCCGAGCATGAGCTGGCGTTGTAGATGATTTCCGGCCGGCCTCAAGCTGCCTCAAGGAGCGTTAGCGGTGAATCAAGACTGGCAAGGCGCTCTGGCGCGCCGCCTGCTGTTGATACTGGCTGGATGCCTGCTGGTGGGCCTGGTCACGGGCGAATATGCCTGGGCACTGGTGATTGGCCTTACCGGTTACCTGGGCTGGACGCTGCGCCAGATCCGGCGCCTGTTGCTGTGGCTGAAGAGCGATCAAACCGATCAGCCTCCGCCGGACAGTCATGGCATCTGGGGAGAAATTTTCGACAACCTGTACCAGCTCCAGCGCCGCGATCTGCGTCTACGAGCCCAGCTGCAATCGGTGATCGACCGGGTGCAAGGCTCGACCACCGCGCTTCGAGATGCGGTGATCATGCTCGACAGCGATGCCAATCTTGAATGGTGGAACCCTGCCGCGGAGCGCTTGCTGGGTCTGAAGAAACCGCACGATACCGGCCATCCGGTGACCAACCTGGTGCGTCATCCGAGCTTCAAAGAATATTTCGACAAAGGTCGTCACGAGGAACCGCTGGAGCTGTCGTCGCCAGTCAACGACCGCCTCTGGCTGCAGATCACCATTACCCGCTACGGCAACAGCGAGCATCTGATGGTGGTACGCGACATCACCCGCCTGCATCTGCTGGAGCAGATGCGCAAGGACTTCGTTGCCAATGTGTCCCACGAGCTGCGCACGCCGTTAACGGTGATTGCCGGCTACCTGGAAACGATGCTCGAACATACCGACGAAATGCCTCCGCGCTGGCCTCGGGCGTTGAACCAGATGAGCCAGCAGGCCGGCCGCATGCAGCTCCTACTCAACGATCTGCTGCTACTGGCCAAGCTCGAAGCGACCAACCCGCCGACCAATACCCAGCCGGTGGCCATCGCCAAACTGCTGCAGTCCATCAAGAGCGACGCCTTGGCGCTGTCGGCCGAGCGCAACCACCAGATCACCCTGGAAGCGGACCCTACCCTGCTGCTCAAGGGCAGCGAGAGTGAGCTGCGCAGCGCGTTCTCTAATCTGGTATTCAATGCGGTGAAATACACGCCGGACAATGGCGAGGTGCATATCCGCTGGTGGTGCAACGAAAATGGTGCACACCTGGCCGTGCAGGACTCAGGGATCGGCATCGAACCCAAGCACCTGCCGCGTCTGACCGAACGCTTCTACCGGGTCGACTCCAGCCGCGCGAGCAGTACCGGCGGCACCGGCCTCGGCCTCGCCATCGTCAAGCACGTATTGCTGCGGCATCAGGGCCGTCTGGATATCAACAGCACGCCCGGCAAAGGCAGCACATTCACCTGCCATTTCCCACTGACCCAGGCCACGGTGCCGTGACCGCTGTGCAACCACCCGGCAGCTGACGCCTCAACGGCTCCTTGAAATAACCCCGAGCCGGCCCCATCCTTGGGCCGTCTTTGACTACCCGACACCCTAATGGACCCTTCCCCCGCTAGTTACGCCGCTTCATCCTACTTCGCCGATTTCGGCATGATTCTGTTTGCACTTTTCCTGGTCTTGCTCAACGGCTTCTTTGTGGCGGCCGAGTTCGCCATGGTCAAGCTGCGCTCCACCAAGGTCGAGGCGATCGCCAAGCAGCACGGCTGGCGCGGGCACATCCTGCGCAAGGTACACAGCCAGCTGGACGCCTACCTGTCGGCTTGTCAGTTGGGTATCACCCTGGCATCGCTAGGCCTCGGCTGGGTCGGTGAGCCGGCCTTTGCCCACCTGCTGGAGCCGGTACTGGCCGCCGCAGGCGTGCAATCCCAGGCAGTTGTACATGGCATCGCCTTTTTCACGGCTTTTTTCATCATTTCCTACCTGCACATCGTCATCGGCGAGCTGGCCCCCAAATCCTGGGCGATTCGTAAACCCGAGCTGCTGTCGCTGTGGACGGCGGCGCCGCTCTACCTGTTCTACTGGGCGATGTATCCAGCGATCTACCTGCTCAATGCCAGTGCCAACGCCATTTTGCGGGTGGCCGGCCAGGGCGAGCCGGGGAGCCACCACGAACACCACTACAGCCGCGACGAGCTCAAGCTGATCCTGCATTCGAACCGGGCGCTGGATCCGGCCAACCAGGACATTAGGGTGCTCGCCTCGGCGGTCGAAATGAGCGAACTGGAAGTGGCCGACTGGGCCAACTCCCGTGAGGACTTGCTGCAACTGGAACACAACGCTTCGCTGGCCGACATCCTCGACCTCATTCGGCGCCACAAGTACAGCCGCTACCCGGTCTATGACAGCGAGCAGGGCGACTACATTGGCCTGTTGCATATCAAGGATCTGCTACTGGCGATCGCAGGCGACGAGCAGCTGGCTGAGCATTTCGTACTCAGCGACATACTGCGGCCGCTGGAGCGGGTGCCGCGCTATCTGCCGCTGAACGTGCTGCTGGACCAGTTCCGCCAAGGTGGTGCGCATTTCGTGCTGGTTGAAGAAGGCGACCACAAGGTGGTGGGCTTCCTGACCATGGAGGATGTGCTGGAAGTGCTGGTGGGTGACATTCAGGACGAGCACCGCAAAACCGAGCGCGGCATTCTTGCCTATCAGCCAGGCAAGCTGCTGGTACGGGGAGACACGCCACTGTTCAAACTCGAGCGCCTGCTTGGCATCGACCTGGATCATATCGAGGCCGACACGCTGGCGGGACTGATCTACGAGACGCTAAAACGAGTGCCGGAAGAAAACGAAGAGCTGCTGGTGGATGATCTACAGATCGTGGTCAAGAAGATGCGCGGACCGAAGATCGTTCTGGCCAAGGTACTGAAGCAGGAATAAGCCCGCATGGAGCCGTCATGCGGCAAAGAGCGGTGGCGTCGAGCGTTTTGCTTTCAGTTGATGGGCTAGGGCTTGCAGCGGCCCTTAGTCCCCACCAACCGCAAAATTGGGCAGGCTGTTGACCGGCTGGGCGAAATCGAAGGGAATCGATTCGACGGCCAAACCGACGTTGCGCTGGACCACGAAATGCAAATGCGGGCCGGTGCTGTTGCCAGTGTTTCCGGAGCGGGCCAGCAAGCTGCCGGCTTCGATGTGCTGGCCTTCGCGTACGCTCACCGAGCCCTTCATCAGGTGCAAGTAAACGCCCATGGTGCCGTCATCGTGCAGGACCCGGACGAAATTGCCGGCTGGGTTGTTGCCCCGGCCACTCTGCGCGTTCTCGATTTTTACCACCATGCCGCCGCGCGCCGCCACGATGGGCGTGCCTTCAGGCATGGCGATATCGGCGGCGTAGCGACCTTTAGGCGTGAAGTGACTGTACTTGCCGTTGGCGCCCTGAGTCAGGCGGAACGGGCCGCCACGCCACGGCAACGGATACCGGTAGGGTTTGGGCAGCAGACGCGGATCACCCAACGCGTGACGTAGCTTGGGTGTGTACTTGAGCGGCTTTGATGGGTCGAGCGGCGCGAGTGTTGCCAATCGGATCTGGCTACGCGGCGGCAGTACCCAACGGATCGGTTTATCCGGGGCGCCGACGGCATTCTGTACGCCGGTCAGCTTGAGCTCAATATCCACGGGCGCAAACAGATCGTTGCGAACCAGCAGCGTCTCGCCCGCGGCATGCTTGCGGGTTTCCAGCTTTACCTGGTTGTCGAGTTTCTCGACCATGCGATCGCTGAAGGTGAATAACCTCGCGCCTGGTGCAGCCTGGTCGCTGTAAGTGACCACGCCGTTGGCGTCAGTGTATTTGTAGATGGTCAGGGCCGACGCGGGCGAGGCCAGCCAGAACGACCCGAGAACGAGAATGATGCGCCACGACATAACGGCAGACTTCATAGGGTTATGTAGTAAGAGGGCTGCAGACTAGCAGCGCAACGGTGCGCACGCGAGCCACCGACCGTCGGCCTGTGAAATTGTTCCGGCGGCACTGCAAATTTCAGATGACCGGAGCTTCTATTTGCAGACCTAAGCGGTGCTCGTCTCTATTCAGGCGCCTGGGACGAAGTGCCGTTGTGCTGTCCCGCGGGCGATGAGGCGTGACAGATAATCGAGCTTCTGCGGATCACGATCGACGAAGCGGAAGGTCAGCTGCAACCATTCACTGTCCGGCTTCGGCTCCAGCGCCGCGACGGCGTGAAGGTAACCGTTGAGGCGGGCCACCTCGCCGCCTTCGCCCTGCTCCAGATCAAGCACGGCACTTTCTAGCACTTGCGGCAGCGTCTCGCCGCGCTTGACCACCAGCAGCCCCTCTTTGAGGCTGAGGGCCTTGATTACACAGGCAAGCGTTCCGCTCGGCAAACGCAACTGGCCCTGGCCGCGGCCGCCGCTGGCCGCAGTCGGTTTGGCTGCGCCCGGCTGAGCGAGCGGCGCGGCGAACCCGGGTGCCGGCGAGGCGACCGGCGCAGAAGCCGGTTTGACAACTTCAGCTTTACCGCCCGTCAGCGCAGCCAGGGAATCGTTCGCCATTCCGGTATTGGTCGGCCGTGCCGGTGCGCTGGCGGCCAACGCGTCGAGCTTGCCGGCCCGTCCGAGCGCCTTGCGTACCTTGGTAGTCAACTGTTCGTTGGAGAATGGCTTGCCGATGAAATCGGACACACCTGATTGGATCGCCTGGACCACGTTCTCCTTGTCGCCACGGCTGGTGACCATGATGAACGGGGTGGTCTTGAGCTTTTCCTGGGCACGGCACCAGGTCAGCAGTTCAAGGCCGGACATTTCCGGCATTTCCCAATCACAAAGAATGAGGTCGAACGAATCCCGATCGAGCATCTGCTGGGCCTTGCGCCCGTTCACAGCGTCCTCGATACGAATCCCCGGGAAGTGGCTGCGCAACCCCTTCTTGATCAGATCCCGAATGAAGGGCGCGTCATCCACCACCAGCACACTGACCTTGCTCATCACTCGCTCCTGCTTGAATGGCCGCCAGCATAGCGTTAGCAGCCCGACGAAAAAAGCGTTCCAGATCAAAGCAGCGGCCAGCCTCCTACTGTACGCACGGCTGCTGCCTGCTCCCGATCAGGACAACGCCTGGATCTGGCCGGCATACTGCAGGTATTTCGCCCAGCAAAACGCGAGGCCTTCATGGTTCAGCACATTCTTGTCGCCCACGATCTCAGTCCCGATGCCGACCTGGCCCTGGGCCGCGCCGCACAGTTGGCGCAGCAGACCGGGGCACGACTGAGCGTCTTACACGTTCTGACCGGCAACCCAGGGGCAGCGGAGCAGCGAAATGCACAGAGCTATCTGCAGACAACGCTTGAGCGCCACGGCCTCGCCCAGCTGCAGCCCTGGATTCGTAAGGGCCGCGCCGCTGAAGAAATTCTTACCCAGGCCGCTGGGCTGGAAACCGATCTGCTGGTGATGGGCCGCCACCACCGCCAATCTCCGCAAGGATTTGCTGGCACCACACTGGAGCAAGTGCTGCAGAGCTGCACCGCACCGCTGCTTCTGGCTGTCGCACCGGCAGCGCCCTATTCACAAGCGCTCGCCGCGCTGGATTACTCCAGCTGCGCCAGCCGCGCGCTGCAGGCTGCGTGGCAACTATTGCCGGCTGCCAGCGATCTGACCGCACTGAACATCTACGAAATGCCGGACCTTGATCAGCCGAGCGAGCCCGACCTGGCATTGCAGCGCGAACTGTTCGATCAGTTGCTCAGCGACCTTCAAGCGGGTCTGGACAATTCCGGCGCGCGACTTCATTCGAACCTTCTCCACGGTGAGCGCAATAGTTGCCTCGATTCGGCCATCGCCGCGCTGCAACCGCAACTTCTCGCACTGGGGAGCCACAGCCGTGGTGAAATCAGCAACGCGCTGCTCGGCAGCCTGACTCGGCAATACCTCGACCTGCCGCCCTGCGATGTGTTGATCTCTCATTGACCGCCCAAGGCGGGCGACATGCGCGCCCCCAGTCCAACCGCCTGCGTGACACAAGCCGGGGCGCCACCGTTATGTCAGCTAGCCTGAGTGGCGCGCTTTACGGCTTTACGCTACGCGTATCGTCCGCCGCATTGAGTGAACACGAAGCGCGCTCATTCGATCAGCCCGCATTTTCCAGGTAGGTGTGCAGCTCGACGAACTGCTGCGTCAGCTTGTGCCGCGGGTCGAGGTGGATCAGCGGCGTGCAGACCTGATGCGACTCGCGCATGCGTACCGAACTCATCAGGTGCACCGGAAGTACGGGTAACCCCTCAGCCAGCAGTTCGTCGATCATCTGTTGCGGCAGGGCCGCGCGCGGCTGGAATTGGTTGACGACGATGCCTTCGACACGCAGCGCTTCGTTATGGTCTTCCTGCAGCTCCTCGATTTCGTCGAGCAGGCTATACAGCGCCTGACGGGAGAAGCTGTCGCAGTCGAATGGAATCAGGCAGCGGTCCGCAGCTATCAAGGCCGATAGGGTAAAGAAATTCAGGGCCGGTGGCGTATCCAGATAGATACGTTCGTATTCTTCGGAAAGACTTTCCAGCAGTTTGCGCAGCTTGTTGATCTTGTGCTTGGCTTCGAGCTTGGGTTGCAGATCGGCCAGTTCTGCGGTGGCGGTAATCAGGTGCAGGTTTTCGAAACGGGTTTCCGTGATCGGTGGGCGAGCCTTCTTGCCCGCCGGCCCTCCCGCCAGGATCTGCTTGAAGTAATCGGCGATGCCCGTTGGCAGTTCGTCGCCGGTGAGGCCGGTGAGGTAATGGCTGGAATTGGCCTGCGCATCCAGGTCGATCAACAGCGTGCGATAACCTTGCGCTGCGCTGACTGCCGCCAGGTTGCAGGCAATGCTGGACTTGCCAACACCACCCTTTTGGTTGAATACGACCCGTCGCATGCTCCGTCCTCTGATCATGGTTTCACCGGAGTCTATACAACGCAGATGGCACTCTGGCGACTTTTCATGGACCGAAGGCGCCGCAGGCCCACCGTTCAGCTTTGCTACCCTTGGCGCATTACGACAACGAGGAAAGACCTGTGCCGAGGTTTCTGATCGCTTTGCTGTTCGCCTTATTGAGCCAGCAGGCCGCCGCCCAATCACAAGGCGACGTGCTGCGTGTAGGCATCACGGAGGTCCCACCCTTCGTCATCCAGGAGGCCGATGGCAGTTGGAGCGGTATCAGCATTGACTTGTGGGAGGCGATCGCAGAGCAGGAAGGTTATCGCTACGAGCTGCGACCTTTGCCGTTCGACCAGCTGCTACCGGGCCTGCAGGACGATCGGCTGGATGTGGTGGTCGGTGCCCTGACCATGACTGCCGAGCGCGAGGCACTGGTGGACTTCACGCACCCGTTCAATCGCACCGGACTGGCAATTGGCGTTCCCCAGGATCAACAGGGTGCCGGCTGGGGCGCCGTCCGTGCGCTGTTCTCCTGGCAATTCGCAAGCCTGGTGCTGGGCCTGGGTGCGTTGCTGCTACTGGTCGGCGCGCTGCTCTGGCTGTTCGAGCGCCAGCGCAACCGCGAGCAGTTCGGCGGCAGCTCGGTTGAAGGGCTCGGTAACAGCTTCTGGTGGGCGGCGGTCACCATGACCACGGTCGGCTACGGCGACAAGGCACCCGTGACTCTCGGCGGTCGGCTGATTGCAATCGTCTGGATGTTCGCGGCATTGATCATGGTGTCGACCTTCACTGCAGCCGTGACCAGCACCTTAACGGTCGGCAGCCTGCAGAGCGGCCTGCAAGGTCCGGACGATCTGCGCAGCGCACACGTTGCGACAGTGGACGGCACCGTAAGCGCAGGCTACCTGCAAGAGCACCGCATCCGAGCCACCGCGTTCCCTGATGTGAGCCAAGCCATTAAAGCCGTGCTCGAAGGAGAAGCAGAGGCGGTGGTGTATGACCAGCCCATCCTGCAGTTCCGCAACACCGAGTTGCTGGGCAAAGGCTTGCGGCTGCTGCCCGGCACCTTCGAGCAACAGTCCTACGCCTTTGCAGTGCCCGCTGGCAGCCCCTACCGGGAGCCGCTGAGCCAAGCGATTCTGGACATCACCAACAGCACGCGCTGGCTAGACGTGCAGACGCGCTATCTCGGCGAGCAGTAATCCATAGCGCCCCTCACATGCCGAGAGCGGCGAGACATTCAGACGGCGACGGGCGCCTTGATGTGCGGATGGGCCTCGTACCCTACCAGCTCGAAATCCTCGAAGCGGAAGGCGAACAGGTCCTTCACGTCGGGATTGAGCTTCATCGTCGGCGGCGGTAGCGGTTCGCGGGTTAGCTGCAGGTCGGCCTGTTCCAGGTGGTTTGCATAGAGGTGGCAATCCCCACCGCTCCAGATGAACTCCCCCGGCTGCAGGTCGCAGACCTGAGCCACCATCAGCGTCAGCAGCGCATAGCTGGCGATGTTGAAGGGCACACCGAGGAAGATGTCGGCTGAACGTTGGTACAGCTGGCAGCTGAGCTTGCCGTTCGCAACATAGAACTGGAACAACGCGTGGCACGGCGGCAGGGCCATCTCGTCGACCAGCGCAGGGTTCCAGGCTGAAACGATCAGGCGTCGCGAATCCGGGTTCTTCTTGATCATCTCCACCAGCTTGCTGATCTGGTCGACCGACCCGCCGTTGGGGGCCGGCCAGCTGCGCCATTGGTAACCGTAGACCGGGCCGAGCTCGCCATTCTCGTCGGCCCACTCGTCCCAGATACGCACCCCGTTTTCCTGCAGGTACTTGATGTTGGTGTCACCCTGCAGGAACCACAGCAGCTCGTGAATGATGGATTTGAGGTGGCATTTCTTGGTGGTCACCAGCGGAAAGCCTTCGCTCAGGTCGAAGCGCATCTGATGGCCGAACACGCTGTAGGTGCCGGTGCCAGTGCGATCGCTCTTGAAGGTGCCGTGCTCGCGCACATGGCGCATCAGGTCGAGATACTGTTTCATCGATGGGCTCGAAGCGGGCGCCGTGGCGCTGTGGAAGAGATCCTGCAGATAGTAAAAGTTTGGCGCTCGGCTTGTCGCGTTTATGCGACAAGCCGGGCCTTGCAACTCAGGCTGATGCCTTGGCCGGCTCGTGGCGGTAGCCCCAGGCAATCATGCCGAGGCCGATCAGGATCATCGGCACGCACAGGACCTGCCCCATGGTCAGCCAACCGAACGCCAAGTAGCCGAGCTGCGCATCGGGTACGCGCACAAATTCAACGATGAAACGGAAGATGCCATAGCAGACGGCAAACAAGCCGGAGACTGCCATGGTCGGTCGTGGCTTGCTCGAGTAGATCCAGAGAATGACGAACAACGCCACGCCTTCCAGGGCGAACTGATAGAGCTGCGAGGGATGCCGCGCCAGCTGCTGCGGGTCGGTGGGAAAGACCATGGCCCAGGGCACATCGGTCGCCTTGCCCCACAGCTCAGCATTGATGAAGTTGCCGATGCGCCCAGCCCCCAGCCCGATCGGCACGAAAGGCGCGATGAAGTCCATCAGCTCGAAGAACTTCTTGCCGTTGCGCCGGGCGAAAATCCAGGTGCACAGCAGCACGCCAAGCAAGCCCCCGTGAAACGACATGCCCCCCTTCCAGACCTGGAAGATAAGCGTTGGCTCGTTGATATAGGACGCCAGATCGTAGAACAGCACATAACCCAGCCGCCCGCCAACGATCACGCCCATCGCCACCCAGAACACCAGGTCAGAGAGTTTGTCCTTGTCCCAGCTGGGATCGAAGCGGTGCAGGCGGCGGGACGCCAGCAGCCAGGCCCCGCCTATGCCGATCAGGTACATCAGGCCATACCAGTGGATTTGCAGCGGGCCTAGCGAAACGGCCACAGGGTCTATCTGCGGATAAGGCAGCATCCGGGTTTCCTCAAATCAAGAAATTGATACCAACGCCCAACAACAACAGCGCAAACAGGCGCCTCAGCATCAGCGCCGACAGCCGATGGGCCAGTTGCGCCCCGATACGGGCAAAAAACATACTGGTGATCGCGATGCCCAGCACCGCTGGGAAATAAACGAATCCAAAGCTCCAAGCCGGGAGATGCGGGTCCTGCCAGCCGACCACTGCGAAACTCAACGCGCCGACGATGGCAATCGGCAGGCCGCATGCGGCGGACGTCGCCACCGCCTTTTGAATGGGCACGCTGCGCCAGCTGAGAAAGGGCACCGTTAAAGAACCTCCACCGATTCCGAAGATCGCCGACGCCCAGCCAACCACGACACCAACCAGCGTGAGCGCCGGCTTACCGGGCACGCCTCGGCTGGCCTTGGGCTGAAGCGAAAACGCCATCTGAACGGACACAGCGATGGCGAAGACCCCGATGATTTTCTGCAGTAGCGGTCCTTGAATCGCAGCCGCCGTGAGACTGCCCAAGGCAGCGCCAAACAGAATGCCAAGGGTCATCCATAGCACCACGGGCCAGAGCACTGCACCTTTGAGATGATGAGCTCTGATCGAGTTCAGCGAAGTAAAAACGATGCTCGCCAGCGACGTGCCGACGGCCAGATGGGTCAGCACCAACGGATCGAAACCCTGGAGAGTGAAGCTGAAAACAAGCACCGGGACGATGATCATCCCACCGCCTACACCGAACAGCCCGGCCAGCAAACCAGCAAACCCGCCGAGCAGCAGGTAAAGCGCGAACTCCATCGGGCCATCCTGACCAAAACAAAGCAGCATGTTAGCGGAAAAACTGCCCGGAAGCTGAAAGCGGGTTGCCGAGCCGGGCGGCTTGGCTTCAAGCTTTCGCCTCTCGCACCCAGCTGAGCCTGACCATGTGCCTAATCGTATTCGCCTGGCGCCCGAGCCACGCATTGCCGCTCATCGTCGCGGCCAACCGTGACGAATTTCATGCGCGTCCCAGCCTGCCGCTGGGCCACTGGGACGACGCGCCAGAAATCGTAGCTGGGCGCGACCTCCTGGCGGGCGGGACCTGGATGGGAATCAGTGCAGCGGGACGCTTCGCCGCACTGACCAACATCCGCGCACCGGGTACCCCAGCCGGTGCGCGCTCACGAGGCGAACTGCCCGAGCGCTATCTGCGCAGTGATCTGTCGCCCCAGGCCTACCTGAGCAAATTGACTGGCCACCTCGAGCATTACTCGGGCTTCAATCTGCTGGTTGGGGATGCGCGTGAGTTGTGGTACCTGAATTCAAAGTCCGCCACACCGGAACGGTTGTCGGCCGGTGTCTACGGCTTGTCGAACGCAGCGCTGGATACACCCTGGCCGAAGCTCGTTCGCGCCCGCGCCGCGTTGCAGGCTTGTACCGATGCACCGGAGGTGGACACCCTGTTGCAGGTGTTAAGCGACCCCCAACCCGCCGCAGACGGCGAGATGCCAAGCACCGGCGTGCCCTACGAATGGGAGAAGAAGCTGTCCAGCGTATTCATATCAAGCGCTGACTACGGCACCCGCGCCAGCACAGTATTGATCCGCCGCGCGGACGGCTCCGCACATATCACCGAGCGCCGCTTCGGACCGGCTGGGGTGCTGGATCAACGCCGCATCGACGTGCATTCATCCAGCCAGGAGGGGCGCTCGGATCCGATCTAGAGCGCCGCCGACGGGTTGAGCATGCGATCCAGCCCCAGGTTGCGCAGGGTCAACTGCACGGTGGCATGGATCACCTGAGGGCTGTCCATGACCATGACCTTGGCCAGCAGCTCGCGCGCCGTGACCGAGCTGATCTGACGCAGCATCCACTTCACCTTCGGCAGGTTGGTGGCGTTCATTGACAGGCTGTCGAACCCCATCGCCAGCAGCAGGATGGCCGCACCGGGGTCACCTGCCATCTCACCGCAGATGCTGACCGGCTTGCCTTCGCCGTGGGCTTCACGGACGACGCGCTGCAAGGCCTCGAGCACTGCCGGATGCAGGTAATCATAGAGATCGGCCACACGCGGGTTGTTGCGGTCGACCGCCAGCAGGTATTGGGTCAGGTCATTGGACCCCACCGAGAGGAAGTCCACCTGACGCGCCAGTTCGCGGGTCAGATAGACCGCAGCCGGCACTTCGATCATCACCCCCACCGGCGGCATTTCGACGTCGGTGCCTTCGTCACGCACCTCGCCCCAGGCGCGGTGGATCAGGTGCAGCGCCTCTTCCAGCTCGCGCGTGCCGGAAATCATCGGCAGCAGAATGCGCAGGTTGTTCAGCCCGGCGCTGGCCTTGAGCATGGCGCGGGTCTGCAGCAGGAAAATCTCGGGGTGATCCAAGGTAACGCGGATGCCGCGCCAGCCGAGGAACGGATTTTCTTCCTTGATCGGGAAGTACGGCAGGCTTTTGTCACCGCCAATATCGAGACTGCGCATAGTCACCGGCAGCGGATGGAAGGCCTGGAGCTGTTCGCGATAAATCGCCATCTGCTCCTTCTCGCTGGGGAAGCGCTCCTTGATCATAAAGGGCACTTCGGTGCGATACAGGCCGACGCCTTCGGCGCCGCGCTCCTGGGCGCGCACCACATCGGCGAGCAGGCCGGTGTTCACCCATAGCGGAATACGCAAACCATCGGTGGTCTCGCACGGCAACTCGCGCAGCACGTCGAGCCCTTCGGACAGCTGCCGTTCCTGCTCGGCCAGAACCAGATACTGCTCGCGCAGCACCTTGGCAGGATTGGTGATGATCTCGCCACGGGTGCCGTCGATGATCAGCTCGATGCCGTCGACCTTCGAGTACGGCAGGTCGACCGCCCCCATGACCGTCGGAATGCCCATTGCCCGGGCCAGGATCGCCACATGCGAGTTGCTCGATCCGAGCACCGACACCATGCCCATCAGCTTGCCTTCAGGCACTTCGCCGAGCATCGCCGGAGACAGTTCTTCACTGACGAGGATAGTGTTGTCCGGGTAGGTCAGCGTCTGCTGCCGGGCCTGCTGCAGATAGCTGAGCAGACGGCGACCGATGTCTTTGACGTCGGAGGCGCGCTCACGTAGGTAGGCGTCGTCCATCATCTCGAAGCGACCCACATGGTCGGCAACGACTTGGCGTAACGCGCCTTGCGCCCACTGGCCGGTGCGAATGACCTTGGACACCTCGCCACCTAGGGCAGAGTCGTCGAGCATCATCAGGTAGACGTCGAACAGTGCGCGCTCTTCCTTGCGCATCTGCGTAGCAAGCTTGTCGGACAAGGCACGCATGTCGGCACGTACAGCCGCGAGCGCAGCTTCGAACAGCTCGAGCTCGGCTGGAATGTTATCGATAGCCTTGTCGGGCACGACGTCCAGATCAGCCGGAGGCAGCACGACGACTGCCGTACCCACCGCCGCCCCGGGCGCACCCGGAATACCGATGAAACGGGTTTCCTGAATGCCTTTGCCCTGCCGGCCGAGGCCGCGGATCGAGCCGGTTGCCTCGGCGTGGGCGATTACCCCGGCGAGCTGCGCGCTCATCGTAACCAGGAAGGCTTCCTCGCCTTCGTCGAACAGGCGCTGCTCTTTCTGCTGGATGACCAGTACGCCCATCACCCGCCGGTGGTGGATGATCGGTGCGCCGAGAAAAGAGGCGTAGCGCTCTTCACCGGTCTCGGCAAAGTAGCGATAGCGCGGGTGCTCGGAGGCATGCTCCAGGTTCAGCGGCTCCTCGCGGGTGCCAACTAGACCGACCAGACCTTCGTTAGGCGCCATGCTGACCTTGCCGATGGCTTTCTTGTTCAGACCTTCGGTGGCCATGAGCACGAAGCGTCCGGATTCCGGATCGAGCAGGTAGACCGAGCAGACTTGGCTGCCCATGGCCTCCCGAACTCTCAGCACGATGATGCCCAACGCCGCCGTGAGGTCCTTGGCGGCATTGACTTCCTGGACGATCTTGCGAAGCGTGCCGAGCATGCTCAGGGGCTTTCTCCCGTCAATCCCGCGCCAAGAGGCGCGGGGCGAGTTCTTTTAAGGCGCGACGGTAAACCTCGCGCTTGAAGGTGACCACCTGGCCCAGCGGGTACCAGTAACTGACCCAGCGCCAACCGTCGAATTCTGGCTTGCCAGTCAGATCCATGCGCACCCGGTCCTCGGCGCCGGTGAGGCGCAGCAAAAACCACTTCTGTTTCTGACCGATGCACAGCGGCTGGCTGTGAGTACGCACCAGGCGCTGCGGCAAGCGATAGCGCAACCAGCCGCGGGTGCAAGCAAGGATTTTCACATCCTGCTGTTCCAAGCCGACTTCTTCGTTGAGTTCGCGGTAGAGGGCCTCTTCCGGCGTCTCGCGTGGATTGATTCCGCCTTGCGGAAATTGCCAGGCATCCTGATTAATCCGCCGAGCCCACAACACCTGCCCGACATCATTGGTCAGGATGATGCCGACATTGGGGCGAAAACCATCGGAGTCGATCACGGCAACAACCTCGCAAACGCATGTCGCGGCATTGTTCCACAAAAACGTGAAAAGCAGAAAGCGCGCATGGGAGCCATTGATCAACCAGAAGCGGCGCTCCATCGAAGTGCTTGGCATCTGCCATCTATCGAGCGATCCCGCTATGCTTCGCCTCCCTTCATCGCCCGAGGAACGCAGCGTGCGCCTGGCTCTATTCGATCTCGACAACACCCTCCTGGCCGGTGACAGCGACCACGCCTGGGGCGAATTTCTCTGCCAGCGCGGACTGGTCGACGCCGAGGCCTATCGCGCCCGCAACGATGCTTTTTATCAGGATTACCTGGCCGGCGCGCTGGATGTGCTGGAGTATCAGAACTTCTGCCAGGAACTGCTTGGGCGCAGCGAGATGCCGCAGCTTCAGCAATGGCATGCTGAGTTCATGCGCGACCACATCGAACCCATCGTGCTGGCGAAAGGCGAGGCACTGGTCCGCCAGCATCATGACGCCGGTGACCGGGTGGTGATCATCACCGCAACCAACCGCTTCATTACCGGGCCTATCGCCAAACGGCTGGGCGTCGATACCCTGCTGGCCACCGAATGCGAGATGCAGGAGGGGCGATACACCGGTCGGCTGACCGATGTGCCGTGCTTTCAGGAAGGCAAGGTGACACGAATCGAACGTTGGCTGATGGAAAATGACCAGAGCCTGGATGACAGCTATTTCTACAGCGACTCGCGCAACGACCTGCCACTGCTCGAGCGGGTCAGCCATCCAGTCGCCGTCGACCCCGACCCCACCCTTCGCGATATCGCTCAGCAGCGCGGCTGGAGCATCATCAGCCTGCGCTGAGTGGCGGCCGCAGACTAGACCGGCTTGGCGCCCATCAACCCCATGATGGCGATCAGAATCAGCAAGATCAGCCCAGCGTAAACCAGCGCAAAGCGTGGCAGGCGCGCGGGCGCTGGGGTATCGCCCAACGCTTGCCAGGCGCGCAACCGGCCACCGAGTAACAAGGTGAGCGGTACGAGGATCAGAAATAGCACCGAACTGACCAGCAGCCACAGCTGGCCGAGCGGTAAGCCTGCCAGATGGGCCAGCCACCAGCCTGTCACCGGCAGCAGCAATCCAAGCACGGCGAGCAACGGCAGCGACATCAGCCGGGTCCGCCGCAGTTTTTTCTGCAACACGGTGGAATCCCCCCGCCGCGAGGCTTTCCAGAGCATGACAATGTGGGCGACCAGCCCGAGCGTGAGCAGGATTGCCAGCGCGGCATGGGTAATGTTCAGCAGTTGATAGTGTTCCATCAATCCTCGCGGTACGGCTGGTCAGCCGAGAAACAGTTGGTAGGCCGGGTTGTCTGTCTCGTCCCAGTAGCGGTAGCCGATCTTGTCCAGCGCGGCCGGCAACAAGTGACGGTCCTCGGCGGGTACTTGCAAGCCGGCCACCACTCGACCGTCAGCAGCACCATGGTTGCGGTAGTGGAACATCGAAATATTCCAGCGCCCGCCGAGGTTGTTAAGAAAGTTGAACAGCGCGCCCGGACGCTCCGGGAATTCAAAGCGGTAAACCACCTCGTCGCTGACGCCGGACGCATGTCCGCCGACCATATGACGTGTGTGCAGCTTGGCCAGCTCATTGTCGGTGAGATCGAGTACCGGGAAACCCTTGGCGCGCAACCCTTCTACCAGCGCCGCACGCGGATCGTTTTCCGGATGCGTCTGCACGCCGACGAAGATGTGCGCTTCGCGATCCTGGTGGTAGCGGTAGTTGAACTCGGTGATCTGGCGCTTGCCGATGGCCTCGCAAAAGGCCTTGAAGCTGCCCGGCTCCTCGGGGATGGTCACTGCAATGATCGCTTCGCGCTTCTCGCCCAGCTCGGCCCGCTCGGCGACGTGACGCAGGCGGTCGAAATTGACGTTAGCCCCTGAATCGATGCCCACCAGTACCTGGTTCTCGACCCCGTCACGCTCGACGTAGCGCTTGATCCCGGCCACCGCCAGGGCACCGGCCGGCTCGGTGATCGAGCGGGTGTCGTCGTAGATGTCCTTGATGGCCGCACAGATCTCGTCGGTACTGACCGTGATCACTTCGTCGACATGGTGCCGGCAGATATCGAAGGTGTACTGACCGATCTGCGCCACCGCCACCCCGTCGGCGAACAAGCCCACCTGCGGCAGCACCACGCGCTCGCCGGCCGCCATCGCCTGCTGCAGGCAGTTGGAATCATCCGGCTCCACGCCGATGACCTTGATCTCGGGGCGCAAATATTTGATGTACGCGGCCACGCCCGCGATCAGCCCGCCGCCGCCCACTGGCACGAAGATCGCGTCCAGCTGGCCCTGATGCTGGCGAAGAATTTCCATCGCCACGGTGCCCTGCCCGGCAATGACGTGAGGATCGTCGTAAGGGTGGATATAGACGTAGCCCTTCTCCTCGACCAGCCGCAGCGAGTAGGCCAGCGCCTCGGGAAAAGCGTCCCCGTGTAGCACCACCTTGCCGCCGCGCGCACGCACGCCCTGCACCTTCAGTTCCGGCGTGGTACGCGGCATGACGATGGTCGCCTTGATACCCAGCTCGCGGGCCGCCAAGGCCAGGCCCTGGGCATGGTTGCCGGCCGATGCGGTGACCACGCCGCGCGCCAGCTCCTCGGGTGACAGCTGCACCAGCTTGTTATAGGCACCGCGAATCTTGAACGAGAACACCGGCTGCAGATCCTCGCGCTTGAGCAGAATCTGGTTACCCAGCCGCTCGGAAAGCTGGCGGGCAGGCTGCAACGGGGTTTCCACCGCAACGTCATAGACGCGCGAGGTGAGGATCTTCTTGACGTACTGTTCGAGCATCGTGAGCTATCTTGGCGGGCCTTGCGGGGCAGACGAGTCTACTCTGCGAAAAACCCTGCGACCACCGTCAATCGGCGCGTAAAACAGCAGTACAGCCTAAGCAGGCAAGACCCGCCGCGGAGCCCCCGCTATACTCCCACCCTTCGACTCACTCACCGCCCCGGACCTTTACGCCATGACTCAGGATCAACTCAAGCAGGCTGTCGCCCAGGCCGCTGTCGACCTCATCGTGCCGCAGCTCACCGACCGCAGCATCGTCGGCGTTGGCACCGGTTCCACCGCCAATTTCTTCATCGATCTGCTGGCCAAGCACAAAGGCTTCTTCGACGGCGCGGTAGCCAGTTCCGACGCAACCGCCGAGCGTCTGAAAGGCCACGGCATCCCGGTTTACGACCTGAATTCGGTATCGGACCTGGAGTTCTACGTCGACGGCGCCGACGAGACCAACAGCCATCTGGAACTGATCAAGGGCGGCGGCGCAGCCCTGACCCGGGAAAAGATCGTCGCCGCAGTGGCGCGCACCTTCATCTGCATCGCCGACGGCAGCAAGCTGGTCGAACGCCTCGGCGAGTTTCCCCTGCCGGTCGAAGTGATACCGATGGCCCGCAGCCACGTGGCGCGTGAATTGGTCAGGCTGGGTGGAGATCCGGTCTACCGTGAGGGCGTGGTGACCGACAACGGCAACGTCATTCTGGTCGTGCACAACCTCATGATCGGCTTCGCCCCGGATGTGGAAGCGCAGATCAACAACATCGTCGGCGTGGTCACCAACGGGCTGTTCGCTGCACGCCCGGCCGACATTCTGCTGCTAGGCACCAAAGACGGTGTTCAGACCCTCAAGCGTTGACTATTTGGTTGTTGGCACCGGCGAGCTCGGTCCACGCACCGACCTCCAACCACATGAAGTACTGCAAGCCTTCGTCGCTGATCACGTTAAGTGACAGCGATCGGGGCGATCCAAATCGAAGGTCAGCGCCTACGACTGAAAACATAGAAGCGGTTCGGCTCCGCGACGACATAGATATTCCCCTGCCCGTCCATGGCGACACCCTCGGCCTGGTCTATTCCCTCCACTAAGCCGTTGAGGCCGCCGAGCAGTCTGATGAAGCTGAGCGGCCGGCCTCGCTGGTCGAGTTCGACCAGCAGGCGCGATTCATCGGACAGCATCAGGGTGTGGCCGGTGCGCGGGTCGATGGTCACCGATGAGATATCACGCACCAGCAACGGCTGCTCGGGCCAGGCCTCGAGGATGCCGGCGGCACCGTCCTCTCCGGGAAAAGGCAGCTCGAACAATCCCTGCGGATCGCGCTCCTTGGCCAACAGCATGCGTTTGGTGCGCGGATTCCAGGCCAGCCCTTCAAAGCCTTTATTACCTGCACCGTTGAAACCCAAGTCATAGGTTGCGAGATCATCAAGATCGAGACTTTCCACCCCTGGCGCCAGCCGAAACACTGCAACCAGCCGACGCCGCTCGTCGACGATACCGAGTCGCCCGTCATCCAGCGCTTCGACCGCTTCAGGATCAGAGAATCCGGTCAGGGTGATGCGCCGCAGCACGACGCCGCCAGGGGAAAACTCCACGAGCTGCGGGTTTTGGCCGGTGACGGTAAATAGCGTCCCGGTCGCAGCATTCCAGGTCAGCCCAGAAGTTTCGTCGTCTTCCAGGCCAAACAATTTGGTCTCCAACGCCAGCTCATAGTCTGGCAACCAGATGCTCGCCGCGCGCTCTTGAGAATCGATGTATTGCTCCTGCCAGTAGAGTTTCAGCTGGTCGTCCCAATGCAGCATCCAGCCGACCAGCAAGGCCATCGCGATGGTTAGGACTAAGGAAACGTACAGAAACAGGCGGATGCGGGATGGTCGGATGGCGGCGTCAGGCATGTAGGCAAACCCAAGTAGAGCGTGCGATTACAGCATGACCTTCACAGGGAGGATATAGCGCTGCAGGCCGGATACGTCAGACGTACCCGGCCCATACTGGGTTAAAGCACGCGACTTTCGAAGCGAGACAACCCGACCAGTTCCAGTACCAGTTCGTCACCCTGATGGAGGGGGCCAACACCCACCGGCGTGCCGGTCAGCACCACGTCGCCCGGTTGCAGGCTGAAGTGCCCGGCGATGTGCTGCAGCAGCGGCAGGATGGCATTGAGCATCTGGTTGCTGTTGCCGTCCTGACGCACCTCACCGTTGATGGTCAGGCGCACGCCGATGTCAGTCAGATCTTCCACTGCATCGCCCGGCACGAATGGAGCCAGCACGCAGGCACCGTCAAAGCTTTTAGCGATTTCCCATGGATGGCCCTTTTCCTTCAGTTTGGCCTGCACGTCGCGCAGGGTCAGGTCGAGGGCTGGGGCAAACCCGGAGATCGCGTCGCGAACCTCTTCTTCGTTCGGCTTGCGCGACAACGGCTTGCCGATCAGCACGGCGATTTCCGCCTCGTAGTGCACGGCACCACGGTCAGAGGGAATACTGAAGCCGCTGTCCAGCGGCACGGTGCAGCTGCCGGCCTTGATGAACAGCAGAGGCTCGGTCGGCACCGGGTTGTTCAGCTCTTTGGCGTGCTCGGCGTAGTTACGACCGATGCAGACGACTTTGCCCAACGGGTAGTGGATCGTGGTGCCGTCGGTGTACTGGTGCTTGTAGGTCATGGAGAGTTCCTGTCTGCTCAAACAGCGAAGATCTTGCCCGGATTCATGATGCCGTTCGGATCGAAGGCTGCCTTGACCGCCTTCATGTACTCGATTTCCACCGGCGAACGGCTGTACTCGAGGTAGTCACGCTTGGTCATGCCGACGCCATGTTCGGCAGAGATCGAACCGTTGTACTTCTGTACGGTTTCGAACACCCACTTGTTCACCGTCGCGCACTTGCCGAAGAACTCGTCCTTGTCCATCGCATCCGGCTTGAGGATGTTCAGGTGCAGGTTGCCGTCGCCGATGTGGCCGAACCAGACGATCTCGAAATCCGGGTAGTGCTCACCGACGATGGCGTCGATTTCCTTGAGGAAGGCCGGCACCTTGGCGATGGTGACGGAGATGTCGTTCTTGTACGGCGTCCAGTGGCTGATAGTTTCGGAGATGTACTCGCGCAGCTTCCACAGGTTCTGCAGTTGCTGCTCACTCTGGCTCATCACGCCATCGAGTACCCAGCCCTGCTCAACGCAATGCTCGAAGGTCGCCAGCGCCTGATCGGCGCGCTCATCGGTGGTGGCTTCGAATTCCAGCAGCGCGTAGAACGGGCAGCTGGTTTCGAACGGTGCCGGCACGTCGCCGCGGCCGAGCACCTTGGCCAGTGCCTTGTCGGAGAAGAACTCGAAGGCGGTCAGGTCCAGCTTGTCCTGAAAGGCGTGCAGCACCGGCATGATCGAGTCGAAGTCCGGCGTGCCCAGCACCAGCGCAGTCAGATTGGTTGGCTGGCGCTCCAGGCGCATCGTCGCCTCGACGACGAAGCCCAGTGTGCCCTCGGCACCGATGAAGAGCTGGCGCAGGTCATAGCCGGTGGCGTTCTTGATCAGGTCCCTGTTCAGCTCGAGCAGGTCGCCCTTGCCAGTGACGACCTTAAGCCCCGCTACCCAGTTACGGGTCATGCCATAGCGAATCACCTTGATCCCGCCGGCATTGGTGCCAATGTTGCCGCCGATCTGGCTGGAGCCTGCGGAGGCGAAGTCCACCGGGTAATACAGGCCCTTGTCTTCGGCGAACTGCTGCAGCTGTGCGGTGACCACGCCCGGCTGGCAGACCGCGGTGCGGTCCATCTCGTTGAATTCGAGAATCTGGTTCATATAATCGAACGACACCACCACCTCGCCATTGGCCGCCACGGCGGCAGCGGAAAGGCCGGTGCGGCCGCCCGAGGGCACCAGAGCGATCTTTCGCTCGTTGGCCCAGCGCACGATAGCCTGCACCTGCTCGATGGTCTTCGGGAACACGATGGCCGAGGGTGCCGGGGCGTACTGCTTGGTCCAGTCCTTGCCGTAGGTGTTCAGCGAATCGGCATCGGTCAGCACCTTGCCAGGCTCGACCAGGGTCTTCAGCTCGTCGATCAGGGCGGGGTCGGTCATCATGGGAACTCTCATTCGATTCATGGTCACCCTGAGTACGCTTCAGCTCAGGACATGGGTGTTTCGAGGGGTGCGTATGCTAGCATACGCACCCTTTTGAAACGTGCCTCGGCAGACTCCCGACACCGCTGATACCGGGTCGGCCAGCCTTCGCTGGACACTTCGTCCTACCCTTCGGCCTTAAGGTTTAAATGCAGATGAGCCAGACCTCTCTCGACAAGAGCAAGATCAAGTTCCTTCTTCTCGAAGGCGTGCACCAGAACGCTGTCGACACCCTCAAGGCCGCCGGCTACTCCAACATCGAGTATCTCAAGACCGCGCTGACCGAGTCGGAGCTGAAAGAGAAGATCGCTGACGTCCATTTCATCGGGATTCGTTCGCGCACTCAGCTCACCGAGGACGTATTCGAAGCAGCAAATAAACTGATCGCTGTCGGCTGTTTCTGCATCGGCACCAACCAGGTCGATCTCAATGCCGCCCGCGAGCGCGGCATTGCGGTATTCAACGCCCCGTACTCCAACACTCGCTCGGTGGCCGAGCTGGTGCTGGCCGAAGCCATCCTGCTACTGCGGGGCATTCCGGAGAAGAACGCGTCCTGCCATCGCGGCGGCTGGATCAAGTCGGCAGCCAACTCCTTCGAAATTCGCGGCAAGAAGCTGGGCATCATCGGCTACGGCTCCATCGGCACGCAGCTGTCGGTGCTCGCCGAGGGCCTCGGCATGCAGGTCTTCTTCTATGACGTGGTGACCAAGCTGCCGCTGGGCAACGCCACTCAGATCGGCTCACTGTATGAGCTGTTGGGCATGTGCGACATCGTCTCCCTGCACGTCCCCGAGCTGCCATCCACTCAGTGGATGATCGGTGAGAAGGAAATCCGCGCCATGAAGAAAGGCGCAATCCTGATCAACGCTGCGCGCGGCACCGTGGTCGAGCTGGATCACCTCGCCGCTGCGATCAAGGACGAGCACCTCATCGGCGCCGCCATCGACGTGTTCCCGGTCGAGCCCAAATCCAACGATGAAGAGTTCGAAAGCCCGCTGCGTGGCCTGGATCGCGTGATCCTGACCCCACATATCGGCGGTTCGACCGCCGAAGCACAGGCCAACATCGGCCTGGAAGTGGCGGAAAAGCTGGTCAAGTACAGCGACAACGGCACCTCGGTATCGTCCGTCAACTTCCCGGAAGTGGCCTTGCCATCGCACCCCGGCAAGCACCGCCTGCTACACATCCACCAGAACATCCCGGGCGTGATGAGCGAGATCAACAAGGTGTTCGCCGACAACGGCATCAATATCTGCGGCCAGTTCCTACAGACCAACGAGAAGGTTGGCTACGTCGTCATCGATGTAGATAAGGACTATTCCGACCTGGCGCTGGAAAAACTGCTGCAGGTCAACGGCACCATCCGCAGCCGCGTGTTGTTCTAAGCGCTGCACTGGCAGTATCGAACGGGAGGCTTAGGCCTCCCGTTTTCGTTTTGCCGCATGGCTGCACGGTTTCGCACGATTGTTCAGCTGGCTGAGGCTGAATCGTCGCTTTCGCCCGAACGTGTGTCCGGCCGATCCGGCGACGATGGGCGTTCATCAGGCGTAACGGGTGGCACCTCAGGCGGTGCTTCCAGCGTCGGGGGCCTCGGCTGGCCTTGGCTGTCATCTCCGCTCTCGATTACATCCTGCCGCGGCTCGCGCGTGTCCAGTGGATGTTCGCGGGCTTCCTCAGGGTGCGTGGGACCGGTGCCGGCGGCGATTGTCAGCGACGCAGCCATCAATGTTGAAACGAATAACGAAACGCGTATAGCCATGAGCGTCTCCCGATTAGAAGCCATGGGGTGTCCCGGCGCAATCAGCTGCGGCAGCGGGAGCCCAACGGCTGCGCAAGAAAAAGCCCCGTCCGAAGCCGGGGCTTTTCATCTAGCGGCGAAGGCATATCAGTTGCCCGTAGCACTGCTTCCCGTGGCGGTCGTGTTGCCGACACTGGTACCTGTTTCAGTTCCCGGACCTGCCGGCTCACCGTCAACGGTGGTGCCCATACCGGTTGTCAGGCCTTCGCGGTCGGTGTCGTCGGTAGTTTTGCCGTCCATCATAGTGTCGTCATGGGCGCCGCCCATTTTGCCGTCGTGAGTGCCGCTCTTCATTGAGCTGCTATCCGCGTCGTAACGGCCCTTGTCATGAATGGCTTCGTTGTCCGTTGTGCCTGCGGCAAATACAGCGGTAGACATAAGGCCGGCTAGAGTCAGCGCGGCGAGCTTGGTCGTTTGCATGATCGCTCTCCAGTTTCAAGGGGTTCACATACTCCGGCACTGTCCACGAAAATAAATTTCACCCCAGCGCGTGACAGGATCTTTCAAAACGCTGAAACCCAGATGTGGCGGGCGTTGTAGCCCTGCCGCCATTGGTCGCCATGCTGGCAGCAGACCGTTCATCGGATGTCCACGCGCCATTCTGCCTCGAGGACGCCTGACCAAAACTCAGCGCAACAACTGCCACAACGAAATCCCGATACCAGCCATGCTTTCACCGGCCACTAACCCGGCGGCGGCAACGATCACACAACGTTCGGCCAGGCTGCCCCAGCGGGCCACGAACAGCCAGGCCAACACGGCGCCGAACGCCATCATCAGCGAGATCGAGGCAGGAATGATGAATGCCAGCCCCAGCGCCGCCGAACTGGGTAACCAGCGCAACCGCCAGACCGGCGCCGAGCCTTCGAGCAGGCCGAGCACAACGCCGACCAGTGCTCCGATCAACATCGCCCAGCGGATGTCCAGGCTGATCGAGCCGAGCCCTGCGGTCAGCGCCTGCGCCACGGCTTTCCAGGTCGCCACGGCGGGCGCTGGCCACTCGGGGGTGATCAGCATGGCCTGAGGATCAGGAATCAGCAGTTGATAGACGAGTACCCCTACCAGGCTGCCGACCAGAATACCCAGGCACTGTGCGACCACCTGGCGCGAGGGGGTCGCGCCGATTGCATGACCGACCTTGAAGTCGTTGAGCAGATCGGTGCATTGACCCGCAGCACCGCCTGCAGTGTTGGCACTCATCAGGTTGATCGCCACCTGACCAGGCGCAATGGCAGCGAAACTCAGCTGCGACAGCTGCCCGATCGCACCAATGGGCGGTATCCCGGTGGCGCCGACGACACGTGCCGCAACCATGGCCAGCACCAGCGCCAGTGGGATCGACAGCGCGGCCATGAGTGGATGGATATCAAACAGGCTCATCTGCAGGGCGATCACCAGGATGGCCGCCAGGCCCAGCCCGAGCGCCGGCAGTGGCGCGGGCCGAGCGAATCGCATGCGCTGTGCTGCAGCGCCTCGTCGGGCGCGTAAAAAACGCAGGCTGAGTGAAATCAGCGTAGCGCAGACCATCAGGCTGACTCCCGGCCACAGCAGCCACTCGATCAGCACTCCGAATTGCGGCCCGCTGGCGCCCGCGGGGATCGTCACCAGACCTTCCGTCAACAACCAGGGTGCCAGCACGCCCCAGGCAATCAACGCGCCGAGCAGCAACGACAACCCAACCCGTAAGCCGATGATTCCGCCGAAGCCCAGCAGCAACAGCGACGGTTCGAGGCTGAACGTCAAGCGCTCCAGCTGCGCACTGGGAGCCCAGCGCGGCACGCTCCACCACAGACCGTCCACCAGCTTGGCTAACGCCGCCAGCAGCGCAGCCGAGCCCAGCACCCATAAGCGCCGCGCCGCCTCAGCGCCATGGCTGTAGATCTGCTGCATGGTGGCTAAGGTCGCCATGCCTTCAGGAAAGCGCAGCTGCGTTTCGATAATCAGTGATGGCCGCAAGTACCAGGCGACCCAGATGCCCAGAAAGCTGACCGAGAACACCCAGGCCACCAGCGGCAAGGTGTCGAACTGCTGGCCGGTGATCAAGGTGTACGCAGGAATCGGCGCGACCAAACCGCTGGAAATGATCGAAGCCGCGGATGAGGCCGTGGTCTGGTTGATGTTGCTTTCGTGCAGGGTCCAGGCGGGCCTTCTCAGCACTCGCGCCAGGCTCTGCCAGAAGGCGAAACCGACCAGCAGCGCGATGATCGACATGTTGAACGACCAGCCGATCTTGAGCCCCGAGTAGATATTCGAAGGCGTCAGCACGGCCCCCAGCAGCAGGCCGGTCAACAGCGCGCGCAACGTCAGTTCGCGGGAGGGGTCACTCATGCAGGCTCCATCGAATGGGCGATTGACTCACCTTAGTCCATTAAGTCCACCACAGCGTTTCTTCAACCGTCCGTCGGGATGTCATCCTCAGCGCGCAGATGCCGACCTAATCCCAACGTGAACGCTGAACTTCGTCATTTCTGGCCGGTCGTTTAGTAACTTTTCTATGCAGCATAACGGCACTCCAAACCAAGGATTGAACATGGACGAAGCGGACTTCACCCACCTGGAACGTAACCGGCCTACCGTCACCCTGCTGACCGGCAATGAGCTTCTCGGGCTGTTCTTCAAGCACTTTCTTGGTGAACAGGCTCAGCTAGAGGTAGCCCTGGCGCGGCTCGAGAAGATCGTCCCGGGCAGCACCGATCTCTACCTACTCGACTCGGGAAACAGCCAGACCGAGCAATTGTCGACTCTGCTCGATCAGCTCGACGAGCAGACACCCGTTGCGCTGGTCAACATCGCCCCGGAACAGGCCGAGCAACTTGTCGACAAGCACCCTGCCATCCGCGGCGTGTTTTACAGCCATGCCACTCGCGAGCACCTGCTCGACGGCATCCAAGTATTGCTCGAAGGCGGCGACTGGCTGCCGCGGGTCTTGACCGAACGCCTGCTCAGCCAGTGGCGACGCATGCGCCAACTCGCTGGCAGCAAACCGTCGTTGACCCTGCGTGAGCGGGAAATCCTCAGCCTCGCCGGCAAAGGCCTGTCCAACGCCGAAATAGCCGAGCAGCTGTGCCTAAGCCCCCACACCATCAAGAGCCATATCCACAACCTGTTGCGCAAGATTGGTGCCTCCAACCGGGCCGAGGCGGCCTTTCTGCTACGTGGCCGACTGGATTGGTCCGAGTCGTGTCACGCCTGACGCTGTGCCTGTTGCTGCTGAGCCTGCTCGGCCCGCTGCAGGCTCAGGCAGCGCTGGGCCAGGCGGAAGGCGAGGCGGAACTGAGCGGGCTGATCATCGACAACACCATCACTCGCTTCGGTCACGACTTCCACCGCTACCTGAGCTTTCAATTGCAGGACGCCAGCGCGCTTGAAGGCGATCTGGTGGTGCGTGAACGTCCTTCCGCGCGCTGGGGCAGCCTGGTCTGGGTGGAGTATGGGCAGCGCACGGTCTACCGGCGCTTTCTGCAGCCCAACGTAGCGGAGATCGAAGACATCGCCACCCAAGCCGCGCAGCTGATCTTGGAGGAAGTCAACCGCAGCAAGCTGCAGAACCTACTCCAGGACACCTTCGACATGGACCGGGACGAGCTGTGAATTGCAAAAGGATTAATTCGCCCCGTTCATCACGTAGCGCTTGTTTTGCACCGTTCGATGGATGTTCAGCGCCCCGCCTGCAGTCAAGAATCCGAACACTATTCCGAGGTGCCTGCATGGATTGTCTAGCCCTATTCCGCCGCGGCTTGTTCGCCGCGCTTCTGCTCACCGGTCACGCGGTTCATGCGGCCGACCTGATGGACAACGGAGACCTTGCGGGAGGCTCAGCGAGCCTCGCTGATCAGTCGGCGGCTGCGTTGCAATTGCCCGACATGCAGGTCGCGCGAGTGCTGCAAACAGGCAGCGACAACCTCGCTGACGTAAGCCAGACCGGCACGGCTCAGCTGGCGAACATCATGCAGCAGGGCAGCGACCAGCAGGCCTTCATCCTCCAGCAAGGCGAGAACCAGATCGCCACCATTCTGCAGATCGGCCAGGGCAACTTGGCCGACATCAGCCAGATCGGCAGCGACAACCAGGCCGCGATCGCTCAGATTGGTTCGAACAACGCTGCCAGCATCGAACAGCTCGGCAGCGGCTTGAGCAGCAGTGTCACCCAATACGGCAGCGGCCAACGCGTTCAGATCGTCCAGCATCGCTAATCACCAGCATCGCTAATAAAAAGGTAACCCTATGCGCAGTCTGCATCTCCTTGCGTCAGCCGCTTTGCTGTCTGTCGCCGTTGGCGCCCATGCCGACAACAGCGCCAAACTCGTGCAGACAGGCAATGACAACGACGCCACGGTTGATCAGACCGGGCTGCTTAACGAGGCCACGATCCGCCAGAACGGTACGGCGAACAGCGGTTCGATCTTTCAGGGCGTGATCGCCGAGGAAAATGTCGCCAGCATTGTGCAAATTGGCAGCAACAGCGCCTCCATCTACCAGGGCGATGAGACTCGCTTCTCCAGCGCCAGCGTCTATCAGCAGGGCACCGGCAACCGCGCCGAGGTCGAGCAGCACTGGTATACCAATGAGCTGCAAATCAGCAGCATCGGCGACAACAATTCCATTTCGGCCACTCAAAATGGTTTCGCTCGGGCCGAGGCACGTCAGATTGGCAATGGCAATTCGCTGGTAATGACCCAAGACGGCATTTACCACGGCAATTGGACAGCTGTGTATCAGGTCGGCGACGAGAACAGGGCTAGCATCGAGCAGGGCGATGGCAGCGATATTCAACTGGCCCAGAACGGCAACCTGAACACCGCGACGATCTCGCAGTACAACCTGTTTGGTGAAGTCGAGTTCAATCAGGCAGGCGACGACAACCTGCTGACAGTTGAGCAGAGCGGGCGCAGCAATGCATTCCGAGGCTCGTCAACTGGAAATGGCAACAGCGTCGAGTTGGTGCAATGGTTCGATGGCAACCAAGCCAGCGTGGTGCAATCGGGCGATGACAACATCGCCGCCATCAACCAGCTAGCTGGCTACAACGAGGCCCGCATCAACCAGGTCGGCATGGCAAACCAGGCCTCGATCACTCAGAACGCCGAACTCATGAACGCGGTGATTTCGCAGACGGGGACCGGCAACATGGCCACCGTTACCCAACAGTGATCCAGACCTTGGCCATCCCCTATGCTCACCGCGACCCTCGCCGCCATGCTGCTCGCCTCCGCCGGTCCGGTTGATGCTCGCCTGGAGCTGCTGCCCGAAGCCGACCGGTTGAATGTGCGGTTGTGCTTCAGCAGTGCCGAACCCCACCGGCTTAGCTACCAGCTGGAAGTGCGTTCCAAGGGCCACGCCGGTACCAGCCGCAGCCGCCAATCGGGAGAGTTGACCAGCGGGCCTGAAACGCAGTGTCCGCTGAACAACCGACTCGGTATCGCACCTGACAGCCAGATCGAGGCGACGGTCACCTGGTCCGTTGATGGCCAGCAGCAAGTGCCTCTGCACCAGACCTACCCAGCAAGCCAACCCACCGATTCGGCGCCCTCGGCGCCAGATTCCACGCCTGCTGCAGCGGATCATCTATTCGTCAAGGCTGATTCAAACCGGCGATAGCGGTCTTGGCTGACTGCGTGCAAGCCGGCGCCCCACCTCGATCCTCTTCAGCTCGACGTAGTGATACGTCAGGCTCGATAGCGCGCGCACCATGGCCACCTCAAGCAGGGTCAGCAAACCGTCGACCAGAATGCTGCCGCTACTGATGCAGCGCGTGATTTGCTCGCTTCCTGGCTGCTGAAGAATGGTGATGTATTCGGTCAGAACATGCCCGCTGTACCTCGGCAGCGCCAGCAGCACCACCCAGCCCAGGATCGATCAACCGCTGCCATCCATCGCCTGCCCGGAACCGGAAGCGCGGCCACGGCTTCTACCGAGCCAATCCACATCGCCGCTATCCGAGGAGATCCCGATGCGCATTTCTCTCAAACCCTTGCATGAGCAGGTCATCGTTATCACCGGTGCTTCGAGCGGGATCGGCCTGGCGACCGCCCGCCTCGCCATCGAAAGAGGCGCACGCGTGGTGCTGGTGGCGCGTAACGAAGAAGCCCTGCTCGACATCGAGCGTGATCTGAACGCGGGTGACCGGGTTCTTCACGTCATGGCCGATGTCGGCCAGCGCGCGCAGCTGGAACGCGTCGCCAGCGAGACCGTCGCCCGCTTCGGTGGCTTTGACACCTGGATCAACAATGCCGGCAGCTCGGTATGGGGACGCTTCGATGAGGTCAGCGACGAAGACCACTATCAGGTGATGCAGACCAACTTCTGGGGCACTCACTACGGCTCCTCCATCGCCGTTAAGCATCTGCGCGACAAAGGCGGCGCCCTGATCAACATCGGCAGTGTGGAATCGGCCAATGCCCTGCCCTTCCACAGCAGCTACAGCGCCAGCAAGCATGCGATCAAGGCGATGACCGACGTGCTGCGCGTCGAGCTGCAAAAGTCGCACTCGCCGGTATCGGTAACCCTGGTACGCCCCTCCTCGACCGACACCCAATTCATGGATCACTCGAAGAACTACCTGCCCAGCGCGCCAGTGTTTCCGCCGCCGGTCTATGCCCCCGAAGTGGTCGCGCGGGCGATTCTGCATGCCGCCGAGCACCCGCAGCGCGACGTTTATATCGGCAATGCCAAGTTGCTCTCGCGACTCGCGCAGAACGCGCCGCACCTGGCCGACTGGATCAACCGCACCTTTGTCTACGACACCATCAAGAGCGGCCGCCCAGACCGACACCCACGCGGCGCGCTCTACGACAGCGATGTCGGCAGCGCGGGTGACGGCAGCGCCAGTGGCGATTATCCGGGCATGGTGCTGACACGCAGCCTGTACACCCGTGCCACGCAGCATCCGGTCGCGACCACAGCCGCCGTGGCGGTGGGGGCAGCAGCATTGGTCGCCCTGCTGGGGCGTCGCGGGCGCTAGCTGACCACCAGCGCAGCCCAGGCTGCGCTGGCTGCATGATCGTTCAGCTCAGGTTCAGCCAGGGTTCAGGCGCTGTTCAGCCTCCCGCAGGCACGATGGAGACGTAAATTTTTCCACGCCTGCAAAGGAGCGACACATGAACAAGCTGCATACCCTGGCCATCGCCACCACTCTCAGCGTCTTTACCCTCGGCGCCCAAGCCGCCGACAACTTCGCTGGCCTCACCTGGGGCAAAAGCACCGTCAACATCGACCGTTCCAGCACCCTGAAGCAGAACATGCCGGGCGCGAACCGTTTCGACGACACCATCAAGAACAGCGGCACCTGGGGCATCCGCGCCGGTCAGATGACCGATGAGGCACGCTACTATGCCACCTACGAAAACGTATCCGACGACTACGGCAGCTCGCTCAAGCTGCGTCAGCAGAACCTGCTCGGCAGCTACGACATGTTCCTCCCGGTCGGCGACACCACCCGCCTGTTCGGTGGCGCCAGTGCCGGTCTGACCAAGCTCGAGAATGAGTCCAGCGGTTACCGCCGCGACAGTGACATCGGTTATCTGGTGGGGCTGCAGGCTGGTGTGCTGCAAGACGTCGGCAAGAACACGTCGATCGAAGCGGGTTACCGCTATCTGCGTAGCAACGCTGGCACCGAAGTGGCCGAGCGCGGCGTTGGCAAGGTCGGTTCGATCGACCTGCATAGCAGCAAGCAGGCCTACCTGGGCGTGAACTACAAGTTCTAAGCAGGCGCGCTTGCATCAACAGGAACACGGCCGGGGATTGTCCCGGCCGTTTGCATGACAGGAGCCGCACATGAAAGTGCTGGTGGTGGAAGACGAGGCGCTGCTGCGCCACCACCTGCTGACTCGCCTGAGCGAAAGCGGGCATGTGGTCGATGCGGTGGCGAATGCCGAAGAGGCGCTTTACCAGACACGGGAATTCAATCATGACCTGGCCGTGGTCGATCTCGGCCTGCCGGGCATCTCCGGCCTGGATCTGATTCGCCAGCTGCGCAGCAATGGCGAGCGCTTTCCCATCCTCATCCTCACGGCGCGCGGTAACTGGCAGGACAAGGTCGAAGGATTGGCCGCCGGTGCCGACGACTACGTGGTCAAACCCTTCCAGTTCGAGGAGCTGGAGGCACGGCTCAACGCGTTGCTGCGACGCTCGTCCGGCTTCACCCAGGCGAGCATCGAAGCCGGCCCGCTCAAGCTTGACCTCAACCGCAAACAGGCACTGGTGGATGACGAGCCCCTGCCGCTGACCGCCTTTGAATATCGCATTCTGGAATACCTGATGCGTCACCAGCAGCAGGTGGTCGCCAAGGAACGGCTGATGGAGCAGCTCTACCCGGACGACAACGAACGCGACGCCAACGTCATCGAGGTGCTGGTCGGCCGGCTGCGTCGCAAGCTGGAAGCCCACGGCGGGCTTAAACCCATCGATACCGTTCGCGGCCTGGGTTATCTGTTCACCGAGCGCTGCCGATGAGCCTCAATTGGCGCCGCTGGCGCGTGCTGGCTCGGGCCGCACGCAACGGCACCCTGTCGCTGCGCCTGCGCCTGATGCTGGGCGCCACCTGCCTCGCCGTTCTGTTCATGCTTGCCCTGCTGCCGGTGCTGCAGGCTGCGTTCAGCCTCGCCTTCGAGCGGGTCATCGAAGAGCGCCTGGCCGCCGATGCCAATACGCTGATCACCGCATCGCGCATCGAACAGGGCCGATTGGTGATGCCGGCGCGGTTGCCCGATGAAGAATTCGACCTGCCCGATGCGAAGCTGCTGGGTTACATCTACGACCCGCAAGGCAAACGGCTCTGGCAGTCACGTTCGGCCGAAGACGAATCCATCGACTATCAGCCACGCCTGCAGGGCGACGTCACCGAATTCCAGCGGATCCGCGATGCCGATGGCGCCGAGTACTTCGTCTACGACGTGGAGCTGCGGCTGAACACCGATCAGCGTCAGGCGTTCAGCTTCGTCACCATGCAACCCACCAGTGAATACCGCAGCCTGTTCGAGGAATTCCGGCAACAGCTGTATCTCTGGCTCGGTGGCGGATTGCTGGTGCTGCTGACGTTGCTTTGGCTGGGCCTGACCTGGGGCTTTCGCTCGCTCAAACGACTAAGCCTCGAGCTGGATCAGGTCGAGGCGGGGCGGCTGGATCGGCTCAGCGATCGACACCCCCGCGAACTGTTGCGCCTGACCCGCTCGCTGAACCGCTTGCTCGACGGCGAGCGACGCCAGCGCGAGCAGTACCGCAACTCGCTGGGCGACCTGGCCCACAGCCTTAAGACGCCATTGACGGTGCTGCAGAGCGTCGGCGAGGCGATCAGTACGCAGCCGGACAACCGCGAACAGTCCCGTGTGATGCGCGCGCAGATCGAGCGCATGAGCCAGCAGATCGGCTACCAGCTGCAGCGGGCAAGCCTCGGTCAGAGCGGCCTGGTGCGCCACCGGGTAGCGCTGCAGCCGCTGCTGGTGCGCCTTTGCAGCACGCTGGACAAGGTTTACCAGGACAAGCGCGTGCAGGTCGAGCTGCAGGTTCCAGCAAAGGCCACCCTGCCGCTGGAGCAGGGTGCGCTGATGGAACTGCTCGGCAACCTGCTGGAGAACGCCTACCGGCTCTGCCTCCATCAGGTGCGCATCAGCCTGCAGCAGGGCGACGAATACCTGACCCTGAGCGTCGAAGATGACGGGCCCGGCGTGCCGGTCAACCAGCGCGCCCGGATCCTGCGTCGTGGTGAACGGCTGGATGCCCAGCACCCCGGCCAAGGCATTGGCCTGGCAGTGGTGAAGGACATCATCGACAGCTACGGCGGCGAGCTCAGGCTCGACGATTCCATGCTTGGCGGCGCTGCGTTTCGGTTGCGCCTGCCGGTGGATTGAGCCGACGAAGGGATCTGTCGATTGATGCCTGTTCCGGGTGGCGGCTGCTACAGTTCGTAGTCCCGCCACTTACCGGACGCGACAAATGTCACTGGACGACAACAAACGGCTGGTCCGCCAGCACATCGATCTGAGCTGGAACCGCGGACACCTGGCCCTTGCCGAGAAGCTGCACAGCAAAGACTTTCTCTACAAGAGCTCCTTCGTCGGCCATCCGATGGCCAGCCCTGAGTTCGCCGCGATGGTGACCCAGATCCGTACTGCCATGCCCGATCTCGAAGTGGTGGTCGAGGAATGCGTTGCCGAGGGCGACAAGGTCGTCACCTGGAGCACCCTGATTGGCACCATCGAAACACCCGCGCTCGGCTACCCACCCAGCGACAAGGTCTTGAGCATTTCAGCGATGGCCTTCTGGACCCTGACGCCGGGGCAGCAGATCCGCGAGATCTGCACCATGTTCGACATGGAAAGCTTCCGTTCCCAGCTCGGACTGGCGACCCGCACCTACGCCGAAAAAGCCCTGCCCTGACGGCCGCGAGCGGCCAGAACGGGAGCGTTTCGCGCTTTCGCAGCAGTCATCGCCCCGGTTTCGCGGTCCATTGCACATGCGCCCGATTCCGAAAAAGGCAGGTTGAATGCACCGACCGCTGTTGTTCAAGACCCTGGTTTTCCTCGTTGTACTGGCCTTGCTGGCCTCCGCCATCAACCCGCACGACCGTACCACCTGGCTGATGGAAGTCCTTCCCGTGGTCATCCTGCTGCCGGCATTGGCTTACACCCATAGACGATTTCCGCTCTCTTCGCTGCTGTACTTGTTGCTGGCTGTCCAGGCCCTGGGGCTGGTTGCGGGCGGCCATTACACCTTCCCCCGTGTCCCGGTCGGCTTCTGGCTGCAGGACTGGCTGGACCTGAGCCGTAACCCTTACGACCGGCTTGGCCATTTTTTCCAGGGCGTTGTGCCTGCGCTGATCGCGCGGGAACTGCTGGTGCGTAATGAGCGCGTTCATGGCAAACACCTGTTGCCGTTTGTCTGCGTAAGCATGGCGATGATGCTCAGCGCTGTTTACGAGCTGGTCGAGTGGGCGGCGGCCCTTTCGCTTGGCCAGGGCGCCAAAGCCTTTCTGGGCATGCAGGGCGATCAGTGGGACACGCAGGCCGACATGTTCTGCGCGTTGCTTGGCAGCCTGACCGCCATGACGCTGTTGGTGCATCTACACGACCGCAGCATGGCCGCGATCGGTAAACCTCGGCAAAGCCTAACGGCTGTACAAGGCGAAACCGCCCGATAACTACGGTCAGCTGGTTAACTATCGATTTAATTGAATTAAATAATTGGCTGAATTAATCAATTAGCGACAGCGACACTTAGTATCACAGTTGTCGATTTGTACTATTGATACGCTCGCGTTTGTTCAACTGACCCTCGCCCGTAGCATGTGTCCCGTACCCACTAATACCGAGGACACACTCATGAAAAAGCTATTAGCAGCTGCCATCCTGGCCAGCGTTGCTTCGACGGCCTTTGCGATCCCGCCAAGCCATCCGCAACCAATTCTGGGGGAAGCGCAAAGCACCTCAACCGTCCAAAAGCAGTTATCAACTGACCGCACCCTGTCTGAAAACGGTTTCGATCGCACGCCATTGAGCGAGCAAATTGCTGAAGACGGATTCGATCACACTCCCATCAGCGAGCAGATTGCTGAAGACGGTTTTGACTCTACGCCGCAAGCGGAGCAATTCGCAGAAGATGGATTTGATCTGACACCTCAAGCCGATCAAGTCGCCGATGACGGTTTCGACCGTACTCCGCTGGGGCAGTTACTGGCGGAAGATGGCAGTGATCGTACCGAGCTCGGCACAGCCTGAACTTAACGCTTCAACTCAAGGCGCCGTTGGCGCCTTTTTTATGTGGCAATAAAAAATTAATAAGCACTCGCTCCGCGAGTATTTACAGCCGGATAAATCCACAGGAGCAAATAGCTTTCTGACGGCCCTTAGCCTATCGGAAGGCTCGCTCACAGAAAACCGTACGATTCCTGTACAGCATCGATACCAAAGTACAGTACTTATGATGTCTTGATGCCACTACCCTGACTGAATAGTCATTTCAGGGACGATGGTGCAGTCAGCTCAGGGAAGATCCTCATAAATTGTGCGGAAATCCCATGAACCTAACCGTCAAATTGAAGCTCGGCCTGAGCTTTGCAGCACTTACGCTGATCGTTCTGCTCATTTCTGCGTTGGCGATTGCCGAGCTTTCCAAGTTCAACGATGCCTTCTCTGACTATGTCGAAGGTGTTAACGCCCGCGAAGAGCTGGCGTCAGCATTACTCATCGCGGCGCAACGCCGCGCAGTCGCAGCCCGTAACCTGGTGCTGGTGTCCTCGGAAGCTGACCTGAAGCTCGAACATGCAGCAGTCCTCGAAGCACACCGCGACGTTCAGACTCATCTCAGTAATCTCAAGACGGCGGTAGATCGTTTGTCTGGTGCTGAGGCCAAAGAAGAAAAGCAGCTTCTTGCCGAGATAGCCCGCATAGAAAGCCTTTACGGTCCAGTAGCACTGGACATCGTCGAACGCGCCGTAGCCGGGCAGCGCGAAGACGCCATCGTGCGGATCAACCGAGACTGCATTCCACTGCTGCGTCAGCTGCTGGCCGCCGGCGAACGCTATATGCAGCACAGCCGTAGCGCCGCGAACGCGGAAGTGGTGGCCGAGCGCAACGAATATGAAACCCAACGCAACCTGATGATCGGTGTCTGTTTGATTGCCGTATTGCTCGCGCTCGGTCTGGGTATCGGCATCGTCCGCAGCTTGTTGCGCACGCTGGGCGCCGAGCCGCTCGATCTATCCGCTGCAGCCCGCCGCGTCGCTGCTGGTGACATGCGCAGCATGCCGGGAATGGAGCACGCGCCGGCTGGCAGCGTCATGGCCTCCCTTGGAGAGATGCAACGCAGCCTCGGCGAGCTGATCGGGCAGGTACGGCGCTCAGCTGAAACGATATCGTCCTCCGCCGAAGAGCTATCCCAGTCTACCGAGCAGGCGAGCCAAGGCGTCATCGCACAAAAACTGGAAGTCGATCAGGTAGCCACGGCGATTCATGAAATGGCTGCGACAGTGCTCGAGGTCGCGCGAAACTCCGAGCAAGCGGCCAGCGCGGCGGATTCAGCCGATCAGCAAGCGCAAGCCGGCGAGGCGACGGCACGCCAGGCGGTGGTACAGATCAAGCGGCTTGCCGATGAGGTGACAAAATCGACCGCGGCGATGGCGCGCCTGAAGAGTGAAAGTGAGCGGATCGGCGGTGTACTGGACGTTATCAAGTCGGTAGCGGACCAGACCAACCTACTCGCGCTGAACGCTGCGATCGAAGCCGCACGCGCTGGCGATGCCGGCCGAGGTTTCGCCGTGGTGGCCGATGAGGTGCGAACACTTGCTCGTCGCACCCAGGACGCGACGGTCGAAATCCAATCACTGATCGAAGGGCTGCAGCGGATTGCCGAGGAGTCCGCTAAAACCATGCAGGGCTGTAGCGATCTGACGGAGGCCACCGTGGCGGGCGTCGACGAGACTGGTGCGGCGGTGGCAGACATCACCTGCATGATCGCCGCTATTCAGCAAATGATGCAGCAGATCGCAACTGCGGCCGAAGAGCAAAGCGCCGTGGCTGAAGAAATCAGCCGCAGCGTGACCCGAGTACGCGATATTGCCGATCAGTCCGCGACGTCCAGTGAGCAGACAGCCGCCTCCAGCGTGGAGCTCGCACGGCTCGGTAGCGCTCTGACTCAGCAGGTCCGGCGGTTCGAGATCTGACGCGGGCTACGCCTGATCGATGAGCGCAAACGGGAAGCCGAATGGAATCGGCCCTGCGTTATCGGTGCCGTGTATTTAGGGCCGTGCGTGTTCGGCCATCCCTCCCCACGCCGTAACCGCAAGCGAGGTGTAACCAGGGTTGCAAGCGCAACGCGTCACCACAACCAACCCAACCACAGCAAAGCGGCCAGCAACCAGGCGCTCATGGTGAGTGCGCCGGTGCTCCAGAAGCGGTTCCAGCGGCGCTCCCGTTGCCGCCAGCGCGAGGTGTTCGGATGGAGGGTTGGAACGGCCATCGGTGGGCGTAATACCAGATGCCGGAGTCGCAGCGAGAGCGTCAGCGCCGGGTTGGGTAGATTCGCCAGGCGTGCCGGAACCTTCCAGCCCCTTTTCAAGGCCACGCCAGCCAAAACCGATGCCAGCAGTAGCGGCCATAGTGCGGCCCAGATGCCCCCAGGATAAAGGCCATGCAGCATCGGCTCGCGCAGGGCGGGCCACAGCCAGGGCAAGAGTAACGAGCTGCTGCTAAGCAACGCCCAGGGCAACAGCTGAGGTAGCGGTGGACGCGTCGCGGGCGCATCGCGGGCATCCTGGCGTAGCAACCACAGCGCGCGAATCAAAAGCAGGGCGGTAGTCAGGCTGCTGAGGCTCAGCCAGACCAGCCAACCTTCGAACTCACCGGCATGCCAGACGTCTTTCAACGCGGTCTTGACTGCCCCGCCGCTGGTCAGCGGCAAGCCCACAATCGCCAGGGCCGGCAGTGCCAAAATCGCCCAGCCGATGCGCGGAAGACGACCGGCATGGATCAAGCCCGCCGCGAGAAACAGCGCCCCCTTGGCCAGGCCGTGATGGACGCCGTAGAGCATCAGCACGACGGTCATCGCCTGGAGTTGCTCGGGATGTCGCCAAGCCAGCGCCAGCAGCATCACCAGATAGCCCATCTGACTGACCGATGAATAGGCCAGCACCGCTTTGGCCTTTCTTGCCGCGAGCCCGAGCAATGCGGGGTAAACGGCGCCGAAGATGCCCATGGCGAGCAACACGTCCGCCCAGCTCGACAGCAACGGATCGCTTTCTGGCAAGCATCGCCAAATGCCCAGCAGACCGGCCTTGAGCATCGCCCCGGACAGGACCGCGCTGGCCGGTGCAGGTGCTGCCGGATGGGCCAGGGGCAACCAGACGTGCAGTGGCCAGAAACCGGCCTTGAGCCCCAGCCCCGCCAGCAACAGGACCAGCGTCAGGCCATCCATGGGCAGCATTTGCCAGGCGGCGAAGGAGAAATCGCCGTCCGCGTCGTGGCTGCGCAGCATCAGCCCAGCGAGCAAAGCCATTTCGCCGCAGATCGCCAGTTGCAGGTACAGCCGTCCGGCGCGACGGGGGCCGGGCCCACGCCGATGCACGATCAACCCATACGCGGCGAGGCTCATGGCGCTGAAACCGAGGTAGAAGCTCAAGGCGTCGGTCGAGATGATCAGCATCAGGTTGCCGGCCAGCGCCAGTAGCCAAAAGGTCCAAAAGCGAAGCCGATGAGCGTCATCCTTCTGGCTGCTGCTGGCGAAGACGCTTGCACAGCCCCACAGCAGCGCGGTGAAGCCCAGCCAGGCACGGCTAAGGTCATCACTGGCACCCCAGCGCACGCCATCCCAGAGCATCGGCAGCTCCAGCAAGGGAACGGGCTGAGCAACCAGCGCCAGCGCCGGAATACAGGCCAGCCATAGCCAGCCGATGGCCCGTTCGCGCCAGATGGCCAGGCAGCCCGCGGCCAGAAGTGGCGCCACCGGCACCAGCATCCAGAGCCAGGCGCCGCTCATATCTCGAACTCGCGATTGACGATCAATTGCGCCCAGCCCAGCGGGCTCAGCGCCGTGCCGGCCAGCACGCCCACCAGCACTGACAAAAAGGCGGTGAAGATCGCGGGGAGCAACAACATCCAGTGGGTTTCCCAGCGCTCCTCGCGCCAGTTGTCTTCGTGCCAGTCAGCCGGTTCGGCGAACCAGCCACGCCACAGGAGCGGCAGGAAATAGCCGGCATTGAGCAACGCAGACCCCATCAAGACCAGCAGCACCCAATCCTGCCCGACCTCCAGCGCGCCCATGCCCAGCGCCCACTTGCTGACGAAGCCAGCAATCGGCGGAATGCCGATCATGCCCAGCGCACCGATACTGAACGCCGTCATGGTCAGCGGCATGCGCCGGCCGACACCGTCCATTTCGCGAACACGATGGATGCCAAGGGTTTCGGCGAAATTGCCCGCGCAATAGAACAGCGTGACCTTCATCAGCCCCTGATGGACCAGATGCACCAGCCCACCGACCGCCGCAATCGGCCCGAGCAGCGCAACGCCAAGTGTCACGTAGGACACCTGACTGATGGTCGAGTAGGCCAGGCGCTTCTTCAGCTCCTGCTGCTGCAGAGCGCGCATCGAGCCATAGAGGATCGTTGCCGCGGCCAGCCAGAGCAGCGGCCCGGCCATGTCCAGTTGACCCATCGCCTCGGCGCCATAGACGTCATAGACCACCCGGATAATCCCGAACGCACCGGCCTTGACCACCGCCACCGCATGCAGCAGAGCACTGACGGGCGCCGGAGCCACCATCGCCTTTGGCAGCCAGCCATGCAGCGGGATCAGCGCCGCCTTGACCCCAAGCCCAGCGACCAGCAGGACGAAGGCGACGCGCAACGCCAGGTCGTGCTCGCCCACCGCCGGCAGCAAGTAGCCGCCCGGCTGGAAGTCCTGCCCGCCGGCCAGGCCATGCAGCAGCGCCACGCCCATCAATACCAACGCACCACCGCCCACGGTGTAGGCCAGATAGACGCGCCCGGCGCGCAGCGCTTCGGGCGTACCGCGATGCACCACCAGCGGGAATGTCGCCAAGGTCAGCATCTCGTAGAACAACAGAAAGCTGACCAGATTGCCCGCCAGTGCGAGGCCTACGGTGGCGCTCACGCAAAGGCTGAAATAGCCGAAGAAGCGCGACTGCAACGGAGAATTTTCAAGGTAGCCAATGGCGTAAACGGTAGTGGCCAGCCACAGCACAGACGACAGTGCGACGAACAACAGCGACAGCGCATCGCCTTGCAGCACCAGCGGCGCGCCGGGAAGGAATGGCAGACTGAAGCGAAACTCCAGGCCTTTGCTCACGCCATAGATCATCGCCGCCACCAGCAACAGCTTGATCACCACACCACAGAGGTTGAGCGTGACCCGCAACCGATGCTGGTCTTCGTGCAGGGTGAAGATCAGAAGGCCCGGCACCAGCGAGCTGAGCACGATGGCCAGCGGTAACCAATGGGTCCAGTTCATCGTGCCACCCCACCGAGCCAGAGCAGCAAGGGCTCGCTGATCAGCGCCAGGCTGAGCACCAACAGCGCCGGCAGCATCGCCAGCCATTGCGCAACGGGATCAGGCTTGACGCTGGGTGGGTTGGGCCGCGCACGATCGAAGCCCAGCGCCACCACACGGAACACATAGGCCGCCGACATCAGCGTGCCGAGCAGCACACCAAAAGCCCATGGCCAGTGCTGCGGTTGCTCGAACAGCGGCTGCAGCAACAGCCACTTGGCAAGAAAGCCTCCACTGGGCGGCAAGCCAATCAAGCTGCCACCGGCGACAGCGAAGGTCGCCATGGCCACCGGCATGTTCTGGCTGGCCCCTTTCAACGCACGTACCCGACGCGTACCCAGCACCCGCTGCAGCTCACCGGCAGCCAGGAACATCGACACCTTGGCCAGCCCATGCGCCAGGATGAACAGCCACAACGCTGCCTCCATTCGCGGCTCCTGCCAATGCAGCAGCAGGCCGAGCGCCAACAGCGCATAGCCCAGCTGCGCAACCGTTGAATAGGCCACCAGCATTTTCAGGCGCGGCGCGCGCAGCGCCGACCAGCCGCCAGATATCAACGCCAGGATGCCGGCCCCGGCGAATAGAAACCCGGCCTGACGCCCCAGCTCCGGTGGCGCGATCTGGCTCCAGATCAGCCACAAGATATAGATCGGTCCCTTGACCACCAGCGCGGAGAGCAAGGCGCTGACCGCCGTCGGTGCGCCGGAATGCGCCGGAGGCAGCCACAGGTGCAGCGGCCACAATGCCGCCTTGAGCATCAGCCCGACACTCATCAGCAATAGCGCCAGCCGGGTCGTGCTGTCGGCCTCGGTCAGCTCGGCCAGCACCAGCACATCGAGCACGCCGTAGCGGCCATAGAACAACGCCACGCCGAACAGGTAGGCGAGCGACCCGGCCAGCGACAACATCAGGTAGTTGAAGGCCGGTCGATAGGCCTTACGCCCGGCCAGGGCCACCAGCGCCACGGCACAGAGGCTCAGCAATTCAAGCGTGACGTACAGGTTGAACAGGTCTGCCGATAGCCACAGCGCGACCAGCGACGCATGCAACAGGCACGACAACGGCCAGTAATCCTCGTTGCCAGTGGCGTGCGGGCTGCGCGCTGCATAGAGCGCGACCAGCAGATGCAGGCCGGCGGTAAAGACCATCAGCAGCGCGGTGAGCGGGGTCAGCTGGAACCGGATCGCCAACGGTGTCTCCCAACCGCCGATCTGCAACAGCTGCGGCCCGAGGCTGATCGCCTGCTGCAAGGCAAACGCCGCGGCGGTCAGGCTGGCTGCGCTCATCAGGATCACGCAGAGGCCACTGCGAGCCGGCCGCAGCAACACCAGCAGCAGAGCTGCAAGCAGCGGTAGGGACAGGCTCAGCAACGCCGCATTCATTGTCGCGGCTCCTGCTGGCCCTTTGAGTGCTCCTGACCCTGCGCCACGCCGGCCAACCGCAACGCCAGGGCGGTGGCGCTGACCGCCACCACCAGCCCGGTCACCACCAGCGCTATCAGCAGCGGATCGCTCGGCTGGCTGCGCGCCGCCAGGGCAATCATCACCAGAAACACACCACTGCCCATCAGGTTGAAGGCGATGATCCGGCGCAGTGCCTGACGCAATGTCAGCAGGCCGTGCAGCCCCAGTAACCAGAGCGTGGCACCGATGATCATCCAGAACAGGCTGCTGGTCATGAGGAAACGTCCTCCCCTTCGCCCACCACCAGCAGGCTGAGGCTCGCAGCGATCGACAGGGTCGCTACGCTCTCGATCAGGACGATGAGCAGCTTCGCCGCCCCGCGTGGGTAGGTCAGCCAGCCCTCGCCCAGCCAGGCGGTCATCAACGCAACACCGATAAACACCAGCAGGCCGCCCAGCACCAGCAAGCGCAACGGCGTGAATGACCAGCGCAACCGTGGCACCAAGCTCGACAAGCGCAGTAGCACCACACCCGAGGCCAGTAGCGCCCCAGCCTGAAAGGCGCCACCTGGCGCGCTGGCTCCGCGCCAAAGAATGTAGCCGGCAGCCAGCACCAGCAGCGGGGCCAGCACCCGCGCCCAAGCTCGTAGAAGCGGCCAGGGCTCCGCCAGATCCAGCGGTCGCGGCCCCAGTTGCCGAGCGCCAAGCAGCGCCAGCAGCAGGACGGCCAGTTCCAGCAGCGTGTCCCAGGCGCGGTAGTTCAGCAGCACGGCGGTTACCGGGTGGCTGACACCGGTCTCATCCAGATGCAGTGCGATCAGCGCCGGCATACGCGGCTCTACCTCACTCAGAGGCGCCAGCCCTTGCACCAGCAGGATCAGCATTGGCAGCACCACAGCCGCGGCGCCCAGGCGCAGTCGCGTACCGGTGGCATCTGGCAGATCCGCCGGCCCGGGCTGGCGCGCCAGTGCGGTGAACAGCAGAACACCCGTCAGCCCGGCGCCAATCGCCGCTTCGGCCAACGCCAGGTCCGCTGCGCCCAGGCGCGCCCAGATCAACGCCAGTGCGAGGCCGAAGGCGATGAACAGCAGCACGCTGGTGTAGAGGTTGCGACCATGCAGCGCGCCAAAGGCGAGCCCCAACAGGAGTAGGCCAAGCACGCCGTCGAACAGCCATTCAGTCATCGCGCGGCTCCTCACCGGCCTGTCGCGCCAGCAACTGGCAGGCGGTGGCGCTGGAGGCCAGCAGCAACAGCCAGATCAGCACCATCTGCCCGACCTCCCATAGGCTGTCGGCACGCAGCGAGAGGCCGGCAATCACCAGTCCGAGGCCCAGGGTGTCCGCCTTGGTTAAGGCATGCAGACGGCTGACGGTGTCGGGAAAGCGCAGCAGACCGATACTGCCCGCCACGAAAAACAGCAGACCGCCAATCAGCAGCAGCCAGCTGAGGCCATCCAGCAGCAGCTCAGTCATGTCGGCCCCTGCGCAGCAATTGCACCAGCGCGGCGCTTGCGACCGCTGCGAGTAACCCCAGCAGCAGCGCCACGTCACGTAGCGCCGGTTGGTGTTGCCATTGAGCCAGCACCAACAGCAAGGCCGTGCCGGTGGTGCCGAACAGCTGAATCGCCAGCAGCCGATCCACCCGACCCGGCCCCCACACCACGCGGCCGAGCCCTATGATGATGGTTAGCAGCAGCAGGGACGCGTACACCGCCATCAATGCGAGCGCCCCCGCACCAGGAGCTGCTCAAGTCGCTGTTCGAGTTCGCTCACGGTGGGTTTCCACGGTTGGCGCTCATCAAGCACATGCACCCGCATCTGGTCGCCCTCCACTCGCGAGGCCAGGGTGCCGGGTAACAGGCCGACCAGCGCAGAGAGCACCAGCCGCACCTGAGGCGAAGAGCTAGCAACCGGATAGTCGAGCCACGCGGGCTGCAGCGGTCGGCGTGGATGAACCGCACGCACGGCCACATCCCAGGCACCAGCGGCCATCCTGCCGAGAAAGAAACCGACAAACCCAGGCAGCGCCCGCAGCGATGGGTGCCAGGGCCGCAACCCTAACCAAACTGAAAGCCCTGCGGCCAACAGGATGGTCGGTACGCCCAGCGACCATCCGCCACCTTCGCTGAAGAGTGCCCAGACCAACGCATAGATCACCACCCAGCCCAACCCATCCAGCCATCGGCGAGCGCTTCCGACCTCCATCATCACTGCGTCTCCTTGTCTGGCACGTTCTGTTATGGAACGGGCTCTGGACCGGACGTTCCGCTGGATCGACGTACTGGCGTGTTTCAATGCGTTGCCGAGCGACCCTGCGGCGTCGGGATGGCGATCTCGAGCGACTCACCCGGCCCCAGCTGGCAGCTGCCTTGAGCATAGTGCAGCGGCACCGAACCCGAGTTTTCATCGGCGGCGCGAACCCACAGCGAGCCGTCAGCCAGCTGCAGATGCAGGCGCGCCTGCCGGAACACCAGCGACAGCGCTATCTGCTGCAGCTCCGGCGGTGGCGAGGGAAACATGTACAGGCCATCAACCTCCAGACGAACCCCGAGGTAATGGCGCTGCAACACGTCGAGCGAGCCACACATTGCGCCGAGATGGATGCCTTCCTGAGTGCCGCTGTTGCCTGGCGAACCCAGATCGGTGGCCAGGGCCTGCTGGTAGTAGGACCAGGACGCCTCGCTGTCGATACCCGCCAGCGCACCGGCGCAGACAACCTTCGACAAACTCGACTCATGGGTGATGCGGGCGAGGTGATAGGCGACGGTGTGGCGTGTGCAGGCAATGTCATGCCGGTAACCCATACGTTCGAGGATCTGCTGCATGGTCTGTCGGGGTAGCAGGTGATAGGCCATCAGCACATCGGCCTGTTTGGTCAGCTGGTAGCGATCGCAGCTGTCATGCCGCGCTTCGAGCATCCAGTCCAACCGCGGCCGGTCACCGTGCAACCACTCCTGCGATGGCGCTTCCAGCTTGTCGAAACCTTCGAACTGGCTGAGCAATTGATCGTCCACGAAGGGCAGGTAAAGCCCTTCAGCGACCGTTTGCCAGTGTTCCGGCTCGTTCGGCTCCACCGTCAGTCGTTGCCGGAGCGCGGCTGCATCGGGCTCGCTGAGCAACGCCAGCACCTGCCGCGCGCGGTCGAGCGTCCAGGCCGCCATCAGATTGGTGTAAGTGTTGTTGTTCAACCCCGGCTCTGCCGCGTCCGGGTAGCTGTTGTGATATTCGTCAGGGCCGATCACACCGCAGATCAGATAGCGCTGCCGCGACGCATCGAACTGCGCCAGGCTGGCCCAGAAACGCGCCACTTCAATGATCAACTCACCGACCGGCCCGGCCAGCAATGCCTCGTCAGCAGTGGCCAGATACAGCTGCCAGGCGTCGTACGCCACGGCCGAACCGATATGCCGCTGCAGGCGGGTGTGGTCGGCCATCCAGCGACCGGACATCGGGTTGCACTGCCATGGCGGCGTCTCCTCTTCGCCCGTGCGTGCGCTGCGCCAGGGGAACATGGCCCCCCGCAGCCCGGCGCGACGGGCCCGTTCGCGGGCCTTGTCGAGCCGCGCATAACGGTAGTCGAGCAGGCTTCTGGCGAGTTCGGGCCAATGGGTTGCGAGTATCGGATAGGCGAACAGCTCGTCCCAGAATACCTGGCCGTAATAGCCTTCCATCCAACCCCGAGGCGGAAAGCCAAGGTCACGCCCAACGCTGAGTGGCGACACGGTCTGCAGCAGGTGAAAGGCATGAAAGTGCAGCGCATGCTGCAGCTGCGGATCGTCCGCAGTGAGCGCGAGCCCCTGCCACAGCCTTTGCCAGGCTTCGGTGCTCGCCTGTTCCAACTGCTCATAACCGTCACATGGCAACTGTCGCTGTGCCTCGACACGCGCATCCTCGTCGGTTGCGGGTCGTTCCTCGTCGACCAGCACCACCGCGCACTTCTCGATAATCAGCCGACCGCTGTCCGCCACGGTGCAGTCCGTCTGCTGGATCAGCCGATGATCATCTAGGGTGGTGCGCCATTGCAGGGGTTGTTCGGGCGTCCTGATCTCTGTCGCCATCGCCAGTCGACGGCGATGGTCGTGCAGCCGGGCGCTGAGTGCGGCCGCGCCCTTCTCGTCATGGTCGAAGGCAAGGTGCTGCAATCGCCGTCCTTCATAGGCACGGTTGCGGCGAACCCCGGCGTTGCGTACGCCACCGTCCAGCACTGTCCGCAGGCGCAGTTTGAGGCCGGGCGGCAACTGCAGCTCCCAGCGCAGCACGGCGAGATTGGGCGTCGCCATGCTGACCAGACGACGTTCCAGCAACCTCACGCGATATTCAGCCAGATCGAATTCGAGGTGCCGTTCGAGCACGCCGGTGTCCAGGCTCAGCGTTTGCCGATAGCGCTGCAGGTCGACCCTATCGAGGCTGAACCAATCGCCATCATCTAACGCAAAGCTGAGACCGAAGGGGTCCGGCAAGTTGACCAAGGCCGCCATCTGCACCGGTTCGCCATTAACCTCGCGCGGCGCCTCGTCATACCAGCCGGCGCGGTAGAAACCGGCGTAGTGCTGGCTTCCATCCGCATGCTGCTGAACCGAGGCTTCTGGCGCACTGGCCCGCCACGACAAAACTCCGTTGCCCAGTGCGAGCAAGGCTTCGCGCCGTCGCTCATCGCCGCGCTCGTAATGCTCGAAGACGACCTGGCACCGCGTGTTCGGCTCAGCCATCCAGCGTCCTCGCCTTGTCGAGCAGTTCCCGCGCCAGCTCGATCACCTGTTGCCGATCGGCATACGCGGGCTGCGAGCCATAACCCGTGACGGCAAGATTCGCCGCGGCCACGCCCCAGGCGGCGGCGTCCCGTGGCTCAAGGCCTTCGAGCAAAGCCACGGCGAACACGCCGGTAAAGGCATCGCCAGCGCCGGTGGTATCGACCGGTTCTACGTCGCCCGGCGGGAAGTGCAGGGTCTGGTCAGCCGTCGTCAGCACGCAGCCGCCATCGCCGAGCTTGATGCACACCACGGCAGGCCCGTCGCGCTGCAGTTGACGCGCGGCACTCGCGAGCTGGTCCAGGGTGTCGAGCGAACGGCCAACCAGCCCTTCGGCTTCGGAGACGTTCGGTGTGATCGCGTACAGTCTGGGCAACAGCGCCTGCTCCACCCGGTCGGGGAATGACGGGTCGAGCACCGCCTGAATGCCGTTTCGAGTTGCCGCTTCCAGCGCCTGGCGTACCACCGGCGCCGGCACTTCGTAATCGAGTACCAGGCAGGCGGGGGTTGCGCAACCGTCGATGGCGGCGGCCATGGCTTCGATGGCCGCGTCGTCCCAGCAGTCGTTGGCATTGGTCGCCAGGACGATGTTCTTCTTCCCATCCGGCGGCACCATGATCATCGACACGCCAGTGGACTGACCCGCGGCGCGCCCGACGTTATCCACCTCGACGCCAGCCTGACGCAACGGGTGGAGTGCCTGTTCGGCCAGCTCGTCATCGCCGACGCGGCCGAGTAACAGACTGCGGTGACCGAAACGCGCGCCGAGATACGCCGTATTGCTTGCCTTGCCGCCGGACAGGCGACACAGGTCATGGGCCAGCTGGGTTTCGCGACTGCCTGCAGGCTCGTCGACCCGCACCTGGAAGTCAGCATTGATGCTGCCCAACGACAGCAAGGTGAGACGTTGCATGGACATGCTCCGACGGCTCAGGCTCGTCCTTCAACGGACCTGAACCGCCGGCGAGGGTTCGCGTTTCGCTGAGCGCAAGACTCAGCCGAGGCGGAACCGCGCGGTGTTCTGAGCCAGGCACAACGCCCCGTCCTTGAGCGTTCGGCGAAACCTTTACGATGCCGTCCGGCGAGTGGCTGGCCCTGCCTCTGCCTTGGAACTGCTGAACCGACGGATGGCGGTCCCGGCTGATTCAAGTGCGAACCACGACACTGGCACGGTGCCACCCTTGTTTGTAGACTCCGCGCCGTAGTCTGGCTGACCGACGTCTGTCCTCAGCGCGCATTCGGACCAAGGAAACAAGTAGTCATGGACGCTCTGTATCACCCCCTCGCCCCGCCTGCCTTTTTCTTTCCCGTACCGTTCTGGCTCACCCAGCGCGATCGTGCAGCCGCATCCATAACAAGGCCGAAGGCCGACACCCAACACACATTACGAGAAATGATCAGATGAACAAGAAGCTCATGGCCGGCTTGGTCGGCATCAGTCTTCTGCTCGGCGGCTGCGCTACCGAACAGTCGCGTACCCTTGAGGTAGCGAAAGTCACCTCCGCCAGCAGTGCCTACCAAGGGCAGCGCAGCCCGATCGCCGTCGGCAAGTTCGATAACCGCTCCAGCTATATGCGCGGACTATTCTCCGACGGGGTCGACCGCCTAGGCGGCCAGGCCAAGACCATCCTTATCACCCATCTGCAGCAGTCCAATCGGTTCAACGTGCTGGACCGGGACAACATGAACGAGCTGGCCCAGGAAAGTGCGATCTCCAACAAACGCGCTCAACTGCGTGGCGCTGACTTTGTGGTCACCGGTGACGTGACCGAGTTCGGCCGCAAGGAAGTCGGCGACCAACAGCTGTTCGGGATCCTCGGCCGTGGCAAATCGCAAATCGCCTACGCCAAGGTGGCATTGAATATAGTCAACGTGAACACGTCCGAAGTGGTGTTCTCCGCTCAGGGCGCAGGCGAGTACAGCCTATCGAACCGCGAGGTGATCGGCTTCGGTGGCACCGCCAGCTACGACTCCACCCTTAACGGCAAGGTACTGGATCTGGCCATCCGCGAAGCCGTCAATAATCTCGTTTCGGGCGTCGACAGCGGTGCCTGGCGCCCTGCGCAATAAACCTCAAGGAAGAGCCACATGAAACTGAACCTACGCCATGGCGCGGCCGTCGCCGGCTTGTTGTCGACCTTTTTGCTGACTGGTTGCGCAGGCAACCAGACCCCGCCGCTATATCACTGGGACGGCTATCAACAGCAGGTCTACGAACACTTCAAACATGAAACCGGCCCGCAAGAGCAAATCGCGGAACTTGAGGCCAGCCTCCAGAAAGCACGGTCTGCAGACCGCTCCCCGCCGCCCGGTTTCCACGCACATCTAGGCATGCTCTATGCCGAGATCGGCAAAGCCGACCAGGTCCGCCAGCAATTCGAAACCGAAAAAGCCCTGTTCCCGGAGTCCGCGGCGTACATGGACTTCCTCATGCGCAACGTAGCGGAGTAAGCAGTCATGATGCGTTTTAATTCCTTCAAGACCTTACTAGTGCTCGCCGCCGTCGCCCTGACAACCGGCTGCGCCACGCAGCAGACCCCATACGATTACAGCGCATTCGAGCGAAACAACCCGTCTTCGATTCTGGTGCTGCCTCCGATCAACAGCTCACCGGACATCAAGGCCAGCTACAGCGTGCTGTCGCAGGTTACCGCTCCGCTAGCGGAAGCCGGCTACTACGTGTTGCCGGTCGCAGTGGTCGACGAAACCTTCAAGCAGAACGGGCTGATGAACGCCGACGAAATGCACACGGCACCGCCAGCCAAGCTGCGCGAGATCTTCGGCGCGGATGCCGCCCTGTACATCGAAGTCAGCCGTTACGGCAGCAGTTACAAGGTGCTGACCAGCGAAGTAGCGGTTGAGGCCAGCGGCAAACTGATCGATCTGCGCAGCGGTGACCTGCTCTGGCAAGGCAGTGCGCTTGCCAGCACTGCCGAGAACCAGAACAACTCCGGGGGCGGCCTGGTGGGGATGCTGGTCAGCGCCGCTGTCAATCAAGTGCTCAACAGCCTGACCGATCGCAGCCATGACGTAGCTGGCATTGCCAGCGGTCGCCTCCTCAGCACGCAACGCTACGGCGGAATTCTCAACGGCCCCCGCTCGCCTTTCTACAAGCAAGCCCGACTGGCTAATCGCTGAGCAGCCCGGCTGCGGCTAACAGGCCGCAGCCGCTTGCACCATCCGCGACGCATACGCCTCTTCCAAGTGCAGTAAATCTCCGTATAGTGCGCCGTCGTCCCGGCTATGCCGACCTCACGCGGTCTGGCGCTGTCTGACGACCAGGGCATGATCCTTGCCTGACTAAGTTCGTAGCCCAACACCCCGGCGCTGCGTTTGCCGAATGCCCTATCCGGGTGGCCGGCCTGATGCTGGAGATACACAATGTCTACCCAACCCGTCACCCTGATGGTGGCCCGCCGCGTGCGCGATGGCCGCTACCACGACCTCCTCGCCTGGCTGCACGAAGGCGAACAGTTGGCCGCGGACTTTCCCGGCTATCTCGGCTCCGGCGTCCTGGCGCCCCCGCCTGGCGACGACGAATTTCAGATTGTCTTCCGCTTCGCCGATGAGCAAACACTCGATTCCTGGGAGCATTCGGCATCGCGCCGAGCGTGGCTGCAGCGCGGCGGCGAGCTCTTCGGTCAACCCCACGAGCAACGCGCCCGAGGTATCGACGCCTGGTTTGGCGGCGCTGATAGCCCTCCACCACCGCGCTGGAAGCAGAGCGTGGCGATCTGGCTGGCATTCTTTCCGGTCTCGCTGCTGTTCAACATGGTCTTTGGCGGGATGCTCGGCGAGCTGAGTCTGGTGATGCGAATACTGCTCAGCACCCTGGCCCTGACGCCGCTGATGACTTACTTGTTCATCCCCCTGTCCACGAAGCTATTAGCACCCTGGCTGCAGAGCTCGTCACGCCCTCGGGTAGCACCAGGAAAACAACCGATCACCGCCCGCTGATCGGACCGGCATGGCCCAAGGTTACAAATTTGTTGCCGTCATTCGCCTGGCGCCATTAAAGTGCCAGTACTGGCTGTCGATAAGATGACTGACTGGTCGCGCATCAGCGTGCCCGCTCAACACATCGCATTCTTCCATTACAGCCAGAGACCCAGTCGGGGCGACCTGCAGTAACAGGGGTCACCGCGACGGTCCCGAAAAGGACATGCCGTAGCGGATGGACAGCCTGATGAATAACCATAAAACACCTTTCCGGGCTCGCAGCGCACTGCTGGCGGTGACCTGCCTGTTGTTTCCGTCGACCGCCCCGTATGCGGGGCAAACCCTGAACCTGCTGAACTGGGAGGAGTACCTCAGCGAAGCGGTCATCGACCGCTGGGAAGCCGAAACGGGGATCAAGATCGAGCAGGTGTACTTCGACAGCGGTGACAAGCGCGACGAAGTACTGGCCAAACCCGACCATCTGATCGACATTGCCCTGACCGAGCTGATCAGCTCATCTCGCTTCGGCCAACGCGGGCTGCTCGATCCGATCGACGAGCAAGCACTCCCCAATCTCAAGCATGTTCCCCAGCGTTGGCGTGACAGCTGTGGCGCGCACAGCATCCCTTACCTATGGGGCACACTCGGCATCGCCTATCGGACCGACCGCCTGCCCAACGCGCCGCAATCCTGGGCGGATCTGCTCGAGCCGGCCAATCGCGACGAGCCGCACATCATCATGATGGAGGACCACGAAGACATCCTCGCTGGCCCGCTATTGCACCAGGGGCACTCGATCAACACCTCGAGTAATGACGAGCTGAAGGCGGCCTTCGAGCTACTGCAGGCACAATCTCCTGCCGTACTGACCTACGAGTACGTGATCACGTCATTACGCAGCCAGCGTTACCTCGACAAGGCCGACATGGCCCTGGCCTACAGCGGTGATCAGCAGGTGCTCAATGAAGTCGAAGGTGTCGAGGGCGAACCTTGGCGTTACATGGTGCCCGAGGAAGGCACGCTGCTCTGGGTGGACTGCCTGTCCATACCGGCCAAGGGTACGCAGAAAGCATTGGCCTATCGCTTCCTGAATTTCCTCAACAATCCGAAGATTGCGGCGCTGAACAGCGCTGAGCTCGGCGTCGCCACCACAAACGCTGCCGCCAAGGCACTGCTGCCTGAGGAAATACGCCAGGACCCGACCATCTACCCACCCGAAGCGGTGTTGCAGAACAGCCAGGTGTACGAGACGCGGCCATCGGAAGCGACGCAGACACGGCGACGCATCATCAGCGCCTTGATCAACGCCCATGAGGCTCGGTAAACGCGCACTGCTGGTGATCTTTCCGGTCATTCTGATCGTCCAGCTGCTCGCCGCCACGACCGCCTACATGACCCAGCGCGCATCGCTGCTGGGTCTGGAGCAGGCGCGTCTGGCGCAACGACTGTCGGCCTTGAAGTCGGCGTTTCTGGATTACCAGGCATTCAATCGCAGCGCGCTGTATTCGATTACCGATAGCGAAGCGCTGCTGTTGTTCCTGCGCGAGTCGGACACCGCCTACCGCAACGACACCCTGGGCCTGCGCATCCAGCAGAGCATCCGCTCGCTCTCCAGTGCTCGTCTGTCGTTCGTTTCCTTCGCGATCGTCGAGCCGGGCGGCGAGGTCGCCTATTATTTCGAAAGCAGCCTGTCACCGTTCGCCAGGATGAATGCCACCCAGCAGCGGATCGTAAGAGAGGCCAAGCAGGCCGCCGAAACCGACGAAATGATCTACGTGGAAAACGCCGAAGGCGGGCCGCTGCTGCTGGACACCGATTTCATCCTGCCGGCCTCGGCCACCCGGCCGTTGCCCAGCCAACGCGAAGAAGCTTTTACCCTGCAATTGGCCGTGCGGCCGGAGCAGTTCATCGCCCTGAAGAACCAGCTTGAGGCCGACTACGGCGCTGTGGTGGAGATTGCCCCGACACCGAGCACGGCAAGGTCGCGCCTGGCCGCCGAAGTCGAGCTGTCGGGTTCATTGAGGGCGAGGCTGACGCCCCCTCCGCAATACCTTGCCGAGCGCTTGCGCAAACTCAGCCTCGCCTTCCTGATCGGCGGCTCGCTGATCTGCCTGATCACCAGCGGCCTGTTGCTGTTGTTGATTCGCCGCTACGTCACCGGCCCCATCAGCCATCTCGATAAGCAGCTCACCGACCTGCTGCGGTGCAAGCGTACGGCGCTCGACGAGCCCACCGACGGCGGCGAGATCGGCCGCCTGACGCTGAACATGAAGACGTTGCACGAGCGCAACACCGAGGCCCTGCAGCGCATTCAGGAAATCTCCTGGACCGACAGCCTGACTCACATCAGCAACCGCGCCCACTTCGGCATCTTGGCGGCAGCCATGCATGAAAAGTGCGAGCAAGGCGGACAACGGCTGGCCCTGCTGTTCCTCGACCTGGACAACTTCAAACAGGTCAACGATCAGCACGGCCATGACGCCGGCGATACGCTATTGCGGATCTTTGCCCTGCGTGTACAGGGCACGCTGGATCGCCATTGCGAGGCCCATCCGGCTACCGAAACAGCCTTTGCGCGGCTGTCCGGTGACGAGTTCGCCGTCCTGCTGTTGTCGCCAGCCGGAAGCGACAGCTTGCCCGAACTCACTGATGCGTTGCTCGGCCTGTGCCGCGGCGGCTTCAGTGTGGAGGATCGTCTTTATCAGGTCAGCGTCAGCATTGGCACCGCCCGTTATCCCGAGGATGCCGCCTCGATCACCCAGCTGCTGACACGCGCCGACACCGCGATGTATCAGGCCAAGGCCCTAGGCAAAAACTTCGCGGTCGCTTTTTCGGCGGAGCTGGAGCAACGCGACCAGCGCATCCGTGTAATCGAGGAACAGTTACGTACGCTCGATGGCGACGAACAATTCCGCCTGGTGTATATGCCCGCAGTGGATCGTGAAGGCGCAGTGGTCAGCTGCGAGGCACTGCTGCGCTGGCATTCCCCGCTGCTGGGCACGGTCTCGCCCGGCGAATTCATTCCCATCGCCGAGCGTGCTGGCCTGTTTCCGAAAATCGATAGCTGGGTCATCGATCACGCATTGGCCGGTTATCCGCAACTGGTCAGGCTGTTCGGTGAGGGTGTCATCCTGGCGATCAACGTGTCATCGGCGCAACTGGACGATGACCGCCTGTGCAGCTACCTGGCTGAGCGCGCCGCACATTACGACATCTGCACCAGCCGCATCGAGATCGAGCTCACCGAGACCTACGCCACCGAGCTCTGCAGCAACACCATGGCGGCGGTGCATGCGATCCGGATGGCCGGGTTCCGTGTTGCCATCGACGATTTTGGGGTCGGTTACACCTCGATCCAGCAGCTGCTCGAATACCCGGCCGATACCATCAAACTGGACATGGCGATCGTCGAGCGACTGACCCGCCCGGAGATGCAGCAGAGCCTGACGGCGATCGTTGCGTTCTGTCAGGCCCAAGGCAAACGGGTGAATGCCGAGGGTGTCGACAGCCTGGAGAAACAATCCGCACTGTTGCAGGCCGGCTGCGATCTGTTCCAGGGCTACCTGATCTCGCCGCCGCGTTCGGTCACGGCATTGGCAGAGTGGGTGGCGGTGCGCAATCTGTCCCAGGCCGAACTGCGCCTGGAGCAATTGCCGCCGCGCACCGCTGTACAGCTCAGCTAGCCCCCCACCGATCAACTCGTCTGGTGCCGCGCAAACTGTTCTCGCTCAGGCGCAGTGTCTGTCTGCTGGAGCAGAGGCGGCCGCCACCGCCGCTTTCCGGCGACCGGCTCGGCGGGATCAACCGTTGTCGTCCTGCTCCTGCTCGCCCAGACGCCGATAAAGCGTCCGCCGGCCGATGCCTAGCAGTGCAGCGGCGCGGCGCTTGTTGCCCTCGACCCGCTCCAGCACGTGGCGGATATAGCGCATTTCCAGCTCGTCCAGTGTTGGCAGCAGGGGCCCGTCGATCATGGCCCCGAGCAGGTCATCGGAACGCGCTTCGGGTGCGCTCTGCTGGTAACCAGCGATGCGCGTCGGCAAGTGTTCCAGCTCGATGCTGCGGCCATGACAAAAGGTCACGGCACGCTCCATGGCGTTCTGCAATTCGCGCACGTTACCGGGAAATGGATAGCGCCTGAGCTGCTCCAGCGCTGCCTGCGACAGGCCCCGCACCGGCCGGCTGTCCCGCGCAGCGAAATGCGCGACGAAGCCGGCGGCAAGCAACTCACGGTCTTCTTCGCGATCGCGTAGCGGCGGAACCGGCAGGATGAAGGTCTCCAGACGGAAGAACAGGTCCTCGCGGAACGACTCGCGGCCAGCGGCGGTTTCCAGGGGGCGGTTACTGGCGGCGATGATGCGTACGTCCACGCTCAGCTCGCGCTCGCCGCCCACCGGACGGATGGTGCCTTCCTGCAGCACGCGCAGCAGCTTGGCTTGCAGCGGCAGCGGCATTTCGCCGATCTCGTCGAGGAACAGGGTGCCGCCATCGGCTTGCTGGAACAGCCCCTTGTGGGCGCGGCTGGCACCGGTAAAGGCCCCGGCAGCGTGTCCGAAGAATTCGCTTTCCAGCAGCTCAGCGGGCAGCCCGGCACAGTTGATCGCCAGAAACGGTCGCTGTGCCCGCTCGCTCTCGGCGTGAACGGCACGGGCCACCAGCTCCTTGCCGGTCCCGCTCTCGCCGATGACGAGCACGGGGCCGGCGGCCCGCGCCAGCTGACGGATCTGGTCGAACAGCTCGCGCATTACCCGGCTGCGGCCGAGCATGCCGTGGAAACGGTCGTCGCTGAGCAATTGCTGGAAACGCCGCACCTCGTCCCGCAGGTGCCGGGTTTCCAATGCGCGCGAGACCGCGAGCCCCAGATGATCCAGGTCCAGCGGCTTGGTCAGGAATTCGTCCGCCCCCTCTTTCAGCGCGGCGACCGCCTGCTGAATGCTGCCGAACGCGGTGATCACCAGAAACGCCGGTGCCGCCTGCATGGCCTTGACCCTGCGCAGCAGCCACATGCCATCGGCGCCCGGCAGGCGCAGGTCGCTCACCACTAGGTCCGGCTCCCAGCCATCCAGCCGCGTCAGGGCCTCTTCCGCGGTTGCCACAGCCTGCACCTGCAGCGCGCGGTCTTCCAGCTCCTCTACCAGCAGCTGGCGCAGGCTGTCGTCATCCTCCACCACCAGAACTCGCTGGGGCGCACTGTCATCCGTTTGCATTGCCCTGCTCCTCATCGGCCAGCGCCAGCGAAATACGAAAAGCCGCACCGCCCAGCGATCCCTGAACCAGTTCGATACGCCCACCACACTCGGCAACGACGCCGTGCGCTACCGCCAGTCCCAAGCCACTGCCCTTGCCCACCGCCTTGGTGGTGAAGAAGGGCTCGAACAAAGCCGCGCGGTGCTCTTCGGCAACGCCCGGACCGTCATCTTCGACCTGAAACAACAGCCTGTCGGCTTCTGCCCACCAGCGCAGGACCACCTGCCCGCCCGGGCTGGCCTGCGCCGCGTTGCGCAGCAGATTGGTCAATGCCTGCTCGAACCGCGGCGGGTCGACCTCGCAGTGCAGCGGATCAGGCGGGGCCTGGAGCTGCAGCCGGACATCGAGGGCCGTTAGCTCGTCGGCGACCGCCGCGGCGGCCGAATGGGCGAGCACATCAGCTGGCATGCGGCGCGGCGGCCGCCCCGCCGCGCGACCGAAGTCCAGCAGCTGACGGACGATGCCGCTCAGGCGCTGCACCTGGCTACGGATCTGCAGCAGCCCCTTGCGCGGGCCATCCTCCAGGCTCTCGCTGCGTAATATGCGCTGGGCCTTGCCATCGATCACGCTCAGCGGACTACCCAACTCATGAGCGACGCCCGCCGCGAGTCGGCCCACGGCGGCGAGCTGCTGGGACCGTCGCAGGCGCGCCTCGAGTTCCGCCTCGCGGGCCTTCTGCTCGGCCATGCGCTGTTCGGCATCGGCAATGCTGTCGAGCATCTGGTTCAGCGCCCGGCCAAGGACGGCAATTTCCTGCGGGCCGCTGCGCGGGGCACGGTGCTTGCGCTCCCCAGCCGCAACCCGAGCCATGCTCTGCGTCAGTTCGCGCAGATGCCGGCCGATAGCCGACCAGTGCCCGAGCAGGACGATGCAAACGGCCGCCAGTGCCAGCACCGCCGCGCAGATGCCAGCAATCACCCGCAGCTGCCGGGTGTCACGCTCGAAATCGTTCCAGCGGCGGGTGACCTGCAACAGCCCGTTGATGCGCCCACCGCTCTGCTCCAACGGCAGGAAGTAGGAATAGACCTCACGCCCACGGATGCGCTGATAGCCGCCACGGCGTTTACCGTCAGCGGTCAGCTGCTGGATCGAGGACTGGTCCTGGTCCGGCTCGATAGCACCGGCGAAGGCCACCAGCGCCCCCTGATCGTCGTACAGGTAGGCGCCATAGACACGGCCGACACCGAGTACAGACTCGAGCACCTGTTGTGCGGTCCGGTCGTGCTGCTTTTCCAGGCTGTCGCTGAGTGGCAGCCGCACGGCGCGGGCTACCAGTTCGACCTCCTCCTGCAAACGCCGCTCGCTGTTGCGCTCGACCGTCCACAGCAACAGGTAACTGAAGCCGAGCATGATCGCGACGAGAGGAATTACCACCTTGAGGAGCAACGCCCCGCGCAACGTCGAGGTTCGCTGCCAAACTGCTACATGTGCCATTCTGGCACCATACACACCGCCCATCTGACCGTCGAGGCGAACGGGACGGATGGTCGGATCTCTATGAAATCAGGCAGTTAGGGACAGTAGCGGTGAGTGGCATGGCTGATGCTAAGGCTTGTTCGCCTTTTCCACTATCAGGACTACCACCATGATCAAGTTCAATACTCGCCTCGTGTCCACCAGCCTGTTTGCCCTGTTCATGGCAGCCGGTGCCTCCCTGGCTTCCGCTCAGGAAGCTAGCCAGCCACAAGCCCCTCAAGCAGCGCCGGCGATGCAAGCGTCGGACATCAGCGACAAGAAGCTGGAAAAGTTTGCCGACTCGCTGGGTGAAATCATGGAGATTCGCCAGGACTTTACCGCCAAGCTGGAGAAGACCGGAGACCCGGCCGAAGCCCAACAGCTGCAGCAGCAGGCCAACGAAAAGATGATGGAGACAGTTGAAAACAACAACCTGAGCATCGAGGAATACAACGCCATCAACCAGGCGGTGCAGAATAATCCTCAGCTGCGTGACAAGGTCATCTCGATGATCCAGAGCTAACGCTCGGCGATACGAAAAAGCCCCGTCGATAACGGGGCTTTTTCATGCCTGACGGCTCTACAGGCGAGCTTGCTCAGTTGCTGCGCTGCGCCAGCCCCTTGAGAAAGTTACGCAGCAGCTGGTCGCCGCACGCTCGGTAGTTGCTGTGTCCAGCCTTACGGAACAATGCGTTGAGTTCGGGCTTGGATACGGGGAAGTCGACCGATTGAAGAATCGCGTGCATGTCGTCTTCCTTCAATTCGAAGGCCACACGCAATTTTTTCAGCACTGTGTTGTTGGTCACCGGCAATTCGATGGGTGGAATCGGCCGACTCTCATCCTTGCCGCGCTTGTAGATCACGAGGCCATCGAGAAAGTGCGCCATGATCCGATCCGGACAGGGTTTGAAGCCTTCCTCGTCTTCCTTCGCCAGGTAAGACACCGCCTCGCTATCGGGAATTTCGCAACCCGTCAGCCGAGTGATCTCGGCGATCTTGGCGTCATTGACGTTGAGGATGTAGCGCAGGCTGCGCATCACATCGTTATTGATCATGGGGTCGCTCCGGCTTCAATACATATACAAGGCGCGCATGGTGAAGTTCGCCAACCGGAAAGGGAAGCGAAAAGCGCATCGCCCATCCGACGCCCAACCGCACCCCGTCGGATTAAAAGAACGCCGCCTGGATTGAGACGACAAAAAAGAATGACGCCTGGGTCGCTGGGCCAGCATTCGGAACGCTTGCTCAGCAAGCTTCTTTTTTACAGCGTGTAACCACACGCCAGGCAGGAGCCGCATAACCAGACGGCAGACATCGCCGTCGTCCTATGAAGTCGAGGAACTTGTCATGAAATTTGCCCCTTCGCTCGCCACTCTGTTCTTCTGCAGCCATGCGCTGGCAGTCACGCCGGGCACGAATTGGGAATACGCGGGTGAAACAGGCCCGGAGAACTGGGCGAAGCTCACGCCCGAGTTCAACGCCTGCAGCGGCAAGAACCAGTCGCCCGTCAACCTGGACGGTTTCGTCGAAGCCGAACTGGAGCCGTTGATGGTCAGTTATGCCGCCGGCGCGAGCGAAGTCGTCAATAGCGGTCATACCGTCCAGGTCGCCTACAAACCCGGAAGCACCCTTACATTGGATGGAAAGACCTTTCAGCTGATCCAGTTTCACTTCCACATGCCCAGTGAAAACCAGATAAAGGGGCAGTCTTACCCGCTGGAAGGCCATCTGGTACATGCCGACGAAGCAGGCAACCTGGCGGTGGTGGCGCTGATGTTCAAGGAGGGCGAGCAGAATCCGGTACTGGCGAAACTCTGGGACAGCTTGCCCGCAGAGGGCGACACGCAACCGATCCCCACTGCGGTGAATATCCGAGACATGTTGCCGGCGGATCTGGATTACTACCGCTTCAGCGGCTCGCTCACCACGCCGCCCTGCTCCGAAGGGGTTCGCTGGCTGGTGCTCAAGCAACCGGTCGTGGCCTCGAGCGCACAGATTCAGGCCCTGACTGATGCTGTAGGCGAGGCCAACAACCGTCCGCTGCAGCCCGTCAATGCGCGGGTAATCCTGCAGTAAACCAACCGAGCCGACCGGCTGCCGCCCGCGATGGCCGGCTCGCTCCCTTCGTTCCAGGCTCATGACAGCCTGCCCCGCCGCGGCTACACTGCGCGCCGCGCGAACTGCCCAGGTTCGCCGCGCCGCCACCTTACCTCTGCCGGGGCTACCGGCCAGGACCTGTCATGATTCGCATCAACGAACTGCAACTGCCCCTCGATCACCCCGCTGAGGCCTTGCGCCAGGCCATCGTCACGCGCCTGAAAATCAGCGACACCGAACTGCTCGACTTCACCGTCTTCAAGCGCAGCTACGACGCGCGTAAGAAGAACAGCGAGATCACCTTCGTTTACATCATCGACGTCAGCGTGACCGACGAAGCGAAGGTGCTCGAACGTCTGGCTGACGACCGCAACATCCGCGTCTCGCCGGACACAGGCTACTACCCGGTCGGCCAGGCGCCCGAGGGGCTGGAGGAGCGTCCGCTGGTGATCGGCTTCGGCCCCTGCGGCCTGTTCGCCGCGCTGACCCTGGCGCAGATGGGCTTCAAGCCGATCGTACTGGAGCGCGGCCGTGACGTGCGCAGCCGCACCAAGGACACCTGGGCGCTGTGGCGCAAGAAGGTGCTGAGCCCGGAATCCAACGTGCAATTCGGCGAGGGCGGTGCCGGCCTCTTCTCCGACGGCAAGCTCTACAGCCAGATCAAGGACCCGAAGTTCTACGGTCGCAAGGTGATGCACGAGTTCGTCCGCGCCGGCGCGCCGGAAGAGATCATGTTCGTCAGCAAGCCGCACATCGGTACCTTCCGCCTGACCGGCGTGGTCTCGACCATGCGCGAGGAAATCAAGGCGCTGGGCGGCGAAGTGCGCTTCGACAGCCGCGTGGTCGACTTCATCATCGAGGACGGCCGCATCCAGGGCGTGCGCCTGGGGGATGCCGAAGAAATCCGCAGCCGCTATGTGGTGCTCGCCCTCGGTCACAGCTCGCGCGACACCTTCCGCATCTTGCATGAGCGCGGCGTCTATATCGAAGCCAAGCCCTTCGCCGTAGGCTTTCGCATCGAGCACCCGCAATCGCTCATCGACAATGCCCGCCTGGGCAAGTACGCCGGGCATCCAGAGCTGGGCGCCGCTGACTACAAGCTGGTCTACCACGCCAAGAACGGCCGGGCGGTCTACAGCTTCTGCATGTGCCCGGGAGGCACCGTGGTGGCGGCCACGTCCGAGCCCAACCGGGTGGTCACGAATGGCATGAGCCAGTATTCGCGCAACGAGCGCAACGCCAATGCCGGCATCGTCGTCGGTATCAACCCGGAAGAGGACTTCCCCGGCGGCCCGCTGGCGGGCGTCGAGTTGCAGGAACGCCTCGAATCGCACGCCTTCGAACTGGGCGGCAGCGACTATTGCGCACCCGGCCAACTGGTCGGCGATTTCATCCGCGGTCGTGCGTCCAGCGAATTCGGCGAAGTCGAACCCTCCTACAAGCCGGGCGTGCGGCTGGGCGATCTGGCGCCATCGCTGCCCGGCTACGTGATCGAGGCTATCCGTGAAGCCCTACCGGCGTTCGGCAAGCAGATCCGCGACTTCGACCGCCCCGACGCGATCCTCACCGGTATCGAAACGCGCACCTCTTCACCAGTGCGGATCAAGCGCGACAACGAGAACCTGCAAAGCATCAACACCCGCGGCCTGTACCCCGCTGGCGAGGGCGCCGGGTACGCCGGTGGCATCCTCTCGGCCGGTGTCGACGGCATCAAGGTCGCCGAAGCGGTGGCGACTGCGATGCTGGCCGACCTGCAGGGTTAACCTCCTTTCAAGCACGGACGACGGCGACGCCGTTCGTCCGTCTCTGCGGCTTGCCCTCGCGCCTATCTCACCTGTCTTTCGTCGCTTCTGCGGGACTCGCCGCTGTTGCCTATGGCCGTGCCTGGGAAATTTGCAGTGATCTTTTCCGCCCGGTAAGGGGTCGACACTTTCACAGGGCTGCATCCGACTGCAGCTGACCCTCACGTATCGCGCACGAGCGAAACCGGATCAGGAGGCAACGTGGCGAAGGCAGCGAAAATCTTTGGAATCGTGCTGGCGGGCCTGGTGCTGCTCGTGGTGATTGCAGCAGTGCTGGTGCAAACGCAGTGGGCACGGGAAAAGATCGAAGCCCAACTGAGCCAGCGTCTGGATGGTCGCGAGGTAGAGATCGGAAACCTCGACATCGATTGGGGGTTTCCGCTGGGGATCAGCGTAAGCAATGTTGAAATAGCCAACCCCGAGTGGGCCAAACACCCCTATATGCTCAAGCTTGATGCGATGCAGGCAGAGATCGATGTCGGTGCGCTCCTGACTGGCAACCTCAGCCTGCAATTGCTCGAGCTCGAACAGCCTGAGGTTCATCTGGCCCGGCAGGCGGATGGCCGCTCCAACTGGGCCGCGTTGACAAGCGAAGACAGCTCCAGCGACAGCAGCTTGCCCATCCAGCCCGATACCATCCGCATCCAGAACGGGCGACTCACCTATCGCGACGCCGCGCTGGACGCCGAGGTCACCCTTGATATCGCCACAACCGATAACGGCCCGGACCAGCGACAGCTCTCCATCGAAGGCCAGGGGAGCGTGCAGAGCAAACCACTGCAACTGAGCCTGACTGGCGGGCCACCTTCCCAGGCGTTGGCCAGCGGTGCGCCCTATGCGGTTGAGCTCGACGCGCAACTGGGTGATATCCAGGCGCACTTCAACGGTGAAGCCAAGCAACTGCCGCAGCTCGATACCCTGCAAGGAAAGCTGACGGTGAGCGCGCCGGACTCGGCCGAGCTGATGGCCTTCGATAATCCGGCCATCGACGTTCCGGCATTCGACTTCAATACTCAGCTCAAGCGAGATGGGCAGCGCTGGGCGCTGCAAGACGTGGATCTGAAGACCGGCGAAAGTCACCTCACCGGCTCGCTGATCCTGGAGCGCGGCGAAACCCCGGAGTTGAACGTGCACATGCAAGGCAACCGGCTCGACCTCAATCGGTGGGGCGTGATGCGCTTGCTTAACGCCAAGCAGGACAGCACTCAATCGAAAGCAAAGGGTGACAAGCAATCGTTGCAACAGCGTGCCCAGAATCTGCTGCAGCCGTTGCGTCGCTATCGCGGCGAGGTCGACCTCAGCCTGGATCAGCTCCTCTATGGCGATGCCGCGCTGAGCGACATCGTGCTCAAGGGCAGCCTGGCAGAGCAGCGCTTACAGATCGAGCAACTGCACGCCGAGCAAGGCGACGGGTCGATCAGCGCCAACGGCTCGCTTGATCTGACCAAGGATTCACTGAGCGGAACGGTCGATCTCTCCGTCGAGGCGCTGGACCTGGGCCGCGCGCTTGAGCCGCTGGGCTACCCGAAGCTGGGCACGTTGGACGGTGAGTTGCATGCGCAGCTGGGGCAGAACTCAGCCCGCCTGAGCGACACGCACCTGAGCTATACAAACCCCGCTCGCGACCTGCGGATCGAAGTGGACGCCACCTCCACGGACTCTGGGCTGCATGTGACGGGCGAGGCCTGGCGCAACGAGGTGCCGCTGCAGTTTGAACTTGATGTCGGTGCGCTGGAAGCCTTGTTCGACGATCAACCCTATCCCGTCGAAGGTACGGTGACGTCGCGCGAAAGCAGGCTGAGCGTGAATGGCACCATCACCGATCCGTTGCAGTTGGAGGCGGCGGATCTCGCGATTTCGCTCGAGGGTCCGAACCCGGCGAACCTCAACCCGCTCACAGGCCTGAGCCTGCCTTCGCTGGCAGGCTACCAGCTGCGCGGCCAGCTTCTCTGGGAAGATCAGCAGTTGCGGCTGCAGGATCTGCGTGCGCAGTGGGGCCAGAGCGACCTCAGCGGCGACGTTCGCCTCGACCTCAGCGGTCGCCCCATGCTATGGGCCAATCTGCATTCAGACACCCTCTATACCTCTGACCTTAAAGCGCCCGGCACGCCGACCGACCCCACTGACGGGCAAATGTTTTCCGATGAACCGCTTGGACTCGATGCGTTACGCGACCGCGACGCCATCGTCCGCTACGAGGCGGTCCAGGTGATCGCTAAAGACATTCCCCTGAACGCTGTCGACTTCAAAGTCGAGCTGGACGAAGGCGTTCTGGTGACTGAACCCTTGAAGCTCGCCATCGGCAAAGGAAAAGCCAATGGCCGCCTGCGTCTGGACGTACGTCCACCGCAACCGACGGGTGAACTGCATCTGGATATCACCAGCGTCAATCTGTCCCCTGTCCTACGCGAGGCTGACCTTCCGCAGGTAGCGCAGGATTCGGCCGGGACCATTGGCGGCCAGCTGGACCTGAACTTCAAAGGACACTCCCTGGGCGAGATGGCGGCTGCACTCGATGGCAAGCTGGAACTTGCGATGTCTGGCGGGAAGCTGGATATGCTCGCCATGGAATTGCTCGGCCTGGATGCAGGGGAAGCTGCGCTGGCCGCGCTCGCTGACGACGATCAGGTGCCAATGAACTGCACCTATCTGCGTTTCGACTCGACAGATGGCATAGCGAAGCTGGAGCAGTTCTTCATCAGCACCACCGACAGCAACATCACTGGCGGGGGCACCATCAAGCTCGACAGCGAACGCCTAAACCTGGCATTCGAAGCGCATGCCAAGGACATCAGCCTGTTTTCCGGCAACTCACCTGTGGAACTGCAGGGCACCTTGAGCAACCCGCAGGTCAGCGTGGTGACCGGCGAATTGGCAGCCCGTGCCGTCGCCAGTGTTGTCGGTGCCTTGGTAGCGCCGCCGTTGGCCATCCTGCCTTGGCTGGAGGCTGGACTCGGAGAAGGCTCTGGGGTCGGCTGCCGTAAGGCGCTCAATGAATTCGAACAGGGCACAGGGCCTTGAGATAACCCGGTGGCACGGATCAGTGATGCCCCTGCCGTCAACCCGCCCACCGTGGCACCAGTCTGCAGTTGCTCGAACGCGGCCTGGGTGCGTAGCACAACGTCGTCATCGGTCTGGCGTCTGTATGTCATGTAAAGCTGCGTGAATGTGTTGGGGTGAAGACGCGCTGGACCTCGCTTACGTCGAGGCCCGCGGCTTCGCACAGTGCAATTATGCTCGGCCTTTAGCTTTTCGTAGTTGTGCTCGTACTTACTGCTCGACTGCAGGTGCCCGATGGCGAAGCGTTTGTCTATCAGATGCTGCTCGCCGACGTGGTCCTTTACGGTAGCAATCTGACACTTACGCGCATCTGGAATGTCCCGCATAACTCATCGCGAAGCGCAATGGTCTTATCGTTCTCCATGTCGCTCATGGAGCCGATACATTCATCACCGAGCAGGTCGGTTACCAAGCGCTTAGACCCTCGCCCGTACCTGCCGCGGGGTGATGCCGAAATGGCGCTTGAATGCCGTGGCGAAGTTAGCGGGACTGTTATAACCGGCGCGCCAGGCGGCCTCGTTTACGCTGGCACCTTCGCGCTCCAATGCTTCCCGCGCCAGCTGCAGCCGGCGGGCACGCTGGTACTCGAACACGGTCATGCCCTTGAACAGGCGAAACTGCCGTTGCAGCGTGGTGGCATTGACGCCCACGTCCCGGGCGATGCGCTCCAGCGTCCAGTCGTCGGCCTCACCGCTGTCGAGGAGCGCAAGGAGGCGTTGCAGACGGCGGTACTCCTGCGGACGCAGGCCCTGTTCCGCCGACGCCGAGCCATCACCCAGGCTGATCAGTGCCTCGCAGGCGATGTCCAGCGCGCGGCTTTCCAGGTACAGCCCCTGAAGCAGCGGGTCATAGCCGGGCGGGTTGAGCATCTGCTCGGCCAGCGTCAGCAGCCGCGCCGAGGGCTTCCAGATGCGCGGTACGAGATGGCTATCCATGAAGTGGCGAATCGCGCCATCGCTCGAGGCGACACCCTCTCCACGCCCTTCGAGCCATTCCGGCGTCAGGCTCACCACCAGCTTGCGGATATGACTGCCGCGGCGCGCCTGGCGGCGGAAGAGCACTGGCTCGTTCATCGAAACCGCCACGCCCTCGGGCGCTCGCTGAGACGCCGACTGACCGAGCGTCAGCGACAGCTCGCCATAGCTGACCCGGCTCTGGCCCTGCAGAAAAAGCACGAACGATACCCGCGGGCCAACCACGTTTTCGGTGACGAAATCCTGCAGCTCTTCGCAATCGGACCAGTGCAGCGACAGGCCATCCCGCAGCTGCGCCCACTTCACCCGGCCGTAGAGCAGGCGGTCGTCATCCTCGTTGGACAGGCGCAGCCCCGGCCTACTCATGGCCGGCAACTCATCGCCACGAATGATGTGATCAGCTTGATTCATGCGGCGCTGCGCCTCGAACTGACGGGATTGCAAAGCAAATGTTCGGCCCCGCAAAGGTTCGCGAAGCGGCTGGGTGGCAGACTACGCGCCGACATCTTTTGATGCAAATCATTATCATTAAGTAGCGCGAACGTTTGCCAACTCGTCGCCGCCGCTGCGACAGGAGCCGCCCATGGACAGAATTCTCCGCACCTCAAGCCTCAGGCCATTGCTGCTCGCCGGCCTGCTCGCCCCGTTTCCGTTGAGCGCCCTGGCGCAGAGCGTCGCCGCCCAGGCCGAACCGGTGCAGCTGGAGAGCATCACCGTAGAAGGCAACCGCCTGTACGACATGCCGTCCTCGGAGCAAAGCGGCGGCTACACCGTGCCGGCCGCCACCGTCGGCACCAAGACGCCGGCCGAACTGCGCGACATTCCGCAGTCGATCAGCGTGTACACCAGCGATTACATCCGCGACCGCCAGTTCGTGAACCTGGATGATCTGGCCAAGTACTCCACCGGCCTGCGCACCCTGACCAACGACAGCGGTCGCTCGTCGATCTATGCGCGCGGCTACGAGTACGACGAATTCAACATCGATGGCCTGCCCGCCCCGATGGCCAGCATCAACGGTACGCTGCCGTCGCTGTCACCGTTCGATCGGGTCGAGGTCATGCGCGGGCCGTCCGGGCTGTTCAACAGCACCAGCGAGATGGGCGGCATCGTCAACATGGTGCGCAAGCGCCCGACCCGCGAATTCCAGGGCAGCCTGACCGGGCGCTACGGCAGCTGGGACACCAATTATCTGGAAGCCGACCTGTCCGGGCCGCTCGACGACCAGGGGCGCGTGCGCGGCCGTACGGTGATTTCCCGCGCCGACACCAACGGCGAAGTCGACTACAACACCAACACCAGCGAGAGCTTCTACGGCGCGCTGGACATCGACCTGTCCGACGCGACCGTCATGTCCTTCGGGCTGATCCACCAGACCAAGGACATCCTCCCGCACAACGGCTATCCGGCCGCCATCGACGGCAGCCTGGAAGACTTCAGCCGCTCGACCTACCTGGGCGCCGACTGGGGTGATTTCGACAGCCGCGGCACCGACGTCGTCGCCGAGCTGACCCATCGCTTCGACAATGGCGGCTACGGTCGCGTGGCGGTGCGCGGCTCCAGGCGCGCGACCGATTACCTCTATGCCTTCACCGCGCGCAACGTCAACAGCGGCGCGACCAGCCTGGCCTACACCGCCCGCGATCTGGAGCAGGACACCCTCGCCGTCGATGCCAACTACAGCCAGCCGTTCGAGCTGCTCGGGCAGGTCAGCGAGTTCGTCATCGGCAGCGATTTCAAACGCTACGAGACCGAGTACGCGGACGCCCGCGGCAATCTCGGCGCCATCGACGTCGCCAGCTACCGGCCGGGCGACACCAGCAAGCCGAACGTCACCTTCGGCACACCGACCGAAACCGATGAGCGCGAAGCCGGCCTCTACGCCAAGCTGACCTTCCGCCCGATCCAGCGCCTGGCGCTGATCGGTGGCGCGCGGGTCAGCAGCTTCGAAGGCGAGAACAGCAGCGCCACGCAGGATGTGCGCGAGTCCGGCTATGTCACGCCCTACGGCGGCCTGGTGTTCGATCTGGATGACCAGCACTCCCTCTACGCCAGCTACTCGCAGGTATTCAAGCCGCAGAGCGAGGCCGGTGCCGACGGCCGCATCATCGACCCGCGCGAAGGCGAGCAGTACGAGGTGGGCATCAAGGGCAGCTATTTCGGCGGCGACCTGAACGCGCGCATCACCGCCTTCCAGCTCACCGACGAGAACCGCGCGACCGGCGCCATCGAGGACAGCGGCGCGCCGATCAGCGGCGTCTACGAGGCCACCGGCAAGACCCGCATCCGCGGTGGCGAACTGGAAATCAGCGGCTACCTGACCCCTGACTGGGAAGTGCTGGCCGGCTACACCTACATGAAGACCGAGAACCTGGCCGGTGACGACAACGCGCTCTTCGCGCTGATGCCCCAGCACCAGGCCTCGCTGTGGACCAAGTACACCCTGCCCGGCGGTTCCCTGCGTGGCCTGGGGATCGGTGGTGGCGTGACCGCGATGAGCGACTACTACATCGAACGCGCCGGCAGCCCGCGCCTCAGCGCTCCAGGATATGCAGTGGTGGATGCCAAGCTGTCCTACCCGATCACCGACAAGCTGACCGGCACCTTCGACGTGAACAACCTGCTCGACCGCAAATACGTTTCGCGGGTTGGCAGCGTCGGCACCTTCAACTTCTACGGCCCGTCGCGCAGCTTCACGGTGGGCGCCCGTTACGAGTTCTGATCCACCTGGCCGCCTGCGCCCGTAGGCGTCGGCGGCTGACTTCCGGAGATCACCATGCCCCAGTTTCACGCCCAGGTGGCGACATCCCGCGCGTCACGCAACATGATGCGACTGTGCAAACACTTCGCGCACAAGGCCGAAGTCCAGCTGGACGAACGTCAGGCGCAGGTCGAATTCGCCTTCGGCCAGTGCCGGATGTTCGCCGATGACGAGCGACTGCTGATCGACTGCCAGGCCGAGGCCGGCGAGGCGGAAAAGCGCCTGCGCTTCGTCATCGACGACCACCTCCATCGCTTCTCGGGCGAGGAAGCACTGAAGGTGAACTGGCTGGACGGGCCGCTACCGCCAGGCCACAGGCAGGTCGAGCAATGAAAGGCGCCCTGCTGGTAGGTCTGGGGCTTGCCGCCGTACAGGCACACGCCGGGGAAGAAGCGGGCTGGCAGCCGGTTCGGCTGCCGCACAGCAGCCAGCATGACCTGCATTCACAACGCACCGGCAGGGGCTACCGCATCTTCGTCTCCGAGCCGCGACATGCGCCACCGCCGGGCGGGTATCCGGTGCTCTATGTGCTGGATGGTAACGCCCTGTTTCCGGGACTGGCGATGCAGGCCCAGGCGCTGGAGGATCGACCCGACCCAAGCCTGCGCGATTCGGTACTGGTGGTTGGCATCGGCTACCCCGGCGAGGCTCTGTACGACTTCAAGGCGCGCGCCGAGGATTACACGCCCAAGGCCGAGGATCGCCAGCGCCTGCCGGGCCGCGAACCGCCACCATCGGGCGGTGCCGATGACTTTCTGGGCTTTATCGAGCACGAACTCAAACCGCTGATCGCCAGCCGCTACCCGGTAGACGCCCGACGGCAGACCCTGTTCGGCCATTCCTACGGCGGCCTGTTCACCCTCTACACACTGGTCACCAAGCCGCAGACATTTCAGGGCTATGTCGCCGCCAGTCCGTCGATCTGGTGGTACAGGGGCTACGTCGAACGCACGCTCGAAGCGTTCGAACAGCAGCTCGCGGACCAGCCTGTCGCCGCACGCCTGCTGGTCACCGCTGGCGGTGCCGAAGAGCCCGCGGCGGATGCCGCCATGGACGACCCGCGCCAGCGCCATATGGCCGAGCGGCGCATGGTCGGCAATGCCCGGGATCTGGTCGACCGTCTGCAGCGGCTGTCGAGCCAGGGCCTGCACAGCGAATTCCAGCTGTTCCTGAGGGCCAACCACGGCACCAACGCTGCACACAGCTCGGTCGTGGCACTGGCGTTGGCGGCCGCGATCGGGCGCCAGCCATCCCGCGATCAGGACGACTGAGGATGGCGAAAGCGACGAGAACCAACCGGTCAGCCGGCCAGGGCCAGCGCAGGCAAAGGCCCGGTGCTACAGTCGGCGCTGCCTTTTCCGTCACTGGAGACACCATGCGTCCTCTTTTCAATGCCCTGCTGCTGGCCCTGCCACTCTCGCTCTCGTCACTGGCCTTCGCCGCCGAATCGCCTGCCGGCCGCTGGCAGACCATCGACGACGAAACCGGCAAGCCCAAGTCCATCGTCGAAATCCAGCAGGCCGCTGACGGCACGCTGAGCGGCAAAGTCGCCGAAATTCTCAAGTCGGATCACGGACCGAACCCGGTCTGCAGCGAATGCGACGGCGAGCGCAAGGATCAGCCCATCACCGGCATGACCATCCTCTGGGACCTCAAGCCGAACGGTGAACAGGCCTGGAGCGACGGCACCATCCTCGACCCGGCCAAGGGCAAGACCTACCGCGCCAAGGCCAAGCTGCTCGAAGGCGGCGACAAGCTGGAAGTCCGCGGCTACATCGGCATCGAGGCGCTGGGCCGTACGCAGACCTGGATTCGCCAGTAACCCCGCTCGGCATCCGAGAGCCGGGCCACCGCCCGGCTCCCGGATTGCACGTTGGCGCCAGGCCAGGGTCTAACCCTGATCATCACCCAGCGTGGTGAGATCCTTGCCGAGCGCGGGTACCGCGGGGCACCGCACGACCACGCCGAGCAACATCAAATCCGCCTCCAAGTCGGTGATTTCCGCACTGGTCGGCATCGCCATCGCCAAGGGCGTCATCGAGAGCGTCGAACAACCCATCGCCGGCCTGCTGAAAAGCGACCTTCCGAGCAAGCCCGATCCGCGCCTGCAGCAGGTGACTGTGGGCAACCTGCTGAGCATGCAGCCGGGCTAGGCTCCCCCTCCGGGCGCAACTACGGCGCCTGGGTGGCGAGGCGAGTCGCAACTGGGTTCGCGCCGCGCTGGCACGCCCGTTCGAGGCCGACCCTGGCACGGCGATGATCTATTCGACGGGCTCCAGCCATCTGCTCTCGGCAACCCTTACGTGCCGCACCGGCAAATCCACATTGCAGGCGCCACTCGACGGCTTCGCCATCAGCGCCTGGACGCGCGACCCGCAGGGCATCTACCTGGGCGGAAACGAGATGGCGATGACGCCACGCTCGCTGCTGGCCTTCAGCGTATACCGCCGCGGTGGGCTCAGCGCATCCGGAGAGCGTTTGTTGTCGCAGGACTGGATAAAGCTTCCTGGACACCCCACACCCGCTCGCGCTACACCGGGCTCGGCTACGGCTATGGCTGGTTCATCACCGTCGAGCGCTTTTCTGTAGCCCAAAGACAAACCCCCGATCCTCTTACGAA